>PQAH01000192.1 GCA_003105195.1 Bradyrhizobiaceae bacterium
GACACCGGCGTCGAGCGGCTCGCGCGCGACGCCCGCGTCACCCGCATCTACGAAGGCACCTCCGAGATCCAGCGTCTCATCATCGCGCGCGAGACGCTGCAGCGGAACGCGTGAGGTCTCCCATGCGAAACCTTGTCTCCTTGTTGGTGTTCCTCCTCGCCGCCGCGTTCCCGGCGCGCGCCAACGACTCGACCGCCGAGCTCACGGTCGGCGGCCTGGTCTTCGTGCCCAACCCCGACGTCGAGATGCGCGCCGAGGACCTCTACGTCTCGGCCCGCGAGGTGCGCGTGCAGTACCGCTTCTTCAACAAGGCGGACCGCGACGTCACCGTGCTGGTGGCCTTCCCGATGCCCGAGATCCGCATCGAGCACCAGGATGCCAACATCGCGGTGCCGACCGAGGACCCGGTCAACCTGCTCGACTTCAGGACCGAGGCGAACGGCGCCCCCGTCGCCACCAAGGTCGAGCAGCGCGTGATCGCGCTCGGCATCGACCGCACGCGCCATCTCGTCGAGCTCGGCATCCCGCTCGCGCCGCACCTGCGCTCGACCGGCGAGGCGCTCGACCGGCTGCCGCGCGCGCGCTGGGACGAGCTGCTGCGGCTCGGCCTCGCCGAGGTCGAGGAATACGACATCGGCCAGGGCATGCGGGCCCATCTCGCGCCGCGCTGGGTGCTGCAGACCACCTTCTACTGGGAGCAGACCTTTCCGAGCCGCGCCGAGACCGTGATCGCGCATCGCTACCGGCCGAGCGTCGGCGCCACCGCCGGCACCTCGGTCGGCGTCCGCCATGCCGAGAACGAGCCGTACATGGCCGGGTATCGCCGCAAGTACTGCATCGACCGGGATTTCCTCGCCGCGGTCGAGCGCGCGCGCGTCGCCGCCAAGGCCGAGACCCCGCCCTTCTTCGAGGAGCGCATCGACTACGTGCTCAGGACCGGTGCCAACTGGTCCGGCCCGATCGCGAGCTTCCGCCTCGTCGTCGACAAGGGCGACGCCGACAACCTGATCAGCTTCTGCGGCGAGGGCGTGCGCAGGATCGGCGCGACGCAGTTCGAGATGCGCAAGACCGACTACGTGCCCGAGGGCAATCTCTCGGTGCTGATCCTCAAGCGGATGCGAGGACAGTGAGAGTGATCCCGTGCGGGGCCGACAGCGAGTCTAACCCGTAATCGCCGCCTTGATCGACTCCACCGTGGCGCCCGGCGCGCGAGCGGCCTCGATGATGCGCGCCTCGCGCTTCATGAGTCCGTCGAGGGCGGCCTTCATGGCGTCGATCTTGTCGACCGGCACCACCACGGCGCCGTGCTGGTCGGCGTGGATCAGGTCGCCGCTCGCCACGTCCATGCCGTGGACCGAGACGTCGATGCCGAAATCGACCACGTGAACATAGGCGTGCGAGGGCGAGATCGAGCCGGCCAGCATCTGGAAGCCGGGCGCGTTCATCGGGATGTCGCGCACCGAGCCGCTCGTGATGGTGCCGAGGCAGCCGAGCGCCTTGTGCACGTTGGACTGCACCTCGCCCCAGAACGCGCCGTAGCCGGGCGGATCGTCGAGGTCCTGGATCACGACGACGCTCGGGCGCGGCGCGGCCGCGACGTAGTCGAGATACTCGAGCCGCTTGTCCATGTAGGAGGCCTGGCCGAGCGGCACCGCGTCCTTCGACCGGGTCGTCACGGTCTTGGCGAAGCCGACCATGGGCGGCAGGTCCGGATAGGGGCAGACCAGGTGCTTGACCGTGTAGCCGATGCCGCGGCGCTCGGGCGCGACCATCTCGACCAGGTTGCACACCGTCGGCGTGTCGATCGATCGCAGGAATTCGAACTGGCTCTGCGACACCTTGCTCATGGTGGACCCGTCCTCCCGGTTTGCCTCGGTCCAATGACGGCCATCGCTTCCCCGAAGTCAACCCGTGCGCGCGCCGCATGGCTCGCGGGCGCGGCCGCGCGTTGCCGGTCCGGCCGCGCTTTGCTACCGATCGTCCCGGTCCCTTGCGCCATGACCCAGCATCCCCCGAGTCCCTACTGGTCGATGGCCGGCCTCTCGCTCGGCGCCCGCCTCGCGGTGCCGTTCCTGCCGGGCACCGCCGTGTTCGCGGCCGCCTTCGGCACCATCGCGGCGCAGAAGGGGCTCACTCTCGCCGAGGCCGTGCTGATGAGCGCCGTCGTGTTCGCGGGCGCCTCGCAGCTCGTCGCCATGGAGGTGTGGGCCGAGCCGCTCACGCTCGCCACCGTCGCCTCCATCGCGGTGGTGACCGCCATCGTCAACATGCGCTTCCTGCTGATGGGCGCCTCGCTGCGGCCCTGGTTCGGCCCGCTGCCGGCCTGGCAGGTCTATCCGGCGCTGCTCACCACCACGGATGCCAACTGGCTGGTCGCGATCCGCTATCGCACCGAGGGTGGCGGCGACGCCGCGGTCTTTCTCGGCGTCGCGCTCACGCTCTGGGTGTTCTGGGTCGGCTCCACCGTGCCGGGCTATCTGCTCGGCGCCGTGGTGAGCGATCCGAAGCGCTTCGGGCTCGACCTCGTGATGCCGGCCTTCTTCGCCGCCATGATGATCCCGCTCTGGCGCGGGCCACGCCGCGGCGTCGGCTGGGCGGTCGCGGGCGCGGTCGCGCTCGCGGCCGCGCATCTCGTGCCGGGCTGGTGGTTCATCGTCATCGGCGCGCTCGCCGGCGCGCTGATCGGAGGCCTGCTCGATGACCGCGACTGAGGGCTATGCGCCGGTCGTCGCGATCTTCGCGATGGCGGGCGCGACCTATCTGGTGCGCGTCGCCGGCTTCTGGCTCATGGCCCATGTGCCGATGACGCGGCGCGTGCGCCATACGCTGGAGGCGCTGCCGGGCGCGATCCTCGCCGCCACCGTGGTGCCGCTCGTTGCCCGCGGCGGTGCCAGTGCGGGGCTGGCGATCGCGGTCGTGGTCGTCTCCATGATCCTGCGCCGCAACGAGTTCCTGGCCGTGTTCCTCGGCATGGCCGCCGCCGCGGCGGCGCGCGCGGCGGGCCTGTGAGCGGAGCCGCCATGGACCGTCGCTACGATCCGGAGGACCTGCGCGGCACGCTGCGGCCCTGGCTCCGCGACCACGTGATGCCGTTCTGGCTCTCCCGGATCGAGGATCGTGACGGCTTCCTCGAGGCCCTCGACTCCGAGGGACGGCCGGTGCGCAGCGAGCGCCGCCATGTGCTGGTCCAGGCGCGGCTCACTTACGTGTTCAGCCACGCTGCCCTGCTCAGCCCCGAGCCGCGTTACGCCGAGGCGGCCGCGCACGGCTATGCGTTCCTGACCCGCGCCTGCCGCGCGCCCGACGGCGGCTGGTACCGCGCCGTGACGAGCGCAGGCGCGCCGGCCGATGCCACGCGCGATTTCTACGACCAGGCCTTCGTGCTGTTCGCGCTCGCCTGGTATGCCCGCGCGTCCGGCGAGCGCGCGCCGCTCGACCTCGCCGAGGCGACCTGGGCCTTCCTGGAGACGCGTCTGTCGGATCCGCGCCACGGCGGCTTCGTCGAGGAGTACCTGCCGGGCGGCGAGCCGAAGCTGCCGCGGCGGCAGAACCCGCACATGCATCTGCTCGAGGCGACACTCGCGCTCCATGCCGCGACCCGAAAGGGCGTCTGGCTCGACCGCGCGGCCGCGCTCGTCGACCTGTTCGACCGCAGGCTCTTCGATCGCGGGACCGGCACGCTGATCGAGTTCCTGACCGAAGACCTGATCCCGGTCGCGGGGCCGGCGGGGCTGTGGCGCGAGCCCGGCCATCACTTCGAATGGGTCTGGCTGCTGCACGACTTCCACCGCCATGCGGGCAGGCCCGACGCGCTGGCGGTCGCCGACCGGCTCTACGATTTCGCCGTGCGCCACGGCCTCGAGACCGATGTCGGGAAGCCCGGCGGCGTCTTCGACGGGGTGAACCGCGACGGCAGCCTCGCCGCCGATGCCAAGACCTTCTGGCCGCAGACCGAGTACATCAAGGCCTGCGTCGCGCGCGCCGAGGACCACCGCGATCCGCAGGCCTGGTCGCGGGTCGAGGACCACATGCGCGTGCTCGCCGCGCACTACCTGCGCCCGGACGGCGCCTCGTGGCACAACCAGATCGCGCGCGACGGCACGTCCCTGCAGGCGCTCACGCCCGCGCGCGTGCTCTATCATTTCTTCCTCGCCATGGCCGAGGTGGACCGGGTCAGTTCGAGGCCGTGAGGCCGAGCGCGGCCATCGCGCGCGCGCGCGTCTCCTCCGGCGAGCCGCCGGCGTCGACCCGCGTCCAGTCGAGCGCGCCGAGATCGTAGCTCTCCTGCCGGCGCGCGACCGCGGCATCCGCGTCCGAGGCGTCGCCCGCGCGCCCGCCGACCCGCGCCACGCGCGTCGCAAGATCGGCCGTGAGGAACAGGCCGTGGAAAGCCGGCGACACGGCCGCGATCGCGGCGCGCTCCTCGGGCCGGGCGAACACCGCGTCGACGATCGCCGAGTGTCCGGCCGCGAGCACGCGCCGCGCCTTCTCGGTCAGCGTCGCATAGAGCCGGGCGCCGACTTCGGAGCGATATGCCTCCGCGGGAAGCCGCTCGGTTTCGGCGAGCCCGAACAGCGCCTTGCGCTCGACATCCGAGCGCAGCACGACGGCGCCGGGCGCCGGCACGATCTCGGGCGCGAGCGCGGCCGCGAGCGCCGACTTGCCGGTGCCCGAGAGGCCGCCGACCGCGACCAGGCGCGGCGCCGCCGGCGCGATCAGGTCGCAGGCGAGATCGAAATAGCCGCGCGCGCTGCGTGCGATACCTGCCCTGGCGTCCTCCGCCGCGGTCTCCAGCCGCGCCGCCGTCACCTTGGCGCGGATCGCGGCGCGCAGCGACAGGAACAGGGGCAGCGCCGCGAGCGCGTCGAGATCCTCCGCCCGCCGCGTTTCCACGAGATAGCGGTTGAGCACGACATTGGCGGCTGTACCGAGGCCGCGCTCCACGAGATCCATCAGCAGGAAGGCGAGGTCGTAGAGCAGGTCGCCCGCCGCGATCAGCGGATCGAACTCGATGGCGTCGAAGGCGACCGGCGTCCCCTCGATCAGCACGATGTTGCCGAGATGGAGGTCGCCGTGCCCGCGCCGGATCAGCCCGCGCGCGCCGCGCGCGCGCAGCAGCGGGACGAGCCGCGCCAGCGCTGTCCGGCTCGCGCGGCCGAGCTCGGTCACGCGCGCCGGCGCGAACAGGTCCGGCCATTCGGCGAGCTCCGCGTCGTTCTGGTCGAGGGTGCGCGCCAGCATCGCGAGCCAGGGCTCGGCCGCCACTTCGGGAAGGCCCGCATGGGCGGCCGCGACCGCCCGGCCGAGCGCGTCGGCCAGCGCGAGGTCGATCTCGCGCCGCTCCGCCAGCCGGTCGAGCGTCGCCTCCACATCGAAGCGGCGCATCTCCACCGCCCATTCCGCGGGTGTGCCGGCCCCGTCGAGGGCGAGGCGCCCGTCCGCCTCCCGCGTGATCGCGACGACGCGCCGATAGAGCGCGCCCGCGAAGGGCCGGTTCACCTCGAGCTCGGCCTCGCAGGCCTGCTTGCGCTTATCGAGGGTGCCGTAGTCGAGGAACGGGAACCGGACCGCGCGCTTGATCTTGTAAGCCCGCTCGCCCGCCAGGAAGACGGCGGCCGCATGGGTGTCGATCCGCTGCACGGCATGGCCGTGCGTCGCGGCCTCGCCCATGAAACCGAAGACCTCGTCCTGCGATTCCACCTGATGGTGCATGGGCGGTTCCAAGACGTTAGGATAGGGCCTCGCCACCCGGCCCGGGCATTGAGGGATATCAATTTCATCCGTTCCGTACAGGCTAGACAGATGCGGATTCGACCGAGGAGACCTGCCATGACCCAGCTGCCGCATGTGCTCAAGCGCATCCGGCTCCACCTTGCCCGCTCGAAGGAATTCCCTTCGGGCTCGAACCGCCACGGCTACGAGTTCGTGGCGCCGCTCGACGAGACGGGGCACATCGACGTGGAGCTCTGGCGCAAGTATCGCGAGCGCTGCGGCGTGCGCCGCTTCTGGGAAGGCGAGGAGGACGAGCTCGGCCGGCTGGTCCACAAGGCCGGCGGGCGGGACCATGCCCAGTGGGTGTTCGACTACGACGCGACGGCCGAGGAGGACGACGAGGCCGGCTATCGCTTCGGCGCGCACGCCTTCCGACCGGGCGAATACGTCTCGATCCGCGACGAGGACGGCGAGATGCACACCTTCCGTGTCATCTCGGTCGAGGCCGCGACCTGAAGTCCGGAACGCTGCGCGCGCCCGCGCATTGACCGTGCGGGGCCAGGCGCGGAGGCGGAATGCTCGCCATCACGGTTCGTCCCGGCGTTGCGGATTCGGCCACGCTTGCCGAGATGCCCGAGCCCGATCCAGGCGACGGCGCCGTGCTGGTGCGCGCGCTCGCGCTCGGCGTCTGCGGCACCGACCGCGAGATCCTCGCCGCCGAATACGGCAGGGCACCGCCCGGCGCGGACCGGCTGATCCTCGGCCACGAGTCGCTCGGCGAGGTGATCGAAGCGCCGGCGGGCTGCGGCCTGCGGCCGGGCGACCGCGTGGTCGGCATCGTGCGTCGTCCCGACCCGGTGCCGTGCCCGGCCTGCGCGACCGGCGAATGGGACATGTGCCGCAATGGCCGCTACACCGAGCGCGGCATCAAGGAGCGTCACGGCTACGGCGCCGAGCGCTTCCGCCTGGAGCCCGATTTCGCCGTCAAGGTCGATCCGGCCCTCGGCCTGTGCGGCGTGCTGCTCGAGCCCGCGAGCGTCGTCGCCAAGGCCTGGGATCACGTCGATCGCATCGGCCGCCGCGACCGCGCGTTTCGCCCGCGCACCGTTCTGGTCACCGGCGCGGGGCCGATCGGCCTCCTCGCCGCGCTGCTCGGGCGCCAGCGCGGCCTCGACGTCACGGTGTTCGACCGCAACACGGAGGGACCGAAGCCCGCGCTCGTCCGCGCGCTCGGCGCCGCGCATCTCGCCGGCGACCTTGCGGCGCTCGAGGCGCTGGCGCCCGACATCATCATGGAATGCACGGGCGCGGTGCCCGTGATCGCGGCGGTGCTCGGCCGCACGGCCCCGGCCGGAATCGTCTGCCTCGCGGGGCTCTCCGGCGTCGGCCGCATGGGCCCGGTCGACATCGGCCTCATCAACCGCGCCATGGTGCTCAACAATGGCGTCGCCTTCGGCACCGTGAACGCCAACCGCGCGCATTTCGAGACGGCCGCGGCCGCGCTCGCGCAGGCCGACCGGGCCTGGCTCGCGGGGCTGATCTCGCGGCGCGTGCCGCTGGCACGCTGGCGCGAGGCGCTCGCGCCGCTGCCCGGCGACATCAAGACCGTCATCGAATTCGCATCGCCGGCGTGAACCCGTCACGCACGCCGGACGGCCGAAGCTTCTTGCGCGTCGCGATGGTCGACGATAGCGTGTCCATGGGCCACGCACGCGTCAGCGCTCGTCGTGCGAAGGGGGCACCTGTTGCATTTGGCCATCGACATGCGCCGGGTGGTGGACCTGGCGGCCGGCCAAGCACCCGTCACCGATCGCAGGTGCCGCGTAGCGCGACGGCGTGCCCACGGTTCATGCGATGCGCGGCGCGCCCGCAGGCTCCACCCAGGATCGTCGAGGACAAGAGCCGCAAAGGCCGCACACAAGGGAAGTCGCTCATGAGTCGTTCGTCGTCGCGCCGCCCCCCGCGGCGCCCCAAATCCGGTGCCGCGCATGTGATCCGCACCTTGATCGCGGGCCGCGCCAATCCGGCCGAGTTGTTCGAGCTGCACTACCTGACCCGCGAGCCCGGCATGCTGTTCCTGCTGCGTGCCATCGCGGCCATGCCGGAAGACACCCGCGCCGCCATCGAGGCTTTCGTCGCGCTTGCGCGCGACCCGAAGGCGGTCGCGGCGCAGCTCGATCCGCGCGGGATCCTCACGCTGGCCTCGCCCGAGGCCGCCCGGATCCTCGCCGTCGCGCAATACCTCGCCCAGAGCGACAGCGAGAAGCCGCCCCGAACCGTCAATTGAAGACTAGTTTCAAACTAGGAAACGTCAGCCGTTTTCGTCAACGATATCAATGACTCTCCTGCGCGTTGTGCGTTAAGCTTCGGTGAACGGGCTTCACGACACTCGCCCAGCGCAGCGACTCCTGATAGTGTTCCCGATGCCCGGCGCCTTTGGTGGGAGCGCGCCGGATTTTTTTGTCATGGAGACCACAGACGATGTCAGTGAAAAGACCTGATCCGGTCGATGTCGAAGTCGGCCACCGGATCAGAATACAGCGACTCGCGCGGGGCATGTCGCAAACGGCGCTCGCCACCCACCTGGGCGTGACGTTTCAGCAGGTTCAAAAATACGAGAAAGGCGTCAATCGTGTCGGCGCGGGCCGCCTGACGCGCATTGCCGAGGTTCTCGGCGTTCCCGTGAACACCTTCTTCACGGGCAAGGAGGTCCTGGACGACGACGAGATCCGCGCCAGCGGCGAGGCGTCTCCGCTCAAGCTGCTCACGGTGCCGGGCGCGTTCCGGCTGCTGCGCGCCTATTCCGAGCTCGACGACTCCAATCTGCGCCGCTCCATCGTCGACCTGGTGGTGCAGATGTCGGGTCGCCGCCGCTGATCCGCAGCGGCGCTCCCGCGCACAGTTCCCGGGAGCGGCCCGGCGCGCCGCCGCGCATTTGTCGGAACATCGCCGCACCCGCGTGATGCGGGCCCCGGCGCCGATATCGGCGCGCGGGCCGATTGCGTACGACGGCGTCCGCGGTCTCCCGGCCGCCTCGCCGCCGGCGGTCCACCCTGCGTGACGCATCGCCTCCCGCACGGGCTCCGGCGCGCCGTAGCCGTTGCGCCGATCGGGAGTTGGCGATAGCGAGAACCGGTCCGGCGAACCGCTTCGGGACGCGACCAAGCAGGACGGAACCATGCGAGACAAGGACAACACGCGCAGCGGCGGCGAGGTGCTGGTGGACCAGCTCGTCGCCCAGGGCGTGCGCCATGCCTTCTGTGTGCCGGGCGAGAGCTACCTGGCGGCGCTCGACGCCTTCCACGATCGCGACGTCGCGGTCACGGTGTGCCGCCAGGAGGGCGGCGCCGTGATGATGGCCGAAGCCGTGGGCAAGCTCACCGGGCGTCCGGGCGTCGCCTTCGTGACGCGCGGCCCCGGCGCCACCAACGGCTCGCCGGGCCTCCACATCGCGCGCCAGGACTCGACGCCGCTCATCATGTTCGTCGGCCAGGTCGCGCGCGACATGCGCGAGCGCGAGGCCTTCCAGGAGCTCGATTACCGCGCGGTGTTCGGCACGGTTGCCAAATGGGCGACCGAGATCGACGACCCGGCGCGCATCCCCGAGCTGGTGTCGCGCGCCTTCTACACGGCGACCAGCGGCCGGCCCGGGCCGGTCGTGATGGCGCTGCCCGAGGATATGCTGGTGGAGCGGGTCTCGGTCGCCGACGCGCTTGCGGCCGAGCCGGTCGAGACCTGGCCCGGCCTCGCCGACATGTCGCGGCTGCAGAAGCTCCTGTGGCGCGCCGAGCGGCCGGTCATGCTGCTCGGCGGCAGCCGCTGGTCGGAGGCCGCCTATGCGGCGGTCGGGCGCTTCGCCGAGCGCTTCGCCCTGCCGGTCGTGACCACCTTCCGCCGCGGCCACCTGTTCGACGCGCTGCATCCCTGCTACGCGGGCGATCTCGGGGTCGGCCCGAACCCGAAGCTGGTGAGCCGCATCAAGGCGGCGGACCTCGTGATCCTCCTCGGCGGCCGTCTCGGCGAGCTGCCCTCGCAGAGCTACACGGTCCTCGACATCCCGACGCCCAAGACCACCTTGGTGCACGTCCATCCGGGCGCCGAGGAGCTCGGCCGGGTCTACCGGCCGCATCTCGCGATCAACGCCTCGCCCACCGCCTTCGCGGCGGCGCTCGAGGGCCTGCAGCCGCCGAACGAGATCCGCTGGCGCGACCAGGCGAAGAGCGCGCACGACGACTATCTGGCCTGGACCGAGGCCGCGACCGCGATGCCGGGGGCCGTCAACCTCGGCGAGATCATGGTGTGGCTGCGCGGCGTGCTGCCGCCGGATTCCATTCTCTGCAACGGCGCCGGGAATTTCTCGGGCTGGCTGCACCGCTTCTATCGCTTCCGCCGCTTCGGCACGCTGCTCGGCCCCACCTCGGGCTCGATGGGCTATGGCGTGCCGGCCGCGATCGCGGCCAAGCGCCTCTATCCGGAGCGCACCGTGTTCTGCCTCGCGGGCGACGGCGACTTCCTGATGAACGGCCAGGAGTTCGCGACCGCGGTCCAGTACGACCTGCCGATCACCGTCGCGATCGTCGACAACGGCATGTACGGCACCATCCGCATGCACCAGGAGCGCGAGTATCCCGGCCGCGTCATCGGCACGGCGCTGCGCAATCCGGATTTCGCGGCCTATGCGAAGGCCTTCGGCGGCTTCGGCGCGACCGTGGAGCGGACCGCCGACTTCGCGCCCGCCTTCGAGGCCGCGCAGAAGTCCGGCAAGCCTGCGATCCTCCACCTGCGGGTCGATCCCGAGGGGATCACGACCTCGACCACCCTCGGCGCCATCCGCGACAAGTCGCTCGCCGCCCGCCGCGCCTGACGCGGCGCATTGCGGGCTCGACCGCTCGAATGGCCGGGTCCATGCCCGGCCATTTTTCATGCGCCGAGGGCGCATTCGCCCCTTGCGTCCCGACCTGAACAGGAGTTCAGTCCTTGGAACGATCGGGGCGAGTCGCGACGGATGCCCTACAGGCGCACCGAGAAAGTGGTCCGGCGGCTGGCCGAGCGGCATGCCGCCATCATCGCGGGCGCGCAGGCGCTGGCCGGCGAGGCCGGCATGGCGGGGGTGCAGATCGCGCCCGTCGCCAGGCGTGCCGGCATCGCGGCCGGAACCGTCTATCGCTACTTCCCGTCCAAGACCGAGCTCGTCGCCGCGTTGGTGGCGGCGGTCTCGGAGCAGGAGATCAGCCGCATGCGGCGCGCCGCCGACGCCGCGCCCGGTCCCCTGTCGGCGCTCGCGGCCGCGCTCGCGACCTTCGCGGCGCGCGCGCTGCGCGACCGGCACCTCGCCTGGGCGGTGCTGGCCGAGCCGGTCGACGCCGGCGTCGACAAGGTGCGCATCGTCTACCGCAAGGCGCTCGCCGCGGAGATCGAGCAGCGCCTCGCGGCCGCCATGGCGCGCGGGCAGTTGCCGAGCCAGGACACCGCCATTGCGGCGGCCGCGCTGGTCGGCGCGCTGCTCGAGGGGCTGGTGGGGCCGCTCGCACCGCCGGTCGACGGCGACCCGGCGCGGCTGCGCGACGCCGTGCAGGCGATGACGCTCTTCGCCCTGCGCTCGGTCGGAATCGTGGATGCCCATGCCCGCGGCCTCGTGGTGCAGACCGTGCTGCCGCGCCGGGACGAGGGCGCGGTCGCCGGCTGAGGCGGCCGTCAGGCGGCCTTCGGCCGCGGCGCCCCGAGCGGCAGCGTGACCAGCTTGATCGCGGCCTCGCCCGGCTCGTCGGCGATCTCGAAGCCGAGCTCCTCGCACATCCGCAGCATGGTCGCGTTCTCGGCCAGCACCTGGCCGTGGACGCGCGCGAGCCCGACCGCGCGCGCGTAGTCGATCATCCGCCGCATCAGGAGCCAGCCGAGCCCGCGCCCCTTGAGCGCGGAGCGCACCAGCACCGCATACTCGCCGCCCGTGCCGTCGCCGTCCCGGTGCAGGCGCACGACCCCGAGCATCCCGCCGCTGCCCGGGTCGAGCGCGATGAAGGCGATGGCGCGGTCGTAGTCGAGCCGCGTCAGCCTAGCGATCTGCTCCTCGGTGAGCTCTCGCACCGCGGTGAAGAATCGCAGGCGCAGGTCGTCCGCCGTCACGGCCGCGAGGAAATCCGGATAGAGCGCCGCATCTTCCGGCTTGATCGGACGCACGAAGACGCGCCGTCCGTCCGGCAGCACGTCGTGATGCTCCCACTCTTTCGGATAGGCGCCCATGGTGCCGTCCGCGCTGTACCACCCGGCGCCGCCTTTCGCGGCGCCGGGTCAGTCAGCGGGAAGGCCGCGTCCCTGTCAATGGGACATCAGCACCGGCACCGTCATCGCGCCGAGGATGCCGCGGGTGGCGCCGCCGAGCACGAACTCGCGCAGGCGCGAGTGGCCGTAGCCGCCCATCACGATGAAGTCCGCCGAGGTGTCGGCCGCGTGGGACAGGATCGTGCTCGCGACGTCGGTCTCCTTCGAGACGATGCGCTTGATGTCGACCTTGAGCCCGTGGCGCGCGAGGTGCTCCGCCATGTCGGCGCCCGGCAGCTCGTCGCTCTTCGGCGCCTCGCTCGCCACGATCACGACGTCGACCGCCTTGGCCTTGGCGAGCAGCGGCATCGAATCCGCGATCGCGCGCGCCGCGTTGCGGCTGCCGTCCCAGCACAGCATGACGCGATCGAGCTTGAGGCCGCCGCGCTGGATGTAGGGCACGACGATCACGGGCCGGCCGGACTCGAACAGGGCGCCTTCGATGATCAGATCCTCGGGCGCGACCTTGTCCGGCTCGGCCTGCTGCACGACGCACAGGTCGAACCGCCGTGCGATGCGCCCGAAGGTGTCGGCGGCGCCGGCGAGGCTGGTCGTGAACACGTGCGACTGCGCCGAGACGCCGGCGCGCCGCGCGGCCTGCTCGAATCCGGTGATCGCGCCGCGTGCCGACTTCTCGCCCTCGGCGCGCTGCGCCTCGATCAGGTCGGCTGGGAAGCCGCCCATGAAGGTCGGCGGGATCACCGGCTCGAGTGCGAAGGCGATCGCCAGCACGTGCGCCTCGAAGGCCTCGGCCACCGAGACCGCGTAGCTTCCGGCCACCTCCCGACCGTCGCCGGTCGACAGACTCACCACGATATCCTTGATCATGACGTCCTCTGCTCGTCAGGGGCGCCGGGGAACCCGGCTGCGCCGCGAAAGCTACGGCATCGGGGTGCCGCCGTATTGAGACAGGTCAACCCGACGCACGGGCCGGTCTATTTCTTCTTGCCCTGCGCGTCGAACTGGCTGAGATAGGCCCACAGGTTCTTGATTTCGTTCTCGTTCTTGATGCCCGGAAACACCATCTTGGTGCCCGGGATCTTGGCGCGCGGATCCTTGATGTACTCGGCGAAGGTCTGCGCGTCCCAGGTGATCCCGGAGTTCTTGTTGGCCGCGCTGTAGTTGTAGCCCTCGACGGTCCCGGCCTTGCGCCCCTCGAGCCCGTTGAGGACAGGGCCGACCTTGTTCTTGGCGTTCTCGCCAATGGCGTGGCAAGCAAGGCACTTCTTGTAGGAGGTCTCGCCGGCGGCAAGGTCCTGCGCCACCGCGCCGCCCGCCGCTCCCGCCGTCACGATGGCCGCAATCGCCAAGGCTCTCATCATCGTCGCGTCTCCCATATGGCTCGTGCGCGGAACATCCGGTCCCGCGATCCGCGTCGCCCGGGCCCGGAATGGCCGGGCAATTGACGGCTGTCAACGATCTTGTCTCCGTGGGCGCCCGTGCGGCAGCGTGGCATCCGCTCCCGGGCCGGCCGCCGCGAGGGCGCGCGAGGCGGTCGGATTTCCCGGATATCCCGCTATAGTGCGCCCGCCGCGCTCCGGAGGTGTGTCCCCGTGTCCGTGACGATGCCCGAACCCGACGCTGAGGTGCTCGCGCGCCGAGCCGAGATCGTCCGTGCGCTGCGCGCGATCGTGCCGGGCGAGGGCGTGATCGCGGCCGAGCCCGAGATGCGGCCCTACGAGTCCGACGGGCTCACCGCCTATCGCCAGCTTCCGATGGTCGTGGTCCTGCCCGAGACCGCCGACCAGGTCGCGCGCATCCTGCGCTACTGCCATGCCGAGGGCGTCAAGGTCGTGCCGCGCGGCGCCGGGACCTCGCTCTCCGGCGGCGCCCTGCCGCTCGCCGACGCCGTGCTGCTCGGCATGGCCAAGTTCAACCGCATCCGCGAGATCGATTTCGACAACCGCGTGGTCGTCGCCGAGCCCGGCGTCACCAACCTGGCGATCACGCGCGCGGTCGAGCACGCGGGCTTCTATTACGCGCCCGACCCGTCCTCGCAGATCGCCTGCACGATCGGCGGCAACGTGGCGGAGAATTCCGGCGGCGTGCACTGCCTGAAATACGGCCTGACCACCAACAACGTGCTCGGCTGCGAGCTGGTGCTGATGACCGGCGAGGTGGTGCGGCTCGGCGGCCGCCACCTCGATGCCGGCGGCTACGACCTGCTCGGCGTCGTGGTCGGGTCGGAGGGCCTGCTCGGCGTCGTCACCGAGGTGACGGTGCGCATCCTCAGGAAGCCCGAGACCGCGCGCGCCGTCCTGGTCGGCTTCCCGAGCTCCGAGGATGCCGGCGACTGCGTCGCCCGCATCATCGGCGCCGGCATCATTCCGGGCGGCATGGAGATGATGGACCGCCCCGCGATCCACGCGGCCGAGGCCTTCGTGCAGGCCGGCTACCCGCTCGACGTGGAGGCGCTGCTGATCGTCGAGCTCGACGGCCCGCAGGCCGAGGTCGACCACCTGGTCACCCGCGTGAGCGAGATCGCGGCGGCCTGCCGCGCCGCCACGCTGAAGCTCTCCGGCTCGGAGGAGGAACGCCTCTTGTTCTGGGCCGGGCGCAAGGCGGCCTTCCCGGCCGCCGGACGCATCTCGCCCGACTACTACTGCATGGACGGGACCATCCCGCGCGCCAAGCTGCCCTTGGTGCTCTCGCGCATGCGCGAGATGTCGGAGCGCTACGGCCTGCGCGTCGCCAACGTCTTCCACGCCGGCGACGGCAACCTGCATCCGCTGATCCTCTACGACGCCAACCGGCCCGGCGAGCTCGAGCGCGCCGAGGCCTTCGGCGCCGATATCCTCAGGCTCTGCGTCGAGGTCGGCGGCGTGCTCACCGGCGAGCACGGCGTCGGGGTGGAGAAGCGCGACCTGATGCCCGCGATGTTCAGCGAGATCGACCTCGAGCAGCAGCAGCGCGTGAAATGCGCCTTCGACGAGAAGGGCCTGCTCAATCCCGGCAAGATGTTTCCCACGCTGCATCGCTGCGCCGAGCTCGGCCGCATGCATGTGCGCGGCGGCGCCCTGCCGTTCCCCGACATTCCGAGGTTCTAGCGCATGATCCCGAAAAGCGGGGAGCCGGCTTGTCGGCGGGATCGTGCGCCCGCGATAGAGCACCGACCCCCATGACCGACCTCCTGAAGCCTCGCGACGCCAAGGACGTCGAGGATGCCGTGGCTGCGGCCCTCGCCGACGGCCGGACGCTGGAGATCGTCGGCCACGGCACCAAGCGCGGCATCGGCCGCGCCGCCCAATGGGACCTGACCCTCGACCTCTCGGGGCTCGCGGGCGTGAGCCAGTACGAGCCCGAGGAGCTGGTGCTCACCGCCCAGGCCGGGACGCCGCTCGCCGACATCGAGGCGCTCGTCGCCGCCAAGGGCCAGGAGCTCGCCTTCGAGCCCATGGACTACGGGCCGATCTTCGGGCCCGGTCTCGGCCGCGGCACCATCGGCGGCGTGCTCGCCGCCAACCTGTCGGGCCCGCGCCGGATCAAGGCGGGCGCCGCGCGCGACCACTTCCTCGGCGTGACCGCCGTGTCCGGGCGCGGCGAGACCTTCCGCTCGGGCGGGCGCGTCGTGAAGAACGTCACGGGCTACGATCTCTGCAAGGTGCTCGCCGGCTCCTTCGGCACGCTCGCAGCCATGACCGAGGTGACCATCAAGGTGCTGCCGCGCGCCGAGACCGAGCAGACCGTGTTCGTCACCGGCCTCGCCGACGCGGATGCGATCCGCGCCATGGGCCTCGCCATGGGCTCCTCGGCCGATGTCTCCGGCGCCGCCCACCTGCCGGGCCCGGTGGCCTCCCGGGTGGTGGACGGCGCCACGTCCGGCCGCGCCATGACGGCGCTGCGCCTCGAGGGCGTCCCGCCCTCGATCGCCCAGCGCAAGGCGATGCTCGAGGCGCTGCTGAAACCCTTCGGCACCGTCGCGCAGATCACCGAGAGCGCCTCGCGCCGGTTCTGGCGCGCGATCCGCGACGTCACGGCCTTCGCGGCCGCCGGCCCGGCCGGGAGCCGTGCGCTGTGGCGCATCTCGACGGTGCCCTCGCGCGCCCAGGCGGTCGCCGCCGCGGTCGCCGGCCAGGCCGATGCCGAGCTCTACTACGACTGGGCCGGCGGCCTCGTCTGGCTCGCGCCTCGAGACGGCGGCGGACGCTCAAGCGACGGCCATACGCGCCATCGTCGATGCGCTCGGCGGCCATGCGACGCTCATTCGCGCCGA
>PQAH01000193.1 GCA_003105195.1 Bradyrhizobiaceae bacterium
TGTGCCGCTGACGCGCCGCGCGCGCCGCGCCTTGCTTCGCGTTTCGGGCCGTGTTTCGATCGCGCCCCCAAAAAAAGCGCCCGGAGGACTTCACGTGAACCTGCATGCCATGCTGCTCGAGCGCGAGGCGGCGGGACGACCCGTCCGGATCGGGCTGATCGGGGCCGGCAAGTTCGGCACCATGTTCCTGGCGCAGGTGCGGCGCACCCGCGGCATGCATCTCCTCGGCCTCGCCGACCTCAGCGTGGCGCGCGCGCAGAGCGCGCTCGCGGCCTGCGGCTGGGACCCGCAGGCCGCCGGCGCCGCCTCGCTCGGCGACGCGTTCAGGAGCGGGCGCACCCATCTGACCGAGGACGCGCGCGCCCTGATCGCGTTTCCCGAGATCGAGGTCGTGATCGAGGCGACCGGAGACCCGAAGGCCGGCATCGCCCACGCGCTCGCCGCGATCGCGCACGGCAAGCACATCGTCATGGTCAATGTGGAGGCCGACGTGGTGGCGGGGCCGCTCCTGGCCGCCAAGGCGCGCGCGGCCGGCGTCGTCTACAGCCTCGCCTGGGGCGACCAGCCGGCGCTGATCTGCGAGCACGTGGACTGGGCGCGTGCCTGCGGTTTCGAGGTGGTCTCGGCCGGCAAGGGCACGCGCTATCACCCGACCTTCCACCAGTCGACGCCCGACACGGTGTGGGAGAATTTCCGGCTCACGCCCGAGAAGGCCGCGCGCGGCGGCATGAACCCGAAGATGTTCAACTCCTTCGTCGACGGCACCAAGTCCGGCATCGAGATGACGGCAGTGTGCAACGCCACCGGCCTCCTGCCGCAGCCCGAGGGCCTGTCGTTCCCGCCCGCCTCGGTCGAGGAGCTCGCGCGCGTGTGCAAGCCGAAGCGCGAGGGCGGCGTGCTCGCGATCACGGGAACCACGGAGGTCGTCTCCTCGCTCCACCGCGACAAGTCGCCGGTCGCGAACCACCTGCAGATGGGCACCTATGTGGTCGTGAAGGCGGGCCACGACTACGTGCGCCACTGCGCCGAGGAGTACAACATGCTCCCGGACGAGACCTTCGAGCACATCGCGCTCTACCGCCCGACCCACATGATCGGCCTCGAGCTCGGCATCTCGGTCGCAAGCGCTGCGCTGCGCAGGGAGCCGACCGGCGCCGCCACGGGCTTCCGCTCCGACGTGGTCGCGACCGCCAAGCGCGACCTCAAGCGCGGCGAGATGCTCGACGGCGAGGGCGGCTATTGCGTCTGGGGCAAGCAGACGCCCGCCGCGCGCTCGCTCGACGAGGGCCTGCTGCCGCTCGGGCTCGCCCACGACGTGAAGCTCAAGCGCGACGTCGCCATGGGCGAGCGGCTGAAATGGGCCGACGTCGATTACGACCCGAACGACTCGGCCGTGAAGGTGCGCCGCGAGATGGAGGCCGCGTTCGGCCGGCCCAACACGGGGCGGTGATCCGGCGGCGCGCGTCGCCCGAACGAGCGCAGCGAAACCCGGGACGCCGGTTGCCGCATGCCGGCGCGCTCGTGCGGGCCACGGAGGGGGAGCTACGCGGCTTGTCACCGCCCGCCCCGCGGCCGTAACATGTTAGCGCACAGAACAGAGCGGCCACCGGCCGTCACACAGGGAGGACCTCCATGATGCCACGGCTGTTCGCCGGCCTTCTCGCGTTGTGCCTCGCCGCCGGCCCGGCGGCCGCGCAGCAGGTGATCACGCTCAACGGGGCGGTCCAGTTCAACGACGACCACGCCTTCACCAAGGCGCTGGTGAAGTTCGAGGAGCTGGTCAAGAAATACTACGGCAAGCCGATCAACTTCGTGCTGCACAAGAACTCCTCGCTCGGCCTGGAGAAGCAGTATTTCGAGTACATGGCGCAGGGCCGCGCGGTCGACTACGCGATCGTCTCGCCGGCGCACATGTCGACCTTCTCCAAGGCGGCGCCCTTCATCGACGCGCCGTTCCTGTTCCGCGACCTCGCCCACTGGAACAAGGTGCTCGACGCCGACCTCTTGAAGCCGGTCGCCGACGAGATCGCCCAGAAGGCCGACGTGATGCTGATCGGCTACGCGGGCGGCGGCGTGCGCAACATCTTCATCAACAAGCCGATGGGCAGCCTCGCCGAGATCAAGGGCCTGAAGGTGCGCGTGCAGGGCGCGCCGATCTGGAGCAAGACCTTCGCGGCGGTCGGCATGTCGCCGACCGTGATCGCCTACAACGAGGTCTACAACGGCATCCAGAACGGCGTGATCCAGGCGGGCGAGAACGAGGCCGCGGGCGTCGAGTCGATGAAGTTCTACGAGGTCGCGCCGCACCTCGCGATGACCGAGCACGCGATCACGATCCGGCCGATCTGCTTCTCGGGCAAGACCTTCAAGAGCCTGCCCGCCGACCTGCAGCAGGCGATCCTCAAGGCCGGCAAGGAGGCGGGCGCCTACGGGCGCGAGATCGAGTCCTCGGAGGACGCCAAGAAGCTCGAGGCGCTGGAGAAGGCCGGCAAGCTCAAGCGCGTGCCGTTCAAGGATCGCGCCGAGATGGAGAAGCTGGTCGCCCCCGTGATGGCGGCCTATGCCAAGGAGATCGGCGCCGACAAGATCTTCGCGCAGATCCAGGCGGTCAAGTAGCGCCGCTGCGAGGCTCCTCGCGCGGCCGGGACGCCCGTCCCGGCCGCTTTCTCATGATCCCGCGAGAGACCCCATGACCGGAACAGACGCGCAGCGGCCGGGCCCGTGGCGGCGGTTCACGGCCGTCTACGCGCACGTGCTCTCGTTCCTGCTCGTCGTCACCCTGGCGCTGCTGATCGTGCCGGTTTCGCTGCAGATCTTCTCGCGCTTCACGCACCTGATCCCGCACTACATCTGGACCGAGGAGATGGCGCGCTTCATGTTCGTCTGGGTGATCATGATCGGTGCGTCGATCGGCGTGCGCGAGAGCTCGCACCTGGAGGTCGACCTGTGGTCGGCGATCTCGCCGCGGGTCGAGGCGGGCGTGAAGCTGTTCGCCAATCTCGCGGTGCTGGCGATCGCCTTCGTGTTCCTGTGGGCCGGCTGGGAGTTCACCCGCTTCGCCTTCAACCGCATCTCCGAGCTGGCGGAGCTGCCGCTGTGGATGATCCACGTGGCCTGGCCGCTCACCGGGCTCACCTGGATCGTGTTCCTGGGTGAGCAGGTGGCGGACGAGCTGCGGATCCTCGCGCGGGGCGCCGCATGAACGGCGTGTTCACCCCGAGCGAGGCGGCGCTGGTCCTGTTCGGCGTGTTCTTCGGGCTGATGTTCCTGCGCGTGCCGATCGCCTTTGCGCTGGCGCTCGCCTGCATGCCGAGCTTCATCCTCGAACCGCGGCTCTCGATGATGAACCTCGTGCAGGAGACCTTCAACTCCTACAACTCCTTCATCCTGCTCGCGGTGCCGTTCTTCCTGCTCACCGCCAACCTGATGAACGCGGGCGGCATCACGGACCAGCTGGTGCGGCTCTCGCGCGCGCTGGTCGGCCACCTGCCGGGCGGGCTCGCGCAGGTGAACGTGGTGCTCTCGGTGTTCTTCGCGGGCATCTCGGGCTCCTCGACGGCGGACGCGGCGAGCCAGTCGCAGATCTTCATCCCGGCGCAGCGCAAGGAAGGCTATTCGGACAGCTTCTCGGCCGCGATCACGGCGGTCTCCGCCGTGCTCGCGGTCGTGATGCCGCCGTCGATCCTGATGATCGTCTGGGGCGGCATCCTCACGGTGTCGATCGGGGCGCTGTTCCTCGCCGGCGTGGTGCCGGCGCTGCTGATCGCGCTCGTGCAGATGGCGACCGTGCACGTCTACGCCAAGATCTACAACTATCCGACCTATGCGCGCGCGACCTGGCGCGAACTCGTCGCGGCGCTGGTGGTCTCGGTGCCCGCCCTGATGACGCCGATGATCATCATCGGCGGCAAGATCTTCGGCTGGTTCACGGCGACCGAGTCGGCCTGCATCGCGGTGCTCTACGCGCTCGTGCTGTCGCTGGTGTTCTATCGCAAGATGAACGCCGCCGCGCTCTACCGCGTGTTCCTGGAGTCCGGAAAGTTCACCGCCATCGTGCTGTTCTGCGTCGGCACCGCGAGCGCCTTCGGCTGGCTGCTCGCCTATTACCAGATCCCGCAGACGCTGCTGAAGGGCGTGATGTCCTGGGACCTCGGCTTCACGGGCACCGGCTTCTTCATCGCCTTCGTGTTCCTGGTGGTCGGCTGCTTCCTCGATGCGATTCCGTCGATCATCATCGTCGGCACGATCCTCGAGCCGCTCGCGCGCGCCGTGCAGATGGACCCGGTGCACTTCGCGATGATCGGCATCGTCTCGCTCGCCTTCGGCCTGGTCACGCCGCCCTACGGGCTGTGCCTCTTGATCGCCTGCCGGGTCGCCGACATCCGCGTGGTCGACTCGCTCAAGGACGTCGGCATCATGCTGATGCCGATGCTGGCCGTGCTGGCGCTGCTGATCGTGTTCCCCAAGATCGCCCTGTTCCTGCCGGGCCTGATCTCCCCGGAGTTCCTGCGCTGAGCCGTCAGCGCAGGGCGATCGAGGCGAGCGCGACGGTCCCGCCGACCAGCTGCAAGGCGAACCCGTCGTCGCTCTCGATCCGCAGGCTGTCCCGGTCGGCAAGGGTTTCCGGGCCGCCGTCGACCGTCAGTGTGGCGCCGCCATCGAGCGCATGGATCACGTGCACGCCGGGTGCCACACGGCGCTGCATCGGCCCGGTCAACACTGCGAGATCGATGGCGGCGCGCGACCGGTCCGCGATCAGGTTGAGCACCTCGACGGGACCGGCCTCGAGCCGGCTGACGATCCGGTCCTCGCCGCGGAAGCGCACCGGCCGCAGCGGCTCGCGCACGTCGAGCGCGGGCGCGTCCGCGACCTCGAGCACGAGGCCGCGGCCGCCGATCACGACCAGGACGCGGTCGTGGCCGGTCAGGTCCGAGAACGGGCCGGGGCGTTCGATGCGCGTGCGCCCCAGGCGCCAGACCATGCCGTCCCAGCCGCCGGCCTCGGCGCCCGGCGCGTAGGCGTCGGCGATGTCGACCGTGACGCCGCCGCCGTTCTTCCAGGGCGTGCGGCGATAGCCGCCCGGATCGAGCCGCGTGACCTTCATCGGGCGGCTACGGCGAGATCCGAGTGCCGAGCGCCTTGCCGATGGTGTCGTTCCACAGGGCGACGCATTCGGCGCCGCAGCGCTTGGCGAAGGCCGGCAGCACCGCCTTCTCGAGCGCCTCGCGGCGCAGCTTGTCGTCGGCCGGCGTCACCGCCACCAGCTTCATGGCGGCGGGCGGACCTTCCGGGCAGGCGCCGGTGCCGGTGTTGCAGGCGATGCCGACCGCCGCCTCGCCGCGCGCCTGCGCGAACACGTCGGCCTCGAGCTTGCGCAGCTCCTTCTCCAGGAACGCCTGCACCGCCGGGTCGAGGCCCTTCCACCAGGTCAGGTTCGCGACATGGGCGATCAGGCCGAAGTTCACGGGCATCGGCGAGATGAATTTCGCGGTCTCGTGCCACTTCGACTTGTAGCCGGAGAGCGCGCCCGTGATCGCGCAGTCGAGCACGCCCTGCGCGAGCGCCGGCTGCACCTCGGGGAACGCGATGGTGAGCGGCGAGGCGCCGATGTGCTGGACGAAGGCCTGCTGCGAGGCGCCCGAGGCGCGGATCTTGCGGCCCTTGAGGTCGGCGAGGCCCGTGAAGGCATCGCGGCAATAGACCACCTGGGCGTGATAGGTGCCGAAGCCGAGGAGCTTGAGATTGTGCTTCCTCTCGAACTCGGCCGCGAGGTGCGGGCGGAACACCTCGAGCAGCTTCTGCAGCTCCTCGACCGAGCCGGTGAGGCCGGCGAGATCGACGGCCTCGTTGATCGGCACCTCGCCGGACGAATAGTTGAGCACCGCATGCGAGAGCTGCAGCGTCCCCTGCGAGGTCAGGCGGAACACCTCGGGTCCCTTGAAGCCGAGCTCGGTGAACGGCTTGATCTGCGCCTTGATGGCGCCGTTCGAGGCCTTGGGGACGTCGACGGTCCAGAACGGAACCTCGCGCCTGGTGTAGGGCGTGAGCACGCCGATCGACCCGACCACGTTGAACTGGGTCGGGGGCAGGCTCTGCGCGAAGGCCGGCGCGGCGATCGCGAGCAGGACGGCGGGAGTGACGAACCTGATCATGAGTTCCTCCGGTTCAGCTGGCGGCTTGGGGATGCAGGACGGCGGGAAGCCATAGGGCGAGGCCCGGAAACAGCATCAGCAGCGCGATCATCACGATCATGATCGCGACGAAGGGCAGGGCGCCGAGGCCCACCTCGGCGAAGGCGCCGCGCCCGCGCACGGCCTGCACGACGAACAAGTTGAGGCCGACCGGCGGCGTGATCAGCGCCATCTCCATCAGGATGACGAACACGACGCCCCACCACAACGGGTCGAAGCCGAGCGCGACCAGCACCGGCACGACCACGGGCGTGGTGGCGATCATCATGGAGATCGTCTCCATGAAGCAGCCGAGCACGACGTAGAAGGCGACGATCGCGAGCAGCATGGCATAGGGCGAGAGGCCGAGCCCGAGCACCGTGTCGGTGATCGTCTTGACGAGGCCGATCGAGACGATCACCAGGTTGAGGAAGAAGGCCGCGATCACGATCAGCATGACCATCGAGGTCGTGCGCACCGTGCCCTCGAAGGCGCGCAGCAGCACCGGCAGGGTCAGCTCGCCGTTGAGCCAGACCAGCGCGAGCGTCGCCATGAGGCCGAGCGCCGCCGCCTCGGTGGGGGTGGCGAGGCCGACATAGATCGAGCCCACCACCAGGAAGAACAGGATCAGCGGCGGAACGAGGTGCACGAGGCCGCGCAGGCGCAGCCGCCAGATGTCCGGCTCCGGCAGGGCCGCCCCGCCCCAGGCCGGCCGCGCCAGGCAGAGGCCGAGCACCAACACGGAGAACAATCCCGCCATCAGGAAGCCGGGAACGAAGCCGGCCGCGTAGAGCCTGGTCACGGAGGTGTCGGTGAGAACCCCGTAGATGATCATGTTGATCGAGGGCGGGATCAGGATCCCCAGGGTGCCGCCGGCCGCGATCGAGCCGAGGAAGAGCGGGCGGCTGTAGCCGCCGCGCTCCATGTTGGGGATCGCGACCGTGCCGATGGTGGCCGCGGTCGCGACCGATGAGCCGGAGGTCGCGGCGAACACCGCGCAGGTCGCGATGTTGGTGTGGATCAGCCGGCCGGGCAGGCGGTTGAACCAGGGCGCGAGCGCCGTGAACAGCCGCTCGCTCAGCCCCGAGCGGTGCATCAGCTCGCCCATCATGATGAACATCGGCGCCGCGATCAGGATGAAGTCGTTGGAGGTGTTCCAGGCGACCTCGCCGAGCGCGCCCGTCATGGGGACGAAGGCGTAGCGCTCCGACAGCAGGTAGCCGAGCAGCCCGAGCACCGCCGCCACCGGCAGCGACAGGGCGATCAGCACCATCAGGGTCGAGAAGGCGAAGCCGATCATGGGTCGCCCCCGGTCGGCACGCCGGCCTGGGTGATCTCGTCGGCGACGCGCAGGCCGCCCACCAGGCGATCGAAGGCGCCGCGACGGCCCGAAAGGAGCTTCAGCACCGCCTGCAACGGCACCAGCACGGCCATGAAGGCGAACCAGAACATGCCGATCCACCACAGGCCCTGCGGCAGCACGAGGGGCACCTGGAGGGTGGAGATCGACTTCGCGCCCATCCGCCAGGACTGGGCGAGGGTCCCGAGACAGTACCAGGCCAGCGCCAGCGCCACGACGGCGAGGGCGAGCGCTGCGAGCAGGTCGCCGGCCTGGCGCAGCGGGCGCGGCAGCCGCTGCACCAGCACGTCGATGCGGATGTTCGACTTCTGCGTGACCGTGAATGCGAGGCCGAGCCCGATCGCGGCCGCGAAGCAGTAGCCCGAGATCTCGAAGCTCTCCACGACCGCGCGCCGCAGGATCGCGCGCAGGATCACGTCGAGCGAGATCAGCACGCCGCAGCCGAGGAGGATGAGCGCGCCCGCGGCCCAGGCGGCGACGCGCGTGACCCGCTGGGGCCAGGGCTCGGGCGGAAACAGCTCGTCGGCCAAGCGCAGCTCCCGATCGGGCGCGCGACGACCCCGGAAGGTCCGCGTTCGTGAGCTCGGAATGGGCGCCCCGCCGGCGATCTAAACAGGAACCCTCCCGGCCAGCAATGAAAGCATCCGCAATCGTCGGACGCAGGGGCTTCCTCAGGCCAACCCAGGGACGCACCGCGCGAAGAGGTGTTCCAGGACCTGGTGGCGGCCAAGCCGCCGCGCTTCGCCGGCAAGGCCTGGGCCGAGATGTCCAATCCGGGTCTCAACTCCATCGTCGGCGTGCGCGATGCCGCCATCGCGGCGAGCGCGGCGCATTTCCAGGTGCGGATCGTCGAAGCGTTCCGCAGCTTGATGCTCGACCTCCTGCTGGTGGCGGTGCGATCGGTCTGACCGCAGCGGTGTACGTCCTCTCGCGGAGCCGGGTGTCGCGGCCACTCACCGCGATCGCCGGCGCGCTGCAGCGGCTCACGGCGGGGGCAACCGAGGAGCTGACCTCGTCGGTGGAGGAGATCGCGCGTCAGGTCCACGAATCGAGCCGCATCGCGGTCGAGGCCGTGCGCCAGGCCGAGCGGACCGACGAGCGGATCGCGCTGCTCTCGCGCGCCGCGGGGCGCATCGGCGACGTCGTCAAGCTGATCACCGCGGTCGCCGAGCAGACCAACCTGCTCGCGCTCAACGCGACCATCGAGGCGGCCCGCGCGGGCGAGGCGGGACGCGGCTTCGCGGTGGTCGCGCAGGAGGTCAAGGCGCTCGCCGCGCAGACCGCCAAGGCGACCGAGGAGATCGGCACGCATATCGCCGAGATGCAGTCGGCGACGGCCGAATCGGTGTCGGCGATCAAGGAGATCAAGGCCACCATCGGCCGCATCTCGGACATCTCGTCGACGATCGCGGCCGCGGTCGAGGAGCAGGGCGCCACCACCCAGGAGATCGCCCGCAACCTGCAGCAGGCCGCGCAAGGCGCGACCCAGGTCGCCTCCAACATCGGCGAGGTCAATCGCGGTGCGAGCGAGACCGGCTCGGCCTCCTCGCGGGTCCTGGCCTCGGCGCGATCGCTCTCGAGCGAGAGCCATCACCTCCAGGGGGAGGTGGACAAGTTCCTCGCGACGGTGCGCGCCGCCTGACGCACGGCCGCGCGCCGCGGCCGAGACGGGTACGGCCCTCGGGCCGTGCGCGTCCCGACGTCAGCCGCGCCAGGCGCTCTCGTTCTTCTGCTCGTAGTCGCGGAACGCCTTCTCGAGGCCGCCGAGCACCTCGGCCGAGGTCTCGAACATGGCCTTGAGCTGCGGCTCGTCGACCTTCTCGATGTCGGCGCGCAGGTGTTCCTTGATGTCGCTCAGCGCCTTCCGCATTTTCCGGGTATGGTGACGCGGGTCGCGGTCGGTGGTGCTCGTCATGGCGATCTCCAGGCTGGCAGTCCGGACGTCCCGCAGGACCCGGTTCAAGTCGTCACGCCGGGTTCGGGTTCCAGTCTCGAAGCCGAGGCCGCGTTGGAGGAAGTCGGCATGGACGAGGACGTGGCGGGTGACGCTAAGCCCGCGCAGCGGACCCTTCCCGGGCACTGGCTCGAGGTGCTGAAGGTGTTCACGCGCCTCGGGCTCACCTCGTTCGGCGGGCCGGTGGCGCATCTCGGCTACTTCCGCGAGGAGTTCGTGGCGCGGCGGAAATGGCTGGACGACCGCGTCTATGCCGACCTGGTGGCACTCTGCCAGTTCCTCCCCGGGCCGGCATCGAGCCAGGTCGGCATCGCGATCGGTCTCGCGCGCGCCGGCTATGCGGGCGCGCTCGCGGCCTGGCTCGGCTTCACGATGCCGTCCGCGCTGGCGCTGCTGCTGTTCGCCTACGGGGTCGGCGCGCTCGGCGACGTCTCGGGAGTCGGCTGGATCCACGGGCTCAAGGTCGCGGCCGTCGCCGTGGTCGCGCAGGCGGTGCTCGGCATGATGCGCACGCTGGCGCCGGACCGGGAGCGGGCGAGCCTCGCGGTCGCGGCCGCCGCGATCGTGCTCGCGGTCCCTTCGGCCTTCGGCCAGATCGGCGCGATCGCGCTCGGCGCGCTCGCGGGCCTGTGGCTGCCGCGGCCGGCCGCGCCCGAGAACCACGTCGCGTTGCCGCTGGTGGTCGGGCGCGGGGCCGGCGCCGGCTTCCTCGCCGCCTTCCTCGTCCTGCTGTTCGGGCTGCCGCTCGCGGTCGCGGCGACGGACGCGCACGCGCTCGCGGTGTTCGAGGCGTTCTATCGCGCGGGCTCGCTGGTGTTCGGCGGCGGCCACGTGGTGCTGCCGCTGTTGCAGGCCTCGGTGGTGCCGCCCGGATGGGTCGGCAACGACGCGTTCCTCGCGGGCTACGGCGCCGCCCAGGCGGTGCCGGGGCCGCTGTTCACCTTCGCGGCCTATCTGGGCGCCATCATGGGGCCGCAGCCGAACGGCTGGGCGGGCGCGCTGCTGTGCCTCTTCGCGATCTTCCTCTCCTCGTTCCTGCTGGTGCTGGGGGCGCTGCCGTTCTGGGAGGACCTGCGCCGCCGGCCGCGGGCGCAGGCGGCGCTGCGCGGCGTGAACGCGGCCGTGGTCGGCCTGCTCATCGCCGCGCTCTACGATCCGGTCTGGACCGCCGGCATCCTCACGCCGGGCGACTTCGCGCTCGGCATCACGGCGTTCCTGCTGCTGTTCATGTGGCAGACGCCGCCCTGGCTGGTGGTGCTGCTGAGCGCGGCCGGCGGGGCGGCGCTCGCCGCGATCGCGGCATGAGCGCGGTCGGAACCGCTCGTTGAGGCCGACAGCCGCCGAGGGCGCGCGACGCGCCAAATTGCTTGCGTCCGGTCTTGCCGGTCGCTCATAGTGAAGCGACATCCGCATTTCGCGCTTCGGAATCGTACGACAGTCATGCCGCACGAGTGGCCGCTTCATGCTCTCTGCCGCCCATCTCGCCGGGGAGGATTCCCGTGAGCGAGGCGGCGTCGCTGGCGATCCTGATCGCCTCCGGCCTGGTGGTGATCACGGCCTTCACGAGCCTGATCGCGTTCCGGGTGGGTTCGCCCCTGCTGCTCGTGTTCCTCGCGGTCGGTCTGTTGGCCGGGGAGGACGGCATCGGCGGGATCGCCTTCGACAATGCGCAGGCGGCCTATTTCATCGGCAGCGTCGCCCTCGCCATCATTTTGTTCGACAGCGGCGCGACGACGCGGCGCCATTCGTTTCGGGTGGCGGCCGCGCCCGCGATCGTCCTCGCGACGCTGGGCGTGATTCTCACGGCCGCGCTGGTGGCGGTGCCGACGCGGGTGTTCCTCGGCCTCGGCTGGATGGAGGCGCTTCTCCTCGGCGCGATCGTCGGCTCGACCGACGCGGCCGCCGTATTCTTCCTGCTGCGCATCGGCGGCATCCAGATCCGCGAGCGGATCCGGGCCACCCTCGAGGTCGAATCGGCATCGAACGACCCGATGGCGATCTTCCTCACCATCACTTTGGTCGAGTTGATGGCCGCGGGCGCGGGCGGGCAGCCGGGCCTCTCGTGGGGCGTGCTGCGGCTGCTCGCGCTCCAATTCGGCCTCGGCATCGTGCTCGGCCTCGGCTTCGGCTGGGCCATGGTGCAGGGCCTCAACCGGGTCAACCTGGAGGCCGGGCTCTACCCGATCGTGGTGCTGGCGCTGGCGCTCTGCGTGTTCTCGTTCACCTCCCTGGTCGGCGGCAGCGGCTTCCTCGCCGCCTATGTGGCGGGCCTGGTGGTGGGCAACATGGAGCTGCGCGGCGGCCTCGCCTTCCGCAAGTTCCAGGAGGGCCTCACCTGGCTCGCCCAGATCACCATGTTCCTGGTGCTCGGCCTGCTGGCGACGCCGTCGCAGTTCCCGGCGATCGTCTGGCCCGCCGTCATGATCGCGCTCGCGCTGATCTTCGTCGCGCGCCCGATCGCCGTGTGGCTCTGCCTCGCTCCCTTCGGCTTTCACCGCAACGAGACCACGTTCATCGCCTGGGTGGGGCTGCGCGGCGCCGTCTCGATCCTGCTCGGCATCCTGCCGGTCATCGGCGGTCTCGATCCGGGGCAATTGCTCTTCAACTCCGCTTTCATCGTGGTCCTCGTCTCACTGCTGGTCCAGGGCTGGACCATACGCCCGATGGCGCGCTGGCTCGGCCTGATCGTGCCGCCGCCGATCGGCGCCGTCGAGAAGGTCGAGCTGGAGCTGCCCGGCAATGCGCGCCACGAGCTGGTCGCCTACCGGGTCGCGACCGACAGCCCGGTCGCCAAGGGCGAGCGCGTGCCGCGCTGGGCGAGGCCCTCGCTGGTGGTGCGCGAGGGACGCTCGATGCGCGTGCACGACGCCGGACGGCTGCAGGCCGGCGATTACGTCTACATCTTCACGCTGCCGCGCCTGATCCGCCTGCTGGACCGGCTGTTCGCGAGCGAGGTGCCGCTGACCGAGCGGCAGCGCGAGTATTTCGGCGAGTTCCCGGTCGATCCGGAGCAGCCGATCGAGGGACTCGCCCGGGCCTACGGCTTCGAGCTCCCGGCCGGGGAGGGGCCGCTCACGGTCGGCGAGGTCCTGAGGCGGCGCCTCGGTCCCACGATCGGGCGCGGCGACCGCCTGCTGCTCGGGCCGGTGGAGCTCGTGGTTCGCGAAGCGGACGACAACCGGCTCTCGGTCGGCCTCGAGATCGAGCCGAGCTTCGCCACGCCGCCGCGGCTGCCGCTGTTCCAGAATTTCCAGGAGATCGTGGCGGTGCTGCGCGCGCGGCTGGGGCGGTCGCGCACGCCACCGGGCGGCTCATGACGTCGCGCCAGTCGGAGCGGGCGCATGTCCACGCGAAAAGCGATCACGGCAAGCGCCGGCCCGAAACGATCCGCGGCACGATCAGGAGATCGGTGGTCCCGTAGCGAATCAGCTCGGAGCTGATGCTGCCGAGAATGCCGCGAACGGGCGCGCGCCTCGCGTGCGAGGAGACAGCGACCAGGTCGCAGCCGCTCTCTTCCACGAACCTGGCGATTGCCTCCGCCGGCGGCGAATCCACGATCTTGATCTCGGTCGGAATGGGGCTCTCGCGAACGGAAGCGATCAGCCGAGTCCGCGCCTCCCGCATGATGTTGGCGCGGTAATCCTCCCGATCCTCCCTCTGCACGCCGGCATAATGCATCAGCCCCTCCGCCGGAGCGCTGATAGCGTGCAGCAGGGTCGCACCGGCGGGCCGGGCGGTTCCGAAGTCCGCGAGCACGCCGACGAGCTCGTCACCCTCCTCGCTTTCGATCGCTACCAGGGCATGCCGATAGGACGCCGTGACGGGCGTGCGCGCGATCAGGACCGGGAGTGCCGAGACGCGGATCAGGCGCTCCACCGTGGTATCGCGGATCAGGTCCCGCAGCGGGCGGCGCCGGTGATTGCCGGCCACGATCAGATCCGCGCGCGCATTCGTGGCGGCGCGGTGAAGCGCCCAGAAGGTGTCGCCGATCGCCACCTCCCAGCGAAGGCCCGGCGTGCCGCTCGCACCGGCCTGCCGGCGCAAGAGGTCCTCGGCTTCCGCCACGCGACGCTCGAGGATGTCCCTGGGGAGGCCATCGTCGATCGCGTGCACCACCAAGAGTTCGGCACTCGAGGCCGCTGCGATCGCGCGTGCCCGTTCCAGAGCCAGCGTGCTCCGCTCCGAGAAATCCGTCATCGCCGCGATCGTCTTCATCCCTTGACGGCCTCCTTCGCCCTGTCGCGACTGCGCAACTCCTCGTCCAGGTCCGCGATCTGCTTGGCCGCCGAGGTGGCGGCCTCGTCGAACGGATAGAGGATCAGGTCGACGCCGCCGCCCTCTTCCAGCCTGCGCCCTTCCTCCTCGTCGCGTGCCGTGATGGCGACTCGTCCGCCGAAGCGGTGGGTCCGGATCGCGGACAGCAGCCCGCTTCGCGCGTCCGTTTCGGTCAGCAGGATCGTGCCGTAGGGCACCGAGAGCACGATCCAGCGCGCCTGCGCCAGCGGCAGCTCGGTCCAGAATTCCTGCTCGGTCACGTCGCCGTAGCGCACCCGAAATCCCTCGTGCGACAAATGTCGGATGACCTGCGGGTCGAGATCGATGCCGAGCACGCTGAAGCCGGCGTCCTCGCAGCGCCGCAGGAGCTGGCTGCCGAAGCGGCCCAGGCCGAAGACGATGATGTCGACCGCGGGCCTGACCTCCGCCTCGTTCTCGGCCGCAGCTTCCCGCCACGTCCCGAAATCGAACGGGCGCAGCAGCGGCCGGCACCAGAGGTAGAGCTGCTGGGAATAGGTGATCATGTAGACGGACAGCGCGATCGTGACGAGGCCGACCAGGGTGACGAGGCCCACCGCCGACTGATCGACATGGCCGATGGTCAAGCCCATGGCCATGAAGATGAGCGAGAACTCCGAGATCTGCGCCACCGTGAGGCCGGCGAGGAAGCCGGTGCGGGCGCGGTAGCCCATCCAGGCCATGATGACGATGACGATGAGCGGGTTGCCGATCAGCACGAAGAGCGAGAAGACGACGGCTCGCGTGAAGTCCTGGTCGAGCGTGGACAGATCGAGGGTGGTGCCGATCGAGAGGAAGAAGAACAGCAGCAGGAAATCCCGCAGCGCCGCCAGGCGCGCGGAGACCATGTCGCGATAGGGCGTGGAGCCGATGGAGACGCCGGCGGCGAGACCGCCGATCTCCTTGCCGAGACCGATCATGTCGCTGATCGCCGCCGCGGTCGCCGCCCAGCCGATGGCGCCGATGACCAGGAGCTCAGGGGTCCTGGCGAGCCAGGCCATGAGCGGATCGGCGAGATAGCGCACGAACACGACCAGCACCACGGCGACGCCCACCAGCGAGGCGAGCACCGTCGCGAGATCGGCGAGACCTTTGCGGTCCTCGGCCGCGCCGATGCCCACCGCCGAGAGGACGACCATCGCCAGGACCACGACGATGTCCTGGACGATCAGGAAGCCGAGCGCGATCCGGCCGTGGAGCGTCTCGAGCTCGCGCTTGTCCGTCAGGAGCTTGACGATGATGATGGTCGACGAGAAGGTCAGGGCGACCGCGACATAGAGGCTGGTCAGCCAATCGAGACCGAGCCCGAGGCCGATGAAGAAGCCGAGGCCGGCCGTGAAGACGACCTGGCCGAGGCCGGTCGCGAGCGCCACCTGGCCGAGCATCCTGACCAGGCGCCAATCGAGCTTCAGGCCGACGAGAAACAGGAGCAGCGCAACGCCGAGCTCCGCGAGGAAGCGGACCTGGCTCGTCGTCTCGGCGCTGCTTTCGAACAGGGCGGCGGCCGCGATGCCGACAGCGATGAAGCTGACGATGACGGGCTGGCGGAGCACCGTGCCCAGGAATCCCACCGCGGCGGCACCCAGCAGGAGCCATGCGATCTCGTGGAAGACGACGTCGCTCATGCACCTCCTCGCGGGCGAACCGGGCGTCGCATCGGGTGTAGGGCCTTGCCGCTGACAGGCACTTTGCGGTCTCGCCGCCCGTCATGCAATGTTCGAGGTTCGGCCGGGCTCCTCACGGGAGGCGACGAGGCGGGAGAGCTGCACGCCGCGAGATCTCGTTGTCGGCGGCCGGTCGCCACCGGGGGCGCACGGCTCAGGAGGCGGGCGGCGGCACCACGAGCGTGTCGTGCTCGAGCCGCGCCAGCAGCGCCTGGGCGACGCTGCCGAGCAGCAGCCTGGCGAGGCCGCCGCGCCCGCGTGTGCCGATGACCACGAGGTCAGGGCGGAGCTCGTCGGCGGCCTCGATCAGCGCCGCCGCGGGCTCGCCCTCCTTCAGGCGGACCGTCGCGTCACCGAGGCCGAGGTCGGAGAGGAGCGCCGCGACCTGCCGGCGTGCCTGCTGCACGGCCTCGCCGGCATGGCGCGCGATCGTCAGCGGGTCGATGTTGGCATAGCTCATGGCCCCGCGCTCGGGCACGTCGTAGGCATGGACCGCCCAGAGCCGGGTGCCGGCGAGGAGACCGAGGTCGTTCGCCATCGCGAGCGCGCGGCGCGAATGCTCCGAGAGATCGAGCCCCGCGAGGCTCTTGCGATAGGG
>PQAH01000194.1 GCA_003105195.1 Bradyrhizobiaceae bacterium
AGCGCCAGCGCGACCATCGGCAGGGTGAGACCCGCCAGCAATCCTCCGATCGGAATGCCACTCTGGCGCACCGAAAAGACCAGTCCGCGCCACTCCGGCCTGGTGTGATGCGCCAGCACCGCGCTCGACAGCGGCGCGCCAGGCCCATAGCCGGCTCCGATGATGAGGGCGGCAATCAGCAATGCCCAGACGTTGCCGGTGGCGGCAACCAACAGGCCGGCGGCGCTCAACGCGGTGGTGAGCTGGCTCATCCGCACCGGTCCGACGAGCGGCATCGCGGCGCTCGCCAGCAAGGTCGGCAAGAGCGCCCCCGCAAACATGACGCCCGCGAGATGGCCGATTGTGCTCGGCTCGACCCCGGCAAGGGGCGCCACCTGCGGGGCCAGTACCGGCAGGGTCATCCACGTGACTGCGTTGGCGATCTGCAGCCACAACATCGAAACCAGGGCAGCGAGGCCAGTGGACCGCCCCGTCATTCCGACGGCCGGCGGATGTCTGGCGGGCTCTCTGCCAGATCCCAGAACAGGCCGCCCATTATTTCCAGGCTTTCGCGCATCAACGAACCGAGACCATGCTCGTTCGGAGCGTGCTGCGAACAGCCGCCGTAGGAATGCGGTACCCAGATGGTCGGCATGCCGAGCATGTCGGCCCAGACATCGTTCGGCATCGAGCCGCCGATGGACGGCAGCAGCGCCGGCACCTTGCCGGTCGTGCGCTGGATCGATGCGGCCGCCCATTGGACGGCCGGATGATTGGGGTCGAGCCGGGTGGCCTGCCACACCAGGCGGCCGGGCGCCTCGCGCACGCGGACAGCTGTGAAGCCGTTGGCGTCGAGATGGCGCCGGAGGGCGGGAATGAAGCCTGCCGGGTCGTTGTCGACGGTGAAGCGGATCTGGCAGTGCGCGCTCGCCCACGGAGGCACCGCGTTGACCGCATCGTCAGGATTGCCGGTGATGTAGGCCAGCACCTCGAAGGTGCTCCAGGCGAAAACCTTCTCGGCTGCGCTCAGCCCTGGCTCCCCCCACCATGGATCGATCGCCGGGCCGTCTGCCCCGCCGTCGATCGAAATGCCTTCGAGCGCCTTTCGGATGGAAGGCGGCAGCTGCTTCGGCCGCAATTCCGGCACCAGGATCTCGCCGGTTTTCGACACGATGGACGCGATTGCGTGCGCCAGGATGATGCCGGGATTGGCCAGCAGGCCGCCCCAATTGCCCGAATGGTGCCCGCCCTCCCGCAGATTGAGCGTCAGCTCGAGGTTCATCGCACCGCGTGAGCCCAGGTAGATCGTCGGCCGGTCGACGGTGACGCGGGGGCCGTCGGAAGCGATCAGCAGGTCGGCGGCGAGGGCGTCCCGCTGCGCCCGCGCGAACGCGTGAATACCCGGCGAGCCGACCTCCTCGCTCATCTCGACGAAGAAGACGGAGTTGAAGCCGAGCCGCCCGCGCTTCGCGATGACCTCGGCGAGCGCCGCGATGTTGATCGTGTGCTGACCCTTGTTGTCGACCACGCCGCGGCCATAGATGCGGTCGCCATCGAGCGTGATGGTCCAGGGCGAAAGCCCGCTGCGCCAATCCTTGTCGAGCCCGCGCACGACGTCGCCGTGACCGTAAGTCAGGACCGTCAGCGCGTCCGGGTCCTCGATCCGCCGCCCGATCAGGAACGGGCCGCCGGCCGGATCGGGATTGTCGTGAATCGTCACGGCATAGTCGAGCGCGCGCAGCGCCGGCGCGATCTCGGCCTCGAGATACCGATAAAGCTCGGGCCGGCGGGCCGGATCTTGACTCTCGGTCGGGATTGCCACGCGACGCCGGAGATCGGCCAGGAAGCGGCCGTCGTCATAATAGGCCTGAAGCGATCGGATGACGCTCTGGCGATTCATTGTGACCTCAAGTCGCTTCGGGTGAGGGTGTCACGCCGTAGGATGCGGCGCCCTCGCGGCTGATCTTGCCGTCCGCGAGATCGGCACGCAGCTGCTCGCCGGTGCGCCGAGCCGGGTCGCCGTGTCCGCCGCCTCCGGCGGTCTCGAACACGACGCGATCGCCGGCGTGCAGCGTCGTAACGAGCTTGGAAGGGATCACCTCCTCGCCGCCACCCCTGCGGTAAATCACGGTGCGCGCCATGGCTCCGTCGTGGCCGCCGGCGCTGCCCTTGGGGGCGATGTAATGCCGCTCGCCGCGATGTGTAAAGCGCACTTCCCCGTGCAGGATCTCGTATTCGCGCAGTATGCCGAGACCGCCGCGATGCGCGCCGGCGCCGCCGGAATCACGCCGCAACATCGCGCGGTTGACGCGGATCGGCGCATCGAGCTCGAGCGCTTCGGCGGGCAGGTTCATGCAATTGGTGGCGTCGGTCTCGATGACGTCGACGCCATCCTTGTCGCGGCTGGCGCCGGCGCCACTCGCGACCAGTTCGCCGATGACGTAGCGCGTTCCGTCGGGCCGTGCGCCGCCGAACGACAGCGCAAGCAGCTCGCCTGCGTTGTCGGCCGGAACGCGGTCCGGCACGGCCTCGGCGAATGCCGCCAAGATCGTGCCGGTGATGCGCTTGATGGTCGCCGTGCGGGAGTTGACCGGCGCCGGCTCCCGGGGATTGACGATCGAGCCTTCCGGCAGTTTCAGCGTGATCGGTCGGAAGCAGCCGCCGTTGGTCGTGATCCTCGGATCGGTGATGGCACGCAGGGCGAAGCAGCTCGCCGCCAGGCTGCCCGAGGGCACGACGTTGAACGGTCCGCGCACCTGCGGCGAGGAGCCGGTGAAATCGACCGTCATGGCGCCGTCGCCGACCGTGACTGCGACCTCGATGCGAATGCGACGGTCGAGGTCGATGCCGTCGTTGTCGAGGAAATCGACGGCACGGTAGGTGCCCTGCGGAATCGCGCGCAACGCATCGCGGGTCATCGTCTCGGAGCGGTCGAGCAATTCGGAGAAGATCGCGGTCAGATGGTTGTCGCCGTAGGTGTTGGCGAGCGCCGAGAGCCGCCGCACCCCGACGGTGCATGCCGCGACCTGCGCCATCAGGTCGCCCTCGAAGGTCTCGGGGATGCGCACATTGCGACGCAGGATCTTCAGCAGCGTGTCGTTGAAGACCTCGCCGTCGCGCAATTTCAGCGGCGGCAACCGGATGCCCTCTTGGAAAATCTCCGTCGCATTGGTCGGCACCGAGCCGGGCGCCATGCCGCCGACGTCCTGGTGGTGGGTCATGGTGGCGGCGAACGCGATCGGGCGGCCGCGCGCGAACACCGGCATCACCACGGCGATGTCGGGCAGATGCGTGCCGCCGAGGTAGGGGTCGTTCATGCAGTAGATGTCGCCCTCGCGCATTTTCTCGATCGGAAACTCGTTGAGGAAGCGCGCGACGCAGGGGATCAGCGTGGCGAGATGGATCGGGATCGCGATCGCCTGCGCCAGCGTCTCGCCCTGCAGCGTGAACAAGCTCGCCGATGCGTCGAGCCCTTCCTTCACGATCGGCGAGAACGAGCTCTTGAGCAGCGTCAACTCCATCTCGTTGGCGATTCCGTCGAGCTTGTTGCGCACCACCTCGACGGTGACCGGATCGAGCGTCTGGGCCGAACGCGACATCCCCTGCCCCTCAATTGGACGTGCGTTCGAGCACGAGGTTGCCATGCGTATCGGCGCGGCCGCGCCAGCCCGGCGTGACGAGCGTCGTGGTGTCGTTCTGCTCGACGATCGCCGGGCCGTCGAAGGGATCGCCCGCCTTCAGCGCCGCGCGGTCATAGACCGCGGCTTCGACCGGCGCCTGCTGCTCGGGCAGCAGAATGCGGGCGCGGCGGATCAGCGCCTCACGCGCAGCCGGGAACCAGTCGTCTTCCTGCAGCTTCTCGAGGCCGACGGCGGTGTGGACCGTCCGAAGATTGACCAGCCGGATCGGCGCCTGCGGCGCATGGCCGTAGGTGCGATCGTGCGCGGCGTAGAAGGCCGCCGTCAGCGCGCCGAACGGATCGGCAGCATCCGGCTCGAACGGAACTTCCAGGTGATAGCCCTGGCCGGCGTAGCAGACGTCGGCGAAGTAGCGCACCGAGACCGCGCCGCGCTCGACCTTCTCGTCGTTCATCAGCGCGCTGCATCGCTGGTCGAGCCCGTGCAAGGTGTGTTTGACTTCACCCAGGTCGAAATCCTCTGCGCGACGCGGCAGTGCCGTCGACGATTCATGCTCGATCGGCGCGGCCAAGAGGCCCGCGGCCGACAGCACGCCGGGATGGCGGGGAACGAGCACGCGCGTGATGCCGAGCTCTTCAGCGAGCGCGCAGGCATGCAATGCACCGCCGCCGCCGAGGGGCAGCAGCGTGAACCGGCGCGGGTCATGACCCTGGCGGATCGATACGAGACGGATGCCCTCGGCCATCTGGGCGTTGAGGATGCGGTGGATGCCGAGGGCGGCCTGCTCGACCGTGAGGTTCAGCCGGCCGGCGATGCGCGCCACCGCGTCGTGCGCAAGCTCGGGCCGCAGCTTGAGCTTGCCGCCCGCGAAATAATCCGGATCGAGATAGCCGAGCACGACCGACGCATCGGTCACGGTCGCCTCCATGCCGCCGCGACCGTAACAGGCGGGCCCCGGCTCCGACCCGGCCGACTGCGGACCGACGCGCAGGCCGCCCGCGACGTCGATCCACGCGATCGAGCCGCCGCCCGAACCGATCGAATTGACGTCGACCATGCCGACGCGGACCGGATAGCCGTCGATCAAACCTTCGGAGCGCAGTGCGGGCGTGCCGTCCTCGATCAGCGCGATGTCGCACGAGGTGCCGCCGACATCGACCGTGATCAGGTCGCGCACGCCGGCGGTCTCGGCCGCCATCTTGGCGCCGATTACACCGGCCGCGGGGCCGGAGAGAAACAGGCGCACCGGACGCAGCCGCGCGGTCCACGATCCGCTAATGCCGCCGCGCGACTGCATGACCTGCAGCGGCGCGGAAACCGAGGCGCCTAGAAGACCGCTGTCGAGATTGGCGAGGTACCGATCGACCACCGGCTTCACATAGGCGTCGAAGGCGGTCACGACGGTGCGCTCGTACTCGCGGAACGCCGGATCGACTTCGGACGACAGCGACACGAACACGTCGGGATGACGCGTCAGGATGATTTCTCTCGCGCGCCGCTCGTGCCTGTCGTCGAGGAACGAGAACAGGAACACGACCGCGATGGCTCGCGCACCGGCCGCAACCAAGGCATCGGCGGCGTCGGCGACCGCCGCCTCATCGAGAGCTTTGAGCACCTCGCCGGTCGCGCTGATCCGCTCCGGCACCTCATGCCGCATGCGTCCCGGCGCCAGAAAGGTCGGCGTCTCGGGATCGAGCGCGAGTTGGTACATCTGGTGACGCATCTGCCGCCCGATCTCCAGCACGTCGCGGAATCCCTCGGTGGCGATGACGCCGACCTTGGCGCCCTTGCGCTCCAGCACGGCGTTGGTCGCGACCGTGGTGCCGTGCACGAAGCGCGCGACCTCGTCGGGCGCCAAGCCCCACTCCGACTGCATGCGTTGGAGCGCTTCGAGCACCGCGAGGCTCGGATCGCTGCGCGTGGTCGGGATCTTCATGATCCGGGTGGGCGAGCCGGGCCGGCGTACGACGACGTCGGTGAAGGTGCCGCCGATGTCGACACCGATGCGCAGGTCCCCGCTCATTCGGCCGCCCGCGGCAGTTCTTCGTCGTCGAAATAGGAGTGGCGGTGGAACAGACCCCGCGGCATGCGCGCGAGTTCCTTCCTCCGTGCGTGCGTGGCGGCCGCGTCGACATCGGTCAGGTCGCTGGAGAGCACGACGCCGTAGTCCCGCTCGGCACTTTCGGCCGAGATGAAGCCGTCGAGCACGTCGTCGCGAACCTGCTCGGCCGCGCGTTCGAGCGGCGAGCCCCAACCTCCGCCGCCCGGAGTCATGATCCGCACGAGATCGCCCTTTTTCAGCTTGTTGCCTTCCGACATCGGGCGCAGCTCGCGTTCGTCCGCCATGCCCGGATTGACCACGATCCGCCCCGCGCCGCCGCCCATGCCGCCCTTCACGCCCCAGGCCGGCCAGCGCATGTTGTCCATGCGCAGGCCGATCACCGCCTCGTCGCCGACGACGCGCAGGTCACGCACGATGCCGCAGCCGCCGCGGTGGAAGCCCGGTCCGCCGGAATCCGCATGCATCGCGTAGCCTTCGACGCGCACGCCGAACTCCATCTCGGCAAACTCGATCGGATAATTCTTCTGCGCCACGTAATAGACGGCGTCGATGCCGTCGGCATGCGGGCGGGCGCCGAAGCCGACCGCGAGACCTTCGATGCAGAGATCGAGCTCGGTGCGCTCCTTGTTCCAGCTGCGCAGGTAATAAAGGACATAGACCGACGATGCGGCCGGCACGTTGCCGCCGGTCGCTTTCGCGAAGGCGCCGAACAGCGACGAGTTCACGCGCGTGAGGCAGTGCGAGCGCATGCCGAGCGGCGCCGGCTCGCGCGGCGACACGATCGAGCCGGGCCGCGTCTTCACCTCGCCGACCGCACGATGGAAGCCGCCGTTGAGCGCGACGCCCGCCTCCTGACCCGTGAAGTAGAGTCCGCACATGGTCTTCGGGACCGAGGAATCCATGATGAAATTGATCGCGCCCTGCGCCTGATCGTCGGACGCGGAATAGTCCAGTGCGATCGTCTCACCGCGCTTCTCGACGGTCACGGCCACCGCGTAGCTCTTCTCCGAGACGCTGTCGGAGTCGATGTAATCACGGAACGAATAGCGGCCGTCAGGCACGCGCTCGGCGAACGCCTTGCGCAGCGCCCGCTCGGACTGGTCCAGCATGCCGGCAAAGGCAGCCTCGACGGCGCCGGCGCCGAAACGCTCGGCGATCTCCTCCATGCGGCGCCCGCCGAGCCGGACCGCCGCCATGATGGCGGAGAGGTCGCCGCGCACCATGTCGGGGAAGCGCGTATTGCGCACAAAAGTGCGGATCAGTTCCTCGTTCCAGATCCCATCGCGCAACACTCGCGAAGGAGGGATGACGATGCCCTCCTGGAACACGTCGGTCGCGGCCGGCGAGATCGAGCCCGGCACCATGCCGCCGATGTCCCAGAGGTGCCCCCAGGCCTCGGCAAAGGCGACGATGCGCGCGTCGCTGAACACCGGCGCGACGAACACCATGTCGTTGTTGTGCGAGACCGCGCCGTGCGAGCCGTAGGAGTCGTTGTACAAGTAGAGGTCGCCCGGCCGCATGTCGTCGCGCGGATAGCGCTCGAAAATGCAGTCGATGAGGTTGCCGGCGGCCATCGGCAGCGCGGTCGAGACGACCAGCCGCCCGTCGCGATCGAAGAAGGCCGTGAAGTAATCCTTCTTCTCGCGGATGAACGGGCTCATGGCGCTTCGCTCGATCAGCGCCTCCATTTCGACGCGCGCCGACTGGATGGCGCCCTTGATCAGCTCGAGCGTGACGGTGTCGAGATTGCGCATGCGTCAGCCCATCCGGATGATCAGGTTGCCGTGGCGGTCGACCTCGGCGGTCTGGCCAGGAAGAATGAGGCTCGTCGAGTCGAGCTGATCGACGACGGCGGGGCCGCCGATCCGATGGCCGGCGCACAGCGCGCCGCGCCGGTAGGCCGGAACGTCGGCATGCCAAGCGCCGTCGAGCCGCACGCCGCGGCGCTCGTACGCCTCGGGCTTCGAGCCGGCAGCAGCCGCGATCTCCGGCAGCGCGATCTTGTCGACAAGTCCGACGGCGCGCAGGCGCAACGTCACGATCTCCACCTGAGTGTCACGTTCGGCGAAGGTGTAAAGCCGCTCATGCTGCGCGTGGAAGTCTTCGACCAGACGCGCGACGCCGGCCGCATCCAAGGTCTTGGCCGGCACCGCCAACGTCAGCTCGAAACCTTGCTTGGCGTAACGCAGATCGGCGAGGCGCACGAAGCGGCGGCGCTCGACCGGAATGCCCTCGCGCGCGAGTTCCCCATCCGCTTCCTGCTCGAGCTCGCGCCAGACGGCGTCGATCGCAGCGAGGTCGTAATCGGGGCCGCGCTGAAGGGCCGTGCGGGCGTAGTCGTATTGCAGATCGGTCGCGAGCAGGCCGAGCGCGCAGAGCAGGCCCGGGTAGCGCGGCACCAGAACGGCACGGCAACCAAGCCCGCGGCCGAGCTCGACGCCGTGCAGCGGACCGGCGCCACCGAACGCAACCAGCGTGAAATCCTTCGGATCATAACCGCGCTCGACCGAGACGACCTTGAGAGCCCCCGTCATGTTGGCATTGACGATGCGGAGCACCCCTTCGGCCGCATCCTCGACGCTGATACCGAGCGGGCGGGCGATGTCGCGCTCGATGGCTGCGCGGGCCTGTCGCCCATCGAGCGGCATGTGGCCGTCGAGCAAGGTCGGCGGCAATCGGCCCAGTGCGACGTGGGCGTCGGTGACCGTCGCCTTGACGCCGCCGCGGTCATAGCAGGCCGGCCCCGGGTCGGCACCGGCGCTTTCCGGCCCGACCTGCAGGCTGCCGATGTCGGTGACGCGGGCGAGCGATCCTCCCCCCGCGCCAATCGAATGGATATCGATGATCGGCAGCGCGAGCGGGAACGGCCCGAGCTCGCCTTCGGTCGTTGTGACCGGCGCTCCGGCTCGGATCAAGGAGACGTCCGCGGAGGTGCCGCCGATGTCGATGGTGACGGAGTTGTCGAAGCCGGCCGCGCGCGCGACGAAGCTCGCGCCGATGACGCCCGCGGCCGGACCGGACAGCGCCATGTTGATTGCCTGCCGGTCCGCCTGCCGTGGTCCGAACACGCCCCCGTTCGATTTCATCACCAGGAGCGGCGCCGCGACGTTGCGCTTTGACAACCCGGTCTGCAGGCGGCCGATATAGGTGCCGACCAGGCGCTGCACATAGGCGTTGAGCGCCGTCGCCATCGAGCGCTCGTATTCACGGAACACGGGCAGCACGTCGGACGAGATCGAGACCGCGGCCTCGGGGAATTCCTCGGCGACGATCTCTGCGGCGCGCCGCTCATGCGCGGGATGGGCATAGGAATGCAGAAAGACGATGGCCACCGCCTCGACGCCGAGGGCACGGAGCCGCCGCGCCGCTGCCCGGCACGCCGCCTCGTCGAGCGGCCGCTCGACCCGCCCGTCGAGCAGGACGCGCTCCGGCACTTCCATGATCAGCCGCGGCGGCACCGGGCGCTTCGGCTTGCGCCAGATGAAGAGATTCTCTCTGCGGGGAATCTCGTGCCGCCCGATCTCCAGAACATAGCGGAAACCGGCCGTCACCAGCATGCCGGTGCGCGCGCCCTTGCCTTCGAGCACGGCATTGGTCGCGATGGTCGAGCCGTGAAACACGGCTGCGACGTCCGCAGGCGCGGTGCCGGCGAGCCGCAGAATCTTCTCGACGCCGTCGAAGAAGCCGTCCGACGGATCCTTCGGTGTCGACGGGGTCTTTGCGGTCCACAGCGCGCCCGACACTCCATCGACCATGACGACATCCGTGAACGTGCCGCCGATGTCGAGCGCCAGTTGAAGCCGCGCCATGTTGCCCTTTCGATCTGGATTTGTGATCGGAAGATTTGGAATCCATAGTGAGACATGCTCGGCATGGGCGCAAGCACGGTCGCGCGCGCGAAGCGAATCGCGCGCGAAGCGAACAGGGGGTATTCCGTCGCATGATTACAGCCGATCTGACCGCGCGCGCCGCATTGGTAACGGGTGGTGCCTCAGGCATCGGGCTTGCGACTGTCCGGCGGCTGGCCGCCTGCGGCGCACGCGTCGCGATCAACGATCTCGTCGACAACCCCAAATTGGCGGAGGCCGAAGCGCGGCTGAAGCGCGAGGGGTTCGACGTGATTGCGGTGCCCGGTAGCGTCGGCAATCCGGACGAGGCCAAGGCGGCGGTCGACGCTACGGTCCAGCGGTTCGGCCGCCTCGACTACCTGGTCAACAATGCCGGAACTTCCGAGACCGCCGCCCCGATCCCGCCGCAGGACCTCGATCGCATGGGCGAGGATTTCTGGCGCGAGATTCTCTCCGTCAACCTGGTCGGGCCGTTCCGCTGCACCCGCGCCGCCGCGCCGCACCTGAAAGCCGCCCGCGGCGCCGTCGTCAACACCGCTTCGACGGCCGGTTACGGCTATCCCGGATCGAGCATGGCCTACGCGGCCTCGAAGGCCGGTCTGATGAACCTCACCACCAACCTCGCGCGCGGGCTGGCGCCTGAGGTTCGCGTCAACGCGGTTGCACCCGGCATGATCCGCACGCCGTGGACAATCCGGTTCGGTCAGGCCTGGGAAGACCGATCGGTGGAGACGACGTGTCTCAAGCGGGTGGGAACGCCGGACGACATCGCGGAAGTCATTCTGTTCCTGCTCGCCGGGGCCGGCTATGTGACCGGCCAGACGATACGCGCGGACGGTGGCATGGGTTGATCGAAGGCTTTGCCTGCCGGTTCGCACGGCATCGATGCGCGACAAGCTGCCAGCCAGCCGGTCGGCGGACACATCGGGCTTGTCGCCGCGGTCGAAGGGGTTCCATAATGCCTTAGGAGCCACCGGGAACCCCCGTCCGAACACGCGGACATTTTGATTGGGAGATCAAACTTATGCGCGACCGGCACAACGACATCCTGGATCTCTCGCGGCGCGACTTGATGGCTTATGCGGGCGCCGCCGCGCTGACCGCAGGCACCGCGCTCGGCTCTGCGACGCCCGCCAGCGCCCAGGCCAAGACACGGTTCGTCTTCGCCAACGAGAGCGACTACGACACGGTCGATCCACACGCCGCGTTCGACGTCGGCCGCGTCGCCATCCGGCTCAATATCTATGACGGCCTGATGCGCTGGCAGAAGAATCCCGCGGTGCTCGAACCGTGGGTCGCGGAAAGCCACACGATCTCGCCGGACGGGCTTGTCTACACCTTCAAGATGCGCAAGGGCGTCAAGTTCCACGACGGCACCGAAGTCAAGGCGCAGGACGTCGTTTACTCGTTGGAGCGCATTCTTGCCGTCGGCAAGGGCGCAGCCTCGCTGTTCAAGAGCATGGTGGCTCCCGGCGCCGCCAAGGCGATCGACGACTATACCGTCGAGTTCAAGCTGGCGAAGCCTTCGGCGATCTTCCTCTCGATCGTGCCGGAGATTCACATCGTCAATAGCGCACTGGTGAAGAAGAACGAGAAGGGTGGCGACCACGCCGAAGCTTGGCTGTCGAAGAACTCGGCCGGCTCCGGAGCCTACAAGATCACGCAGTTCGATCCGGCCATCGGGTTCGTCGCCGAACGCTGGCCGAGCCATTTCAAGGGCTGGGGCCCGAAATGGATCGACGAGATCGAGTTCCGCGCCGTCAAGGACACCAACACGCGCGTGCTCGGCCTGATCCGAGGCGACTTCAACGGTATCGGCGGCTATCTGCAGACCGATCAGCTCAACCGCATCAAGGCCAACCCCGCCACGCAGGTGCTCGAGGCGGAGTCGATGCGCGTGATGATGGCGCAGATCAACACGACACGCGCGCCCTTCAACGATGTCCATGTCCGCCGCGGGATCAATTACGCATTCGACTACGACGGCTTCAACAAGGAGATTCTCGGTGGGCTGGTCGAGCGCAATCCGACCCCGCTGCCGAACACGATCTGGGGCGTGCCCAAGGACGTCAAGGGCTACAGTTTCGATATCGAGAAGGCGAAAGCCGAATTCGCGCAGGCCAAGGTCAAACTCGACAAGCCGATCGAGCTTGCCTACCTGACCGGCTTCCAGCAGTCCGAGCAGGCCGCCCAGTTGCTGCAGAACGGGCTGACCAAGGCCGGCGTGCAGTCGAAGGTGGTCGGTTATCCCTGGCCGACGATCGTGGAGCGGTTCAAGGACCCTGCCACCACACCGGACGTGTCGATCTACTGGATCTCGACCTACTACGCCGATCCCCACAATTGGGTCGGCGAGATGTTTTCCTCGTCGACCGCCGGAACCTTCAAGAACGCCTCCCACTACAAGAATCCCAAGGTCGATGAACTGCTGGAAAAGGCGCTGCGGTCCACCGTTCAGGCCGAGCGCGCCAAGTTGTACGAGGAGGTCACTCGCATCGTCGTCGACGAGGCGGCGGGACTGTGGATCTACAACACCAAATGGTACGGCCCCTACTCCAGCAAGCTCAAGGGCATCGTGTTCTGTCCGATCGGGTCGGCGCAAGAAATGCGGACCGCGTATTACGAGAGCTGACTTTGCAGGACGCGGTGGCGACGGTCGCCTCGGCGCACCGGCGCCCCGACGCCCTCGGACAGGTACCTGTCCTGACCGGACTTGACGCATGGCATCCTTCCAGCGGTAGGGACCTGTCCGGATCCGACTGGATGGATGCCGGGTCCCACCCGGCGCGAATGGCCCCCGATGCCGCTGAAATGAACGCGACATAATGCGGATTCTGGCGCTTATCCTTCAGCGCATCGCGTGGCTGGTTCCAACGCTTGCCGGCCTTGTCGCCGTGGTGTTCTTCATCTCGCGCGTCATTCCGGCCGACCCTGTCGCCAAGCTGGCGGGCGAGACGGCGTCGCGCGCGCAGATCGAGCTTCTCCGCGAGAAGCTCGGACTCGACCGGCCGCTGCTCGTCCAGCTCGTCGACTATTATCGGCAATTGCTCTCGGGCGATCTCGGCACCAGCCTGTTCACGACCCGGCCGGTCTGGGACGACCTCTATGCCCGTCTGCCGGCGACCATCGAGCTGACGATTGTCGCGATGATGATTGCCGTGGTGATCGGGATTCCACTCGGCGTCGTCTCGGCACTCTACCGCAACACGATCATCGACCACGTATTGCGCATCATCACGGTGGCGGGACTCGCGGTGGCGAGCTTCTGGCTCGCATTGGTGCTGCAGCTCTATTTCGCGATGGATCTCGGCTGGCTTCCCCTGCAGGCGCGGATCACGGGCTTCCCGCCGCCGTCGATCACGGGCTTCTACATCGTCGATACGCTCGTGGAGGGCAACTTCACGCGGTTTCGCAACGTCGTGGCCCACCTCACCCTCCCGGCGTTCACGCTGGCGTTTCCCGCCCTGGCGACGGTGGTGCGCTTCACGCGAGCCGGCGTGCTGGAAACGCTGCAGAAGAATTTCGTCGTCTATCAGCGCGCGATGGGCATCCCGTCCGGGCTCATCGTATGGAAATACGTGCTGCGCAACTCGCTGATTTCCACGGTAACGCAGATCGGGCTGCTGTTCGGCATCCTGCTCGCCGGCACGGTTGTGATCGAGACCGTGTTCCAGTGGCCAGGCATCGGAGCCTACGCGTTCGAGGCGATCCTGCAATCCGACTACGCGGCCGTGATGGGATTCACGGTCTATGCCGGGGTCGTGTTCGGCATCGTCAATCTCGTGGTCGATATCGGCCATGCCATTCTCGACCCGCGCGGAACCGGCGCATGAACGCCGCCCGCGACATCCTGCGCCAGTTGCTGCGCGACCCGGCCGCGGCCGTCGGACTGTTGATCATACTGCTGCTCGTCTTCATTGCGATTTTCGCCCCGCTGCTCGCCACCCATCCGGAAGCGATCTGGGACATGAACCCGCGACAGCGGTTGCTGCCGCCTTCCGACACGTATGTGTTCGGCACCGATCGCATGGGAGCGGACATCTACAGCCGCATTCTGTTCGGCGCTCGCATAACGATGGTGATCGCGAGCGTGGCGGTCGGCGTCGCGCTGCTGATCGGCGTGCCGATCGGATTGATCTCGGGCTGGACGCAGAACTGGCTGGGCGAAGCGTTGATGCGGGTTTCGGACATTTTCCTGGCAGTGCCGCAGATCGTGCTGGCGATCGCCATTTCGCAAACCCTCGGACCGTCGATCGAGAACGTGATCCTCGCATTGTCCGTGACCTACTGGCCGTGGTTCACGCGACTGGTCCATGCCGAGGTGCGCTCGCTCAAGAACGAGACCTTCATCGAGGCGGCGATTGCGCTCGGGGTCCCGACCTGGCGGATCATTCTGCTGCACGTACTGCCGAACGTCGCCTCGCCGATCATCGTGCGGACGTCGATCGGCATGGGTTTCACCATCCTCACCGCCAGCGCACTCGGGTTCCTCGGCCTCGGTGCGCCTCCGCCGGCACCCGAATGGGGGCGGATGATTGCCGAGTCGCGCGAGTTCCTGCCGGAGGCGTGGTGGTATGCACTGGCGCCCGGGCTTGCGATCTTCCTTGTCGTGATGGGCTTCAACCTGTTGGGTGACGGCCTGCGCGACGTTCTCGATCCGCGGATCAGACGTGCTGGCGCCCGACGATAATCTCCTGGAAGTGGAGAACCTGCGGGTCTCGTTCGGTACCGAACGCGGGGTCGCGAAGGTGCTCGACGGCGTCAACCTCACGATCCGTCGGGGCGAGATCATGGGGCTCGTCGGCGAGTCCGGTTGCGGCAAGACCACGCTGGCGCGCGCCATCCTGGGCATCCTGCCGGCCAATGCGCGGCACGAGACGGGTTCGCTCCGATTTGGCGGCGAAGACCTCTTGAGGATGCCGCGCCGCCGCGTCGACGATCAGATTCGCGGCCGGCGCATCACCTTCATCCCGCAAGACCCGTTCGCCTCGTTCAACCCGCTGTTTCGCATCGGCTCGCAGGCGCGGGAAGTCATGAAATGGAAATCGCCGCGTCGGCCCGAACATGCCGGCCGCGGCCTGTTCGGCTTCTTCAGCCGCTACCCGCGGGCGCGCCGCAAGGCCGACGCGGCGGATGCTGTCGAGATGATGCGGACCGTGCAGATCCCGCGCGCCGACGAAGCCTTCGACAAACTGCCGCACGAATTCTCCGGCGGCCAGCGTCAACGGCTGATGATCGCGCTCGCGCTGATGCCGCAGCCGGACCTCGTTATTGCGGACGAGCCCACGACCGCGCTCGACGTGACCATCCAGGCGCAAATTCTCAAGCTGCTGAAGCGGCTCGTCAAGGAGCGCGGCGTGTCGGTGTTGTTCACCACGCATGACCTCGGCACCGCATATGAGATCTGCGACCGCATCACCGTGATGTATGCCGGGCAGGAAGTGGAGATGGCGCCGGTCGATGATTTCTTTCAGCGTCCCAGCCATCCCTACACAGTGCGGCTGCTCGAGAGCCTGCCGAAGCCGGGACGCGAACCGCGTGAGATCGGCGGCGAAATTCCCGGGCTGGTCGACCCGCCGGCCGGATGCCGGTTCCATCCGCGTTGCGCGCATGCGACCGACATCTGCCACATGAAGCGCCCTGCGACGACGAGCGTCAGCGCCGCGCACGATTTGCGTTGTTACCACCCCGTCGGCGCAACGGTGCCCGCGTGAGCGTCGCGACGATGCGCGAAGCGCCGATCCTGAAGGCGGATCGTCTGTCGCGGCATTTTCCGGTGCGTAACGCATTCGGCATCAGGACCGGCGCGGTGCGGGCGCTCGACGGCGTGTCGTTCGAGGTGGCGCCCGGCGAGACGCTCGGCATCGTCGGCGAATCGGGCTGCGGCAAGTCGACGCTCGGCAAGGCGCTTGTCGGCATTCATCCGCTGAGCGGCGGCGCCATCGTGTTCGAAGGCGAGGAGATCAGCAGGTTGTCGGGGCGCGAACGCCGCGCAGTGGCGCCCCGTCTGCAATACTGTCACCAGGATCCAGGCAATTCGCTCGATCCGCGCTGGACTGTCCGCCGCTCGCTCGAGGAGCCGCTCATCGTTCATACCGAGCTCGAGGCGGCCGAGCGAGTGATCCGCATCCGGGATCTGTTGCGGCAGGTGGGTCTGCCGCAAACCCATCTCGATCTCTATCCGCACGAGCTTTCCGGGGGGCAGCAGCGCCGGGTCGGGCTGGCGCGCATCCTGGCGCTGCATCCGCGCCTCGTCGTTCTCGACGAACCGACCTCCGGGCTCGACATGTCGGTGCAGGCAACGGTGCTCAAGCTGTTCGGCGAGCTGCGCCAGGCCTTTGCCCTGACCTATCTCTTCATCTCGCACGATCTGTCGGTGGTGCGCATGATGTGCGATCGGGTGGCGGTCATGTATCTCGGCCGCATTGTCGAGATTGCGCCGACCGAGACCCTCTTCCGCGCGCCGCAGCACCCGTATACGCAGTCGCTGCTGGCGGCCATTCCCGACATCGGCGGACGGCGCGTCACCGATACGTTCACCCTCGAGGGCGAACCGCCTGACCCGGCGCGACTGCCGAGCGGCTGCCGTTTCCGCACCCGGTGTCCGCGCGCGGTCGCGGCGTGCGCGGAGACCGACCCCGCCTTGCGCCCGCTGCGCCCCGACCACGCGGCGGCGTGCCTGCTCGCGGGATGAGCGGGCGGAGGCGGCTGGCGCTACGCCGACCGCTCCTGCTCGCGAATGGCTTTGGCGTCGAGGTATTGATACCACCGCGCGACGATCTGCATGCCCGGAATGCGGAAGGCGTGGAAGGGAATCGGATCGAAGGCATTCGCGCTCATCGGGCCGGCATCCACCCTCTCGCCCTGTACGAGTTGCGCAAGATATTTTCCCAGCACATTCGCCAGCGCGACGCCGCGCCCGCCATAGCCCATGGCATAGGCGACTCGCGGCGAGAGCCGCCCGATATGCGGAAAGTCATCGCGCGTGACGGCGATCTTGCCCGACCAGCGATGCCGCACGCCGACGTCGGCGATTGCCGGAAATGTCTCTGCGAGCTGGCGTTCGAGCTTGGCGTAGACGCTCGGATCGTCGCTCCGCCCCGTGATGTCGCCGCGCCCGCCGAAGATCAGGCAATTGTCGGGCAGCATGCGATACCAGTTCATGATGTGCTTGGTATCCGCGACCATTCTGCGGCCGGGCAGCACGGCGCCCGCCCGATTGCCGCCGATCGAATTGGTGCAGATCACCGATGTATTGACGGCAACGATGCGCCGCTCCAGCCCGTCGGGCGCGAAGCCGGTCGTATCCGTGTAGGCGTTGGTCGCGATCACCACCTGACGCGCCGCGATCGTGCCACCGGGGAGTTCGAGCCGGACGCCATCCGGCCCCTCCACGAGCCGGCGAACAGGGCTTCTCGCGAAGATCGGCACTCCGCGCTTCCGCAGCGCGCCGGCGAGACCGCGCACATAATTCAACGGGTGAATGCCGGCGCCTCTCGGATCGAACCAGCCGCCGACGTGGATGTCGGCGCCGACCTCGTCGATCATCTCCGATCTGCTCAGGATCCGCGCGGCGCGGTCGCCGGCCTCCGCCGCCATCCAGGCGCAATCCCGTTCGAGCGAAGCAAGATGTGCGTCGGAATGCGCGGCCGTGATCTGGCCGGTGCGGGCAAATCCGCAATCCAGCGCGCAATCGGACACGATCGTCTCCACGGTATCGATCGCTTCACGGATAATGGCGTGCAGCCGGCGCGTGGTCTCGTTGCCGTAGGTCTTCGCGATGCTGGCGAAGCCCTTCTTGTAACGCGGCGGCAACATTCCCCCGTTGCGGCCGCTCGCGCCCCAGCCGACGTCCTCTGCCTCGACCACGATCGCCGGGATACCGGCCCGGGAGAGGTGGTATGCCGCGGACAACCCGGTGAAGCCCGCGCCGATAATGGCGACATCCACCTTCTGGTCGCCGGAGATGATCGGCACAACCGGAGCCGGATTGCCGGTTTCGAGCCAGTAGGAATCCGGATGCTGCGTGCTCGCCATGACCTGCTCTTGAAGCTGGAATGAAACGATACGTTCCTGGGCGATTTCAGGTTATCAAGCAAATCGGCCTTGTCACGTGTCGGGGCGGAAACTGAACCTTCATCTTCGCGGAGCATGTCCATGATCGAACGCGCTCATCCCGTGGCGCTCGTGACGGGCGCTGGCCGCGGCTTGGGCCGGGCGATTGCCGGGACGCTGCACGCGAGCCGTTACAAGGTCGCGGTGACGGATATCGATGAAGGCGCGGCTGTTTCAGTGGCCCGGTCATTGTCGGCGGACGGAAGCACGGCGCGAGCGTACCGGCTCGACGTCAGTTCGGCCCGACAGGTTGCCGATGTCTTCGCTTCGGTTGCCCACGATCTCGGCCTGCCGGACGCTCTCGTCAACAATGCCGGGGTTTATCCGAATCATTCCATTCTCGACATGCCCGAAGCCGCGTGGGATCGCGTTCTCGACATCAACCTGAAGGGTCCTTTCCTTTGTAGCCAGGCGTTCGGGCGTATGCGGCTCGCGCCCACCGGCGGGGTCATTGTCAATGTCGCGTCAACGGCCGCCTTCTCGGCCAGAGTCGGCGCCGCGCATTATAGCGCGTCGAAAGCCGGGCTCGTGATGTTGACCAGGTCGTTGGCGCAGGAATTGGGACCTCACGGGATTCGGGTCAATGCGGTCGCGCCCGGTCTGGTCGAGGTCGACGAGGGGCACGTCTCCGCCGAATACAAGGAGATGTTTCTGAGAATGATTCCGCGCGGCAGGATCGGCCGTCCGGAAGACGTCGCGAGAACGGTCGGGTTTCTCCTCACGGATGCCTCGGATTACATCAACGGCGAATGCATCGTCGTCGATGGCGGATTCCTGACCGGCCGTCCTCTCCTGCGATCCAACCCAGGTGCGGAAAGTTGAAACGTTCATGGCGCTGGAATGGAAGGGCAGTGGGTGATCCCGACCGGATGATCAGCCACTGCATGCTTTCAGGAGGGAACGCACTCTCGGTGAGGTCGCCGCCTCATTGAAATAGGGAAAGTGCAGATGGTCAGGCTGTCACTCATCGGTGTGCTCCCTCCAGGCCGCCGTAGGTGCCGTCCGAGAAGTGGTTGGAATTCGGATGACGCGGTCACCGAGCGCATGAAGGTATCGCCTCAGGCGGCGAGGTCAATCGGCTGAGCGACGGGTTGCGTGGCGAGCGTCTGCCAGCCGTCGACCTTGCGCATGTTGAT
>PQAH01000195.1 GCA_003105195.1 Bradyrhizobiaceae bacterium
CACCGCCGACTTGAGCACGCGCAGCGTCTCGTCATAGACCCGGAGTGGCACCGGGAACGGGTGGCGGTCCTTGCCGCCATGCGCGAAGGAGAAGCGCGCCGGGTCGCTGAAGCGGCACGGCGCGCCGTGCACGACCTCGGCGACCATGGCGAGCGCCTGCACGGTGCGCGCCCCGACGCCCGGCGTCAGCAGCAGCTCGGGAAAATCCCTCGGCCCGCGGTCGGCCGCGGCCGCCAGCGTGCCGTGCAGCCGTCGCGTCACCACGTCGGCGGCCCGCACCTCGTGATGCGCCGGCATGACCAGGTGCGGCAACAACGGCTGTGTCTCGGCCGCCGGCACGCCGGCGGGCGCCGCGCGCGCCGCAAGCTCGCGCACGATGCCATCCGGCCCGATCGAGGCGAGGAGGTCGAGCTGCGCGCGGCGCGAGGCTGCGGCGCGGCGATCCGCGAGATTGACGATCTCGCCCTGGTCGGGCCCCTCGATCGCGCTGTGCGGCGCGTCGACGAAGCTCGTCAGCCCCTCGGAGAGCCAGTGGTAGCGGCGTGCCTGGCGGCGCGCCCCGTTCATGCCCTGCTGCACCACCACCCAGCGGCCGTCGTCCGTGACGATGAAGCCGTGCAGGTAGAGGTCGAAGCCGTCCTGCACGGCGGCGCTGTCGACCTTGGCGGTCAGCCGGCTCGCCTGCGCGAGCGCGGCGCCGTCGAGACCGGTGCGCTCGCCGACCGCGACCAGCTCGGCAGGCGTCGCGCGCGAGTGCCGGCCGCGCCCGCCGCAGACGTGGATGCCGAGCTCCGCCGCGCGCGGCGCAAGCCCGCGCTTCAAGGCGCCGATCACGCTGGTCGTGATGCCCGAGGAGTGCCAGTCCATGCCCATCACGGCGCCGAAGGACTGGAACCAGAACGGATGCGCGAGCCGCCGCAACAGCTCGTCGCGGCCGTAGTGGTGCACGATCGCCTCGACCGTGACGGCGCCGAGCCGCGTCATGCGCTCGCCGAGCCAGCGCGGCACGCGCCCGCCATGGAGCGGCAGGTCGGCGCTTCCGGCGCGACGTGGCATCAGCGCGCGGCTCCGCTGATCGAATCGATTCGCATCGGTCCAGTCTATCCGGAGGGTGCGCGACCGGTCTCTCCGCGCGACAAGGAGGCTGCGACCTCATGCAGCGCCTGCAGGAACATTTCCGCGTCGATCACCTCGAGGCGCTCGACCGAGCGCGCATTGATGGCACGCGCCGCCGCGGTCAGCGGCGCGCGCAGCGCGCGCCCCTGCGCGGTGAGGAGGACGCGCGCCGCGCGACGGTCGTGCGGGTCCGGCTCGCGCCGGATCAGTCCGTCGCGCTCCATCCGGTTGAGGGTCGCGGCCATGGTCGGCTGCTCGATCTGCGCGCGGACGGCGAGCTCCGACTGGGTCTGCCCCTCGGCCTCCCACAGCGCCAGGAGCACCGGGAAGGTGCCGAGTTGCACGCCGTGGCGCGCCGCCTCGCGACCCATCTCGCGGGCATAGAGGCGCGCCACGTAGTTGATCATGTAGCCGAAGGATTCCTCGGGCTTGAACGCGCCGTCCTTCGGCCTTTGCGGTTTCGCCATGCTTCACTCCGCGACCCGCGCGACGCGGCGCGCCTGCAGGCGCGGGCGCAGTAGGCCGATCCCCGCGACCAGCAGGATCATCAGGATGTTGACGGCACCGGCATAGCGCTCGACCGCCTCCGGGACAACAAAGGCCTCGAGCCCGCCGCCGCGCGAGAGCGCGCGCGCCGCAAAGGTGAGGTTCGCCACCGCCACGACGATCGCGACCGTGGTGGCGGCGATCGCGGCCGCCAGCGCGATATGCAGCTTGAGCCAGCGCTGGCGCAGCAGCTCTCCCCTGGTCAGCCACACCATTCCGAGGCCGGAGCCGATGACCAGAATCAGGCCGGGCACGGTCAGGGTGCGCGTCGCAAGGCAGATGGTCTCGCGCGCATAGAGCACGAAGGATGGGTCGGCTGCCCCCGCCTGCGCCCGGCCCGTCACGATGTGCGCCAGAATGCTGCCCAGGAACATGGCGAAGCCGACTACATGCATGAGCTTGAGAGAACGGTACATGATCACCTCCTTTGAAGATAGATAGCTTACTATATTTCAGCGCCGAGTCAATCGCGCGCCGGGCCGTTTGTGCCTGAGACTGTGCCGGGCCGCGTCACGCGCCCGCCGCGCCGGCGCGGCAGGCGTCCGCCATGCAGCGGCCGGGCCGCCTCCCCGCTCGACTTCTCGCAGCGAGGCGATGGCAACGGCGACCCGCGGTCTCCGCGCCGCTGCGGTCCCCGTCAGTCGAAGTCGAGGATCTCGCCGAGCCAGGACTTCCTTCTGCGGTGGCGATGGCGCGGGTCGCGCCGGTCGTCGTCGTCGTCGTCATCGTCGCGATAGCGGCGGCGCCCGTCGTAACCGGGATCGTAGCCGCCCTGGACGGGCGCCGGCGCGGGCCCGCGCGCGGCCGGTTGCGGGGATGCCGGCTCCATGGCGTCGCTGCGCGCGATGATCTTGTCGAGTTCGCCGCGGTCGAGCCACACCCCGCGGCAGCGCGGGCAGTAGTCCACCTCCACGCCCTGGCGGTCGGTCATCATCAGGTCCGTCCGGCACAGCGGGCACAGCATGCCGGGCTTGACGTGCGCGTCGATCATTCAATTCTCCGGGATTGGCTCGTGGCAACGCCGAGAGATGGCGTGCGGTTCTCAGGACCGGAATGCAGCGATTTGCCGCGCCTTTACTGCGCCGCGACGCGACCGGCCTCGCGCTCGCGCCATTCCTTCAGCAGCACCTGGCGCCGGCGCGGGTAGCGCGCGTCGACGACCTCGAGCTCGACGATGCGGTCGGCGCGGAAATGGCGGAAGCTTTGGCGCAGCTCGCACCAGGCGACGACCACGCGCGCGCATTCGAAGAAGGCGAGCGCGAACGGCCAGACGGTGCGGCGCGACTCGGCGCCGTTCACGTCCCGGTAGCTCATGGCGAGCTTGCGCTCGGTGCGGATCGCCTTGCGGATCACCGCGAGGTCGATCGCGGGCCGGATCATGGCATGCGCCGGCGGCACCAGCAGCGGCGAGGCGTCGAGCGCGTCGCGCAGGTCGGCGGGCAGCACCGCCGCGATCTTGGCGAGCGCGTTGCGCGCCGCCGCGCCGAGTCGCTCGTCGCCGCGGTCGCCGACCCAGCGCGAGCCGAGCACCAGCGCCTCGATCTCGTCCTCCGAGAACATCAGCGGCGGCAGCATGAAGCCCGGCCGCAGCACGTAGCCGAGCCCCGGCTCGCCCTCGATCTCGGCGCCCTGGGCATTGAGGATCGCGATGTCGCGGTAGAGCGTGCGGATGCTGACCCCGAGCTCGCGCGCGAGCACGTGCCCGCTCACCGGATGGCGATGCCGGCGCAGGATCTGGATCAGGTCGAGCAGGCGTTGCGCGCGCGACATGGGCTCCCCTTGGGGAAGGACC
>PQAH01000196.1:0-40290 GCA_003105195.1 Bradyrhizobiaceae bacterium
CTGCCCGGGGCCTGGGAGAGGCCCGAGGCCGAGCTGGCCAAAAAGCTCGGCGGGCCCGTTCCGGCCGACTGCGTCCTCGCCCAGACCTACGAGGGGCCGCTGCGCGTCGTCGTCCCGGCCGTAAGGACCGCGCTCGAGGCCGGAGAGCCGATCGGCCTCAACCTCGCGGCCGACGAGCTCGCCTTCTATCCGCTGGTCTACTGGCCGATGGTGCCGAATGCGCCGCGCCCCGAGCCGCAGGCGCTGCAGCGCATCGACGAATACATGAAGAAGGGCGGCACCGTCCTGTTCGACACCCGCGACGCCGTGCTCGCGACCCCCGGCATGGATTCGCGCACCCCCGGCATGGCGGCGCTGCGCGACATCCTGTCCTCCCTCGACATTCCCGAGCTCGAGCCGGTGCCGCGCGACCACGTGCTGACCAAGACCTTCTTCCTGCTGAAGGACTTCCCGGGGCGCTTCAACACCGGCCAGCTCTGGGTGGAGGCGATACCGACCCAGAGCGAGGAGGAGGAGAGCCAGCGTCCCGCGCGCGGCGGCGACGGCGTCTCCTCGATCCTGATCACCTCCAACGACCTCGCCGGCGCCTGGGCGATGCGCAGCGACGGGCAGCCGATGCTGCCGCTGCAGCCGGGCGAGCCGCGCCAGCGCGAGTTCGCGTTCCGCGCCGGGGTGAACATCGTCATGTACACGCTGACCGGCAACTACAAGGCCGACCAGGTGCACATCCCGGCCCTGCTCGAGCGGCTCGGCCAGTAGCGCATGTCCCGGCGAAACGGGCACCGGTCGCCGAGAAGGACATGTGCCAAGCAAGGATCTAGGAGCACGCCGTGGGTCTCGGATTGACCTTCAGCCCTCTCGTTCCCCTGGAGCTGCTCTGGGTCGCGGCCGCCGCCGCGGCGATCATGGCGGCGCTGCTCCTGATCGTGCGCAGCCGCGGCGCCTGGGTGCGCGCGGTGGCCCTCGCCTTCGCGGTGCTGGCGCTGGCCAATCCCTCCTTCACCCGCGAGGACCGCGAGGGCCTGCCCTCGGTCGCCGCCGTCGTGGTCGACCGCAGCCCGAGCCAGGGCTTCGGCGAGCGCCGGGCCCAGGCCGATCAGGTGCGCGCCGCCGTGCAGCAGCGGCTCGGCCGCATCGCCAACCTGGAGGTGCGCGTCGTCGAGGCCGGCGAGGCGGACGGCGAGACCGACGGCACGCGCCTGTTCAATGCGCTCGGCGCCACCCTCGCGGACGTGCCGCCGGACCGCGTCGCCGGCGCGGTCTTCATCACCGACGGGCGCGTCCACGACGTGCCGGGCGACGCCGCCGCGCTCGGCTTCGCGGCCCCCGTGCACGCCCTCGTCACCGGCCGTCCCGACGAGCGCGACCGCCGCGTCGTGCTGGTCTCGGCGCCGCGTTTCGGCTTCGTCGGCCAGAGCCAGACCATCGCGCTCAAGGTCGAGGACCAGGGCGCGCCGCCGGGCGCCGCGCAGATCACGGTGCGCCGCGACGGCGAGGCGCTCGAGACCCGCACCGTGACGGTCGGCGAGACCGTGCAGGTGGAGATCCCGATTCCGCATGCCGGCCAGAACATCGTCGAGGTCGAGGCCTCGCCGCTCGAGGGGGAGCTCACCACCATCAACAACCGCGCCGTGGTCGCGATCGACGGCGTGCGCGACAAGCTGCGCGTGCTGCTGGTGTCGGGCGAGCCGCATGCCGGCGAGCGCACCTGGCGCAACCTGCTGAAATCCGACGCCAGCGTCGATCTCGTGCACTTCACGATTCTGCGTCCGCCCGAGAAGCAGGACGGCACGCCGATCAACGAGCTCTCGCTGATCGCATTCCCGACGCGCGAGCTGTTCCAGCAGAAGATCAACGAGTTCCACCTGATCATCTTCGACCGCTACGCGCGCCAGGGCGTGCTGCCGATCATCTATTTCGACAACATCGCGCGCTACGTGCGCGACGGCGGCGCCGTGCTGGTCGCGGCCGGCCCCGACTATGCGAGCCAGACCAGCATCTGGCGCACGCCCCTCGACGTCATCCTCCCGGCCGAGCCCACCGGCCAGGCGAGCGAGCAGCCCTATCACGCGCGCCTCACCGACCTCGGCAAGCGCCATCCGGTGACGCGCGGCCTCGAAGGCGCCGAGAGCGACCCGCCGCACTGGAGTCGCTGGTTCCGCCTGGTCGATGCGCGGGCGATCAAGGGCAGCGGCCTGATGCGCGGCCCCGACGACAAGCCGCTGCTCCTCCTCTCGCGCGAGGGCGAGGGCCGCGTCGCGCTGCTGCTCTCCGACCACATCTGGCTGTGGGCGCGCGGCTTCGAGGGCGGCGGCCCGCATCTCGATCTCCTGCGCCGCCTCTCCCACTGGCTGATGAAGCAGCCCGACCTCGAGGAGGAGGCGCTGCGCATGGCCGTGCAGGGCCGCGAGCTGGCGGTGCGGCGCCAGTCCATGGAAGAGACGGTTGCTCCCGTGACGCTGACGACCCCGACCGGAGCGACCCGCACGCTCGAGCTCCAGGCCGCCGACCCCGGCGTCTGGCGCGCCGTGACGCCCGCCAACGAGCTCGGCCTCTGGCGCGCGACCGACGGCAAGCTGACCACGCTGGTCAATGTCGGCCCCGCCAACCCGCGCGAATATGCCGAGGTGACCTCCACGACCGAGGTGATGGGAGCGCTCGCCGCCGCGACCGGCGGCGACGCGCGCCGCATCCTCGAGCGCGACACCGTCGCGGTCCCGCGGATCGTGCCGGTGCGCGCGAGCGAGACCTTCCGTGGCGACGACTGGATCGGCCTGAAGATGCGCGACGCCAGCGTGGTGCGCGGCATCGGCGTGCTGCCGGTCTTCGCCGGCGTGCTCGGCCTGCTGCTGCTGGTCGGCAGCCTCGCGGCCACCTGGCTGCGCGAGGGGCGCTGAGTTCGCCGGGTCCTCATCCCGGCCGGGCGCCGGGCGCAGGCCCCCGCCGCGGGCTCACGGCTGAGCCCGCCGCTACTTCCCCAGCACTTCCTCGGCCACGTCCGAGAGCAGCGCGCCCGGCTGCTTCATGCAGCTCTCGCCCACCTTCTCGATCTTGGCGCCGACCTTGCCGAAGTCGATGACCGCCGAGGCGTCGTCGTCCGCGTAGTACCCGTCGAGCCACATGACGATCATGGCGATCGACTCCTTGCCGCTCTTGAGGAACTGGTCGCACTTCACCGAGGAGAGATCGAGCACTTGGGCCGAGGCCGGCGTCGTGGCGAGCATCGCGGCCACGATCATGGCGCTGGGGGATTTCATGGGAGGGGGTTCCTTGTGAGGCAGAGGGGCGGGGAGCCTGCGGCCGCGCGCATGAACCGCGAATGAACGCAGCCCCGCAGCCCGCACGCAGCGACGTGCGGGGAGCCATCCGGGTCTCGCTGCGCTCACCCGGCTACGGGCGCCACCCCCGCCGGCCTATGGGCTCGGCGCCGGCCAGTCCGGTTGCACCAGGCCCGTGACACCTTCGAAGGAACCCGGCACGAGCTCGGCCGCCAGCACCCGGCCGGGATCGACCGGGCCCGGCATGATGACGCGGCCGCGCGGGGTGCGCTTGAAGCCGGCGCGGGCGTAGTAGGGCTCGTCGCCCACCAGCACCACCAGGCGGTGGCCCTGGTCCCGCGCCTCCGCGAGCGCGCGCTCGATCAGCGCGATGCCGATGCCGCGCTCGCGGAACGGCGGGTCGACGGTGAGCGGCCCGAGCAGCAGCGCCGGCGTCGCGCCGATGCGGACCGCCGTGAGCTGCACCGAGCCGACCAGCAGCGTGCCGATCCGCGCCGTGAACGACAGGTCGAGCCGGTGCGGGATCTGCTCGCGGATCCGGTAGGCCGAGCGCGTGAAGCGGCCCGGCCCGAAGGTCCGTTCGTGGAGCCGCTCGATCGCCTGCGCGTCGGCGGGCGTCTCGGCCAGGATGGTGAGCGACAGGTCGGTCATGCGCGGGGAGCCCGGATACCACCTGCGGCGCCCCAGGTCCATGGACCCGCCGGCGACTTGCGCCCGCGCAAGCGCCCCTTGTGGCCCTGTCGCGCACCGCGAGTCCGACCTAGATAGAGCCTATCGGTCGCAAAGCGAGGAACCTGAACTATGGGCCAGCTGGTCGCCGGCGTCTGGCAGGAGAACGAGATCCGCACCCTGGACGGCCGCTTCCAGCGGCCCGCGACCGTGTTCCGCAACTGGGTGACGGCGGACGGCAGCGCCGGCCCCACCGGCACCGGCGGCTTTCCGGCCGAAGCCGGCCGTTACCACCTCTATGTCTCCCACGCCTGCCCCTGGGCGCATCGCACCATGATCTTCCGCAAGCTCAAGAAGCTGGAGGACGCGATCTCGGTCTCGGTCGTCGCGCCGCTGATGGAGCAGGAAGGCTGGGTGTTCGGCGCGCCCGGCACCGAGGACACCGTGAACGGCACCCGGCGCCTTGCCGAGGTCTATCTCCTCGCCGACCCGAAATTCACGGGCCGCGTCTCGGTCCCGGTGCTCTGGGACAAGCAGCGCGCCACGATCGTCAACAACGAGTCGTCCGAGATCATCCGCATGCTCAATTCCGCGTTCGCGGCCTTCACGGACGACCGCGTCGACTACTACCCGGCGGAGCTGCGGCGCGAGATCGACGCGGTGAACGACCTCGTCTACGCGAACGTCAACAACGGCGTCTATCGCACGGGCTTCGCGGCCACGCAGGAGGCCTACGAGGAGGCCTTCCGCGCCTTGTTCGACACCCTCGCGGCGCTGGAGGAGCGGCTCGCCACCCAGCGCTATCTGGTCGGCAACCGCCTCACCGAGGCGGACTGGCGCCTGGTCACCACGCTGGTGCGCTTCGATGCCGTCTATGTCGGCCACTTCAAGTGCAACTGGAAGCGCATCGTCGACTATCCGAACCTATCGGGCTACCTGCGCGACCTCTACCAGGTGCCGGGCGTCGCCGGGACCGTGCATCTCGACCATATCAAGCAGCACTATTACGGCAGCCACCGCCGCATCAACCCGACCGGCATCGTGCCCCTCGGCCCCGAGCCGGATTTCGCCGCGCCGCACGACCGCGGGAGGTTCGCGGCGCAGGACACGGCTCGAGCGTCATCCCGGCCGAGCGATAGCGAGAGCCGGGATTCATAGCCACCGCCCCCGCGCATACGGCCATGCCGGGCGTATGGACCCCGGCTCTCGCGCTTCGCGCTCGGCCGGGGTGACGCGTGGAGACGGTTCGCCCTCACCACCGCGCGCTCACCGGCGCGCCCTGCAGCACCTCGGCGATGCGCGCCCGCGTGCCCGGCGTGGCGTCGGCCGGCAGCGCCCCGGGCGCGAAGAAGCCGTGCGCGACGATCTCGCGGTCCGGCACCGGCGCGCCGTCCTGGCGGAAGTCGCGCACGACGAACACCGCCACGTGGTCGCGGCGCGAGACCCGGGCGTTGTAGAAGAGGCCGTGCAGCGTCACCTCGCCGCCCGGCACGATGCGCCCCTCCTCGTGAAGCTCGCGCCTGAGCGCGTCCATCCAGGTCTCCCCCGGCTCGACGCCGCCCCCCGGCAGGTGCCAGCCCGCCACATAGCTGTGCTTGACCAGGAACACCTCCCCGGCTGCGTTGACCACCAGCGCCCGCACGCCGAGCGTCATGCCGCGCGAAAGCCGCCAATAGGCGTGCATTGCGCGGCGGATCGCGGGTTCAAGGGCGCGGCGCAGCGGGGTCATGGCGGAACCGTCATCGGCTGTCTATATCAATTCCAATATCAGGGGGCCGCCGTGAAGCGATTCGCCGACTTGAGCGAGCAGGAGATCCTGGCACTCGCCATCTCCAACGAGGAGGAGGACAGCCGCATCTATCGCGGCTTCGCCGAGGGCCTGCGCGAGAGCTTCCCGGCCTCGGCCCAGGTGTTCGAGGAGATGGCCGAGGAGGAGGTCCGCCACCGCACCCTGCTCTTCGACCTCTACCGCGAGAAGTTCGGGGACTATCTGCCGCTGGTGCGGCGCCAGGACGTCAAGGGCTTCGTCAAGCATAAGCCGCTCTGGCTGGTGCGGCCGCTCGGCCTCGACGAGGTGCGCAAATACGCCGCCACCATGGAATACGAGACCGGGCGCTTCTATCGCAAGGCCGCCGAGGCGGCGCGCGACGCCTCGGTCCGCGAATTGCTCGTCCGCCTCGCCGAGGCCGAGGACCGGCACGAGCGTCTGGCCGAGCGGCTCGGCGAGCGCATCCTCACGCCCGATGCCAGGCGCGAGGAGGATGAGACCGCGCGGCGCATGTTCGTGCTGCAGTATGTCCAGCCCGGCCTCGCCGGGCTGATGGACGGCTCGGTCTCCACGCTCGCGCCGCTGTTCGCGGCCGCGTTTGCGACCCACAGCACCTGGGAAACCTTCCTGGTCGGCCTCGCGGCCTCTGTCGGCGCCGGCATCTCGATGGGCTTCGCCGAGGCGCTCTCCGACGACGGCTCGCTCACCGGCCGCGGCACGCCCTGGCTGCGCGGCACGGTCTCCGGGTTGATGACCACCATCGGCGGCATCGGCCATACGCTGCCCTATCTGATCCCGGATTTCTGGATCGCCACCGTGCTCGCCGTCGTGGTGGTGGTCGTCGAGCTCGCCGCGATCTCCTGGATCCGCTGGCGCTACATGGACACGCCCTTCCTCGCCGCCACCTTCCAGGTCATGGTCGGCGGCGCCCTCGTCTTCCTGGCGGGAATTCTCATCGGCAGCGCTTAAATAACAAGCGATGTTCCTTCTCGCGCATCTCTCCGATCCCCATCTCGGGCCGCTGCCGGCGCCGCGCTTCGCCGAGCTCGCCGGCAAGCGCGCGATCGGCTTCGTCAACTGGTCGCGCAATCGCCGGCGCCACCACAGCACCGAGGCGCTCGCCGCCCTCGTCGACGACCTCAAGGCCGCGCGGCCGGACCACGTCGCGCTCACCGGCGATCTCGTCAACATCGCGCTCGCCGCCGAGTTCGCGCCCGCCGGCGAATGGCTCGCGCGCCTCGGCACGCCCGCCGACGTCTCGCTGGTGCCCGGCAATCACGACGTCTATGTGCGCCGGGTCGTCGACCATGCGGGCCGCCACTGGGGCGACTACATGCGCGGCGACCCCGACGCCACGCCCTGGCCGGGCTTTCCCTTCGTGCGCCGGCGCGGACCGCTCGCGCTCATCGGGCTGTCCACGGCGGTGCCGACCGCGCCCTTTCTCGCCACCGGCCGGCTCGGCGGCGAGCAACTCGCGCGCTTCGCCGAGCTGCTCGTCACGCTCGCCAGCGAGTCCGTGTTCCGCGTGGTGCTGATCCATCATCCGCCCACCGCCGGCCATGCGCGCCACAAGCGCCTGCTCGACGCCCTGCCGTTTCGCGCGCTTCTCGCCGAGCACGGCGCCGAGCTGGTGCTGCACGGCCACCACCACGAGCACGCCGTCGTGCGACTCGAAGGCCCGCACGGCACGATTCCCGTGGTCGGCGTGCCGTCCGCCTCCGCGGCGCCGGGCGGCGACCGGGAGCCGGCCGCCTACAATCTCTATCGGATCGGCGGCCGGCCGGGCGGCTGGACCTGCGAGGTCACCTCGCGCGGCCTGCGCCACGACCGCGACGGAGTCGCCGAGCTGCGCCGCGAGATGCTGATCGGATGAGGAGATGGCGATGAACGAGCTGCCCGCCAGCGCGCGCAGGGTGCAGGACGCGGCCGTGGCCCTCGGCCTCGCCGTCACGGTGCGCGAGATGGAGAGCCCGACCCGCACCGCCGAGGAGGCGGCCGCCGCCTGCGGCGTGACGGTCGGCCAGATCATCAAGTCGCTGGTGTTCATCGGCGCCGAAAGCGGCAGGCCCTATCTGCTCCTGGTCTCCGGCAGCAATCGCGTGAACGAGAAGGGCGTCGCCGTGCACCTGGGCGAGAAGCTGAAGCGGCCGGACGCCGACACCGTGCGCGCGATCACCGGCTTCGCGATCGGCGGCATTCCGCCGTTCGGCCACGCGAGCGCGCTCGCGACCCGCATGGACGCCGACCTGCTGCAGTACGACGTGGTCTGGGCCGCGGCCGGCACGCCGCGCGCGGTCTTTCCGGTGAATCCGAAGATACTGCGGCAGGCGCTCGGCGCACCCGTGATCGCGGTGAGCTGATCCGCAAACCTCACCGCACCCAGAGCCACGGGCTCCAGCCGCGCGACTTGGTGAACAGAATGTTGCGCGAGATCGCCTTTTCTTCACCTCGACCGCGCCGCGGCATCGGCGCACTGCGGTAGACGGGAGCCTCGGCGCCGCCCGCGAGCGGCCGCCAGCGCCGCGCGAGTACGCGAAACAGCGGGGGATCGGGATGGAAATCCCGCTTCGCCCAGACGAATCGCTCGCTCCGCGACGTCAGCATGGCCTCGATCCAGACAAGGTCCGCCGCCGGCTCTCCTCGAGCCCGCGCCGGAAGTGTGGCGCGGCCGGCTGAAAGGCGCGTAAACCTTCCGCGCGAGATCGCCGGCAATTTGCATGGAATTCGCCGGCGAATGCGCGAGACTCAGATGCAGCGCCCGCCGTCCACCTCCAGCACCACGCCGGTGAGGAACTCGGCCTCGTCGGAGGCGAGGAACAGCGTGGCGTTGGCGATGTCCCGCGGCGTCGAGAGCCGGCCGAGCGGGACGCTCGCCCGGAACGCCGCGCGCAGCTCCTCGGAATCGCCGCCCATGAAGGTCGGCAGCAGCGGCGTCTCGCCCGCGACCGGCGCGAGCGCGCACACGCGGATCTTGTCGGGCGCGAGCTCGACCGCCATCGACTTGGAGACGAGGTTCACGGCGCCCTTCGAGGCGTTGTACCAGGTCAGCCCCGGGCGCGGCCGCACGCCCGCGGTCGACCCGATATTGATGATCACGCCGGAGCCGTTGCGGCGGAACACCGGCACCACGGCCTTGGCGAACAGGTAGATCGACTTCACGTTGACCGCGAACATGCGGTCGAACTCCTCCTCCTTCACCTCGGTCATCGGCCCGCGCACGTGGCTGATGCCGGCATTGTTGACCAGGATGTCGAGTCCGCCGAAGGCGTCCAGCGTCGCCTTCACGGTCGCCTCGACGTCGCTTCCCTTCGAAACGTCGCAGCGCAGCGCGATCGCCTGGCCACCGAGCCTGCCGGCCACCGCCTTCGCGGCCGCCTCGTTGATGTCCACCACCGCGACCCGCGCGCCCTCGCGCGCGAAGGTCTCCGCGATGCCTTCCCCGAAGCCGGAGCCCGCTCCGGTGACGATCGCTCGCTTGCCTTTCAGACGCATGCCGGTCCTCCCTGATGTCGGGTCATGTATCCCGCGGCACGATGCCGTAGGGCCGCGCCCAGCCGAGCCCGTCCTCGGTGCGCCCGCGCGGATTGTATTCGGCGCCGATCCAGCCCGCGTAGCCCATGGCATCGAGCGCCTTGAAGATCTGCGGGTAGTTCACCTCGCCCTCGTCCGGTTCCGCGCGCGAGGGCACCGCGGCGACCTGGACATGGCCGATCAGGTCGAAGTGCTTCTCGAAGCGCGTGAGCAGATCGCCCTGCATGATTTGCAGATGGTAGAAGTCGAATTGGATCTTGATGTTGGATTTGCCGGTCGCGCGGATGATCTCGGCCGCCTGTTCGACGCGCGTGAGCGCGTAGTTCGGCCGATCGCGGGTGTTGAGCGGCTCGATCAGCAGCGTGATGTTCTTCTCGGCCGCGAGGTCGGCGAGCAGCGTCAGGTTGGAGACGAAGGTCCGCTCGCCGGCCGCGCGCTTGCGCGCCGGCACCGCGCCCGCCATGCAGTGGATCGCGCGCCCGCCGATCGCGACCGCGTAGTCGAGCGCCTGCAGGAACACCGCCGCGAAGTCCTGCTCGCGACCCGGCACCGCGCCGAGGCCGGATTCGCCGGGCCGACCCGGTGCCGTGTTGAGGCCCAGGAAGGCGAGGTCGTGCTTCTCGATCTGCGCCTTCACGGCCGGGGCCGGGTAGTCGTAGGGAAACTGCGCCTCGACCGCCGTGAAGCCGGCCTTGGCGGCCGCTTCGAAGCGCTCGATCAGGGGACGGTCGGGGAACAGCAGTCCGAGATTGGCGGCGAAGCGAGGCATGCGGCGCGACTCTGCGCGACTTCGCCTTGCATGCGCAAGCCTTTGCGTATTCATTACCCGTCCTGCCCGGTGCCCCCAGCCGACACGGTCCCATGAAAGCCAATGACAGCTTCCACATCGCGGTCCTGCCCGGCGACGGCATCGGCCCCGAGGTGATGGCGCCCGCCCGCGAGGTGCTCGCGCGCGTCGAGGCGACGACGCAGAACCTGCGATTCCGCTTCACGCAGGCGCCCGCCGGCGCCGGGCACTACCGGGAGACCGGGACCGCCCTGCCCGAACCGACCGTGCGGCTCTGCGAGGAGACCGATGCGATCCTGCTCGGCGCCTGCGGGCTGCCGCATATCCGCTATCCCGACGGGACCGAGATCGCGCCGCAAGTGGAGCTGCGCTTCATCTTCGACCTCTATGCGGGCGTGCGCCCCGCCCGCCTGCTGCCCGGCGTGCCGAGCCCGATCGTCGGGGCGGCCGAGCGCGGCATCGACCTCGTGGTGATCCGCGAGTCGACCGAGGGCCTGTTCGCCTCCATGGGCAAGGGCGTGGTGACGCACGAGGAGGCGCGCGAGACCCTGGTGATCACGCGCCGCACCTCGGAGCGCCTGTTCGACTTCTCGTTCCGCCTCGCCGCGCGGCGCAAGGCGCGCGGCGGCAGGGGCATGCTCCACTGCGTCGACAAGGCCAACATCTTCCGCGCCTTCGCGTTCTTCCGGCAGCTCTTCGACGAGCGCGCCGCGCTCCATCCCGAGGTGACGCCGCAGCACATCTACATCGATGCCTGCTCGGCCGCGCTGGTGCGCCGCCCCTGGGATTTCGACGTGCTGGTGACCGAGAACATGTTCGGCGACATCCTGTCCGACCTCACCGCCGGCCTGATCGGCGGGATGGGCATGGCGCCCTCGGCCGATATCGGCGACAAGCACGCGGTGTTCCAGCCCTGCCACGGCACCGCGCCCGACATCATGGGCAAGGGCATCGCCAACCCGACCGCCATGATCCTCTCCGCCGCCATGATGCTGGACTGGCTCGCCGACCGGCACGACCACCCGCCCGCCGCGGAAGCTGCCGCGCGCATCGAGCAGGCTGTCGACCGCGCCTTCGCGGACGGCCTCAGGCCCACCGAGTTCGGCGGCCCCGACGGCACCGCCGCGGTCGCCAAGGCGGTGCTGGCCGCCCTCGGCTGAGCGACGGGGCGTCGGCCCTCGCGGCCTCGGCTGCGCCCCTCGCCGCCCATCGGCACCCACTGGGGTCGACCTGCCCACTCCAGCTCTTGGTGGGCAGAACGAACCCCCATGATCTGCTCCCTGCAACCCCTGAGCCCGCCCCGAGCCTCGAACTGGCGATGTTGCCTCGCGCGGCAATTGGTCCACCGCATTATCCTGGCGCGCCATTGGGATGAATCCCATATATCTGCCCACCACAGAAGTGGGAGGTTTTGTGGTTGACGAGACCTCGCCGCCTTTGATTGGCTCGCTCCCGTGTCCCGCGCGGGACCGAACGCAGCCCTGAGACTGCGGCGATGCGCGCAGCGGACCGGAGGAAACGACGCCATGAACGATGTGATTCTCCGCGAGATCTCCGAATTCTGTCGACAGTCCGGGCTGGCCGAGTCGACCTTCGGCCGCCGCGCCGTCAACGACGGCAAGCTCGCGAGCCGGCTGCGCAACGGCGGCCGGATCACCACCGAGACCCTCGACCGGATCCGCTCCTTCATCGCGGCGAACCGCCACCCGGACGCGCTCGGCCGCTCGGGAATCATCGAGCGCCCCGCGGAGCTCCGCTTCGCCTCCTCGGCCATGCCGGTCTCGTCGATTCCGGTCCCGGCCCGACCTGCGCCCCCGCCCACCGGCGGCGACGACCCGCAGCGCAATTTCCGCTTTTTCGACAACCGGCAGAAATACCTGCTGTTCGTGAATACCTGCAGCGAGAAATGGGTGGTCGCACACCGCGTCTCGCTCGAGCTCGCGAGCATCCATCCGCGCCCGCCGGCGGTGCGCCTGTTCGATGCCGGCGTCGGTGACGGCTCGGTGCTCACCCGCGTGATGCGCTCGATGCACGACCGCTTCCCGCACATGCCCTTCTACATCGTCGGCAAGGAGATCAGCCTCGAGGACATCCGCCTCACCTTGCAGAAGATGGCGGACCGGTTCCTCGAGCACCCCTCGACCGCGCTGGTGCTCACCAACCTCGCCTATACGGACGCGCCCTGGCTCGCGGTCAAGTCGCTCAGCGCCGCCTCGAGCCTCGTCTGGCACGAGCTGCCGCTCGCCGGCAGCACCGCGCACCGCTTCGAATCGCAGATCATGGATCTCGAGCCGTTCCTGGCCGAGAACTGGAAGGCGACGGTCAGCCCGAAGACCGGCAACCCGGTCTACGAGCGCCCCGTGGTGCTGGTGATCTATCGCGACGACCACCGCTTTCTGCTCGACCCGATCATCCCGCGCCCCGGCGGCACGGTCGCGAACTACGATCTCGTGATCGCCTCGCAGCCCTATCGCGCGCGCGCCTCGCTCGACTTCAAGGCCAAGCGCGTGATCGCCCCGCTCGCGCGCGCGCTCGGCCCCGGGGGACGCCTGCTGGCGATCCACTCCTACGGCCACGACCCCGGCATGGAGATCATCCAGAAGGTCTGGCCCGGCGACAATCCTTTCGTCCACGACCGCCACCAGATCCTCAAGGCCGTGAAGCAGGAGGTCGGCCCGGCCGGCCGCGACCTCAACTTCAACGCCTATGCGGACAACCGCTCCCTGTTCCGCTACGACATGCACACGCTCCCTTCGGAGCTGTCCGGATCGATCGGCACCTCCACTCTGTTCGCCGCCTGGAACGCCGCGATCTATGTCGCGCAGGTCGAGGACGACCGGCTCGGCGACGTGGTGAGCGACGACCGCTACCTGCGGGCGACGCGCGAGGTGCTGCGCCAGCAGGGCGGCCTGTGGTTCTACGACGAGTCCTACGTGATCTCGCGCCGACGCGACTGACCCACGAGAACGCCATGCGGGCTCCCGCCGTCGTGACCGCCAGCCCCGGGGATCGCCACGATCCGCGCGCGGCGATCGCGTCCTTCACGGGCCGCTTCTCGCTCGAGGCGACGCGGCCGAAGCCCGCCGATGTCGAGGCGCTGAAGGCGGCGGTGCCGGCCGGCACCGCGGTGTATCTCAGCGCGATTCCGACCCGCCCGCTCGCCGAGCTCGCGGACGCCGCGAAGCTCGTGCGGTCCGCCGGCTTCGAGCCGGTGCCGCACCTCGCGGCGCGCGCGATCCCCTCGGTCGAGGCGCTCGACGGCCTGCTCGCCGCCACGACCCGCGAAGCCGGCGTGCGCCGCGTCCTCGTGATCGGCGGCGACACGGATCCCGCGCAGGGCCCCTTCCACGGCGCCGTCGAGGTGATCGAGAGCGGGCTCTTGTCGCGCCACGGCGTCGTCGAGATCGGCATCGCGGGCCATCCCGACGGCCATCCGCGCATCGGCGACCACCAGCTCGACCGCATCATCCTCGCCAAGATCGAGGCCGCCCAGGCGATCGGCCTCAAGCTCCACATCGTGACCCAGTTCTGCTTCGACGCCGCACCGATCCTCGCCTGGCTCGCGCGCATGCGCGACCTCGGCGTCGATGCGCCGGTGCGGGTCGGCCTCGCCGGCCCGGCCAGCCTCACCGCGCTCATGGGCTATGCGCGCCGCTGCGGCGTGCGCGCCTCGACCGGCGCGCTCGCGCGCAATGCCGGGCTGGTCAAGAACCTGTTCGGCGGCACCGCACCCGACGCCATCCTGCGTGCGCTGGTGGAGAAGCTCGGCGAGGCGGGCGACGTCGCCCCGCATTTCTTCTCCTTCGGCGGCGTCCCGGCCACCGCGCGCTGGGCCGCCGCCGTCGCGGCCGGCCACATCGCGCTCGACCGCACGGAGGGGTTCAGCGTCGAGGCCAGGTAGACGCGTCCGCGGTCACGGATTCGGGCCGCCGAGCGCTCTTCCCCATCGTGATGCGCGCCCGCTATACAGGAGCCTCTCTCCTGCCAACGAGCCCCTCATGGACGACGAACTGCTCGACCGCCTCGCGCTGCGCGACCTCGTGGAGAACTGGGCGGTCTGGCGCGACGCCCTCGACTGGGCCCGCTTCCGCACGGTCTGGCATCCGGACGGCCGCATGATGGCGACCTGGTTCCAGGGCACGGCCGAGGAGTTCATCCGCGTGAGCCAGGAGGGCTTCGCACGCGGCGTGCGCATCCTGCATTTCCTCGGCGGCACCTCGGTGGAGCTCGCCGGCGCGCGCGCCGTGACCCAGACCAAGATGACGATCTCGCAGCGCGCCCCGGTCGAAGGGGTGCCGTGCGACGTCCTCTGCACCGGCCGCTTCTATGATTTCTGGGAGAAGCGCGCCGGCCGCTGGGGCCTGGTGCTGCGCCAGCCGATCTACGAGAGGGACCGGCTCGATCCGGTCGACCCCGCGGCCTCGCCGACCCTCGACCGGGACCTGCTCGCCCGCTTCCCCGAGGGCTACCGCCACCTCGCCTATCTGCAGACCCGCATCGGCTACCGGGTGAAGCCCGACATGCCGGGCCTCATCGGCCCCGAGGTCGAGCGCCTCTACGCCGATGGCGAAGCCTGGCTCGCAGGTGGGCCGCTCGGGCGGTGAGTCGGGAGAGCGGCGTCGTCCCGGCCGGGCGGAAGCGAGACCGGGATCGATGAGCCCTGCGGTCATGATACGGACGGAGCGGAGCCATGGATTCCGGATCGCCGCTGCGCGGCGTCCGGGGATGACGCTCGCAGTGTCCGTTCAGGCCCCCACGCGGCGGATGAACTTCGCGAAGGTCTCGAGCTGCTGCTTGACGATGTTGCGCGTCGGCTGGTCGGTGAGGTCCAGCGTCTGCTCGTCGAACTTCTGCGGCGCGAAGGTGACGATGATCTCGGGGCGGATCATCACGAAGGCGTCGATCGAGGCCAGCGCCTGGCGCATGTGGTACTGCATGCGCGAGCCGCCGAGCAGCGCGGTGGAGGCCGACTGCAGCGCCACCGGCTTCTCCTTGAAGGGCTGGTCCTTCAGCCGCGACACCCAGTCGAGGGCGTTCTTGAGCGCGCCCGGAATGGTCCAGTTGTACTCCGGCGAGACGACGATCACGCCGTCGGCCGCGCGCACCGTTTCGGCGAGCGCCGTGACGGCCGGCGGGAAGCCCGTCTCGTTCTGGACGTCGGCATCGTAGTGCGGGAACTCCCGGAACGGCGGCGCCGGCGCGATGCGCATTCCGGGCGGCGCGAGCGCGGGCAGCGCACGCGCGAGCGCCGCATTGTAGGAGCGCTGCCGCAGCGACCCGCAGATCACGACCACGTCGAGCGACGGTCCCGCCATCCCTGCCCCCACCCGGCTTGTCAGTGCTTCTGCCCGTGGCGCGCGATGAATGCCGCGAAGGCCTCGAGCTGCGACGTCACGAAGTTGCGCGTTGCCTCGTCGGTGATCCCCCTCGCCTCGTCGAGCTTGGACGCGCAATGCGCCACGAAGATCTCAGGCCGCGTGAACGTCATGGCGTCGAGGAACACGAGCGTCTGGCGCAGGTGGTACTGCACGCGCGCCCCGCCGACCGGCCCGGGCGCCGCCGACTGGAGCGCCACCGGCTTCTCCTTGAACGGCTGGTCCTTGATGCGCGAGACCCAGTCGAGCGCGTTCTTCAGCCCGCCCGGCATCGAGAAATTGTATTCCGGCGTGACGATGATGACCCCGTCGGCCGCGCGCACCGCGTCGGCGAGCGCCGTCACGGGCGCCGGAAACCCCTTCTCGTTCTGGAGGTCCGCATTGTAGATCGGGAAATCGGCGAAGGACGGGGCTTCCGTGATGCGCATGCCGGCGGGCGCCAGCGCCGGCAGGGCGCGGGCGAGGATCCGGTTGAACGAGCCCTTGCGCAGGCTGCCGCAGATCGAGATCACGTTCGTCTCGGCCATTCGGTCCTCCCGGTGAAGCGCTCCGCCGCGCGGCGATCACTACCACGACCCTCGCGGCCGTGGCGAGCCGCCGCGCCGTGAACGGCGCTTTCGCCGCACGGGCATCGGCCCAACAGTCGGGGCGACGTTGAAGCCCTGCTTCACCCTGTGTTACTGGCAACCGCGCCAGGCGGCTCGCGGACCGCATCATGGCCCGAAATGCTGCATCTCACTCGCGACGGGGGACACGGAATGGCGGACAACACGCAGAGGATCGGCTGGATCGGCATGGGACGCATGGGCTATCCCATGGCCGAGCGGCTGCTCAAGGCCGGGCACGACGTCGCGATCTGGAACCGCACGCGCGCCAAGGCCGAGCCGCTGGCCGCCGTCGGCGGCAAGGTGGTCGACAAGCTCGCCGATCTCGCCGACGTCGACGTGGTGTTCTCCATCGTCTCCACCGGCAAGGACCTCGACGAGGTCTATTTCGGCGCGAACGGCGTCGCCGCCGCACGCGACGGCAGGCTGCCGAAGATCTTCGTCGACTGCTCGACGATCTCGGTCGAGGACTCGGCCGCGATCCGACGCAAGCTCGCCGACCAGGGCGCGGACTTCATCGCCTGCCCGGTGAGCGGCAACGCCAAGGTCATCAAGGCCGGCAGGCTCTCCGCGGTCGCCTCCGGCCCGGAGGCGGCCTTCCGTCGCGTGCAGGCGCTGGTCGAGGTGTTCGCGCCGAACGGCGTCGCCCATGTGGGCGAGGGCGAGCTCGCGCGCATCTGCAAGATCGCCCACAACGTGATGCTCGGCGTCGTGATCGAGAACCTGATCGAGATCACCCTGCTCGCCGAGAAGGCGGGCGTGCCGCGCCACGCCTTCCTGGCCTTCATGAACAACAGCGTCATGGGCTCCATGTTCACGCGCTACAAGGCGCCCGCGCTGGTCAATCTCGACTGGACCACCACCTTCACGCCGGAGCTCCTGCGCAAGGACCTCGACCTCGGCCTCGAGCTCGGCCGCGAGCTCGACGTGCCGATGCCGGTCACGGCCGCGACCCGCGAGGTGCTGCAGGCGCATTTCGGCGCCGCGCAGCTCAAGCCCGACCCGGAAGGATACCTGCAGAAGGACTTCGCCGCCCTGCTCGAGACCATGGCGATCGGCGCCGGCGTGAAGCTCGAGAGCGAGAACAAGCAGGTCCCGACCGGGCTCGAGGGCTGACGGGCGATGTAGTCCTACTTCGTCAGAAGGCTAACTCTGGGCGTCATCCCGGCCGAGCGAAGCGAGAGCCGGGATCCATATCCTTAGTATTTCCGCATCTCGATCACCGGGGATATGGATCCCGGCTCGCGCTCGCACCCAGGTCGGCTGTTGCCGACCTGGGCATCTATCAATGCCGATCTCGCGCAAGCGCCAGATCGGTGCTCGCTTGGCCGGGATGACGCCGCGAATGTGTTTCTGACACAGTAACGGTAGCCCGGATGTGCGGCAGCAACATCCGGGCTACGATCTTTCACAGCCGCGTCAGGTCGAGCGCCTTGATGTCGCCGGCCCAGGCCTTGCCGAGGCGCCGCTTCGCCTCGGCCGCCGCCGCCTTCTCGCCGGTGCGGCGGTAGACCTCCCCGAGGCCGAACAGGGCCCAGCCGTTGTTGGGCGACTGCACCAGGCTCGCGCGGAAGGCATCGGCCGCTTCCTCCAGCCGGCCGAGCCGCACCAGCACGGCGCCCAGCGACTGGCGCACCGGATAGTACCGGTGCGGCGGCTCCGAATAGGTGAGCCCGTCCTGCAGCCGCCCCGCCTCCGCGAAGGCCGCGCGCGCCTCCTCGAGCCGGTCCTGTCCCAGCGCGATGCGCGCATGCACGACCTGGCGGGCGAGCTCCAGCACGCCGGCCGCCGGGATGCCGCCGGCCGCCAGCGCCGACCAGTCGCCACCCTTCAGCCGCGCGATCGCATCGGCTTCGGCTTGCGCCGCGGCGGCGTCCTTCCGAGCCGCGTAGGCGACGCCGCGCGCGTAGTGCCACATCGCCTTCACGAACGGCAGCTCGTCGCCCGGGTCGGCGAGCGCCAGGATGGTGCGCGGCGCGCTGAACTGGGCGTGCGCGAAATAGGGCGCGGCCTGGATCGGCTGCACCCACGGGATGCTGCGCGATGCGTCCGTCGTCACGACCCGTGCGAGCTTCTCGGCAGCCGCGAGCGCCGCCTTGCCATCGCCCGCCATCTGCGCCGAAGCCATGAGCGAGTGGACGTTGTGCGGATAATAGGCCGCCGGATACATGCCCTTCGGCTTCGCCTGCGCGAGGTAGCTCTCGTCCGCGGCGACCGCCGCCTTGTTGGCGGCGAGCGCCGCCTTGTAGTCGCCGATGCGGTAGTAGATGTGGAACGGCATGTGCACGAGGTGGCCGGCGCCCGGCATGGCGGCGGCGAGCCGCTTGGCGTGGGGCACCGCGCGCTCCGGCTGGCTCGAGGCTTCCACGATGTGGATGTAGAAGTGGATCGCACCCGGGTGGTCCGGATTGCGCGCCAGCACTTTCTCGAGCGTCGCCATGATCTCGGCCGTGCGCCCCTTGGGCTTGGCACCGCCCGCTTCCCAGTAGTCCCACGGCGAGAGGTCCATGAGGGCCTCGGCATGGAGCACCTGGACGGTCTCGTCGTCCGGGAAGCGCGCCGCGACCTCGCTCATGGCGGCCGCATAGGCGGCGTCGAGCGTCGCACGTTCGGCGCCCGCGTCCGCCGCATAGCGCTTGCCGAGCGCCGCGATCAGCGCCTGCTCGACAGGGCTCGCGCGCTCCGCCTTCTCGGCGGCGAGCCGCATCGCCGCGAGCGCCGGCGCCACGGCCGACGCATCCATCGGCGCATTGATGTTGGGTCCGAGCACCAGCGCCTCGCCCCAGTAGCAGATGGCGCAGTCGGGGTCGTGCCGCTGCGCGGTGCGGAAGGCGCGGCGCGCTTCCGCGTGGTTGAATGCGAAAGCGAGCCGCAGGCCCTGGTCGAAGTAGCGTTGCGCCGTGTCGCTCGCGGTCGTGACCGGATGGGTGAGCTTGCCCAGGTTGGTGAACAGCGGCGCGTCAGCGTCCGTCGCGCCGGCAGCGCCGGCCGGCGGCACGAAGGGCCGCGTCTCGCTCTTGGCCGCGAGCTTTTGGTAGTGACGCAGGATCGCGCGCGTGTCCCGGGCGACGCACACGCTCGCCGGGTCGCTCAGGATCGGATCGATGAAGGAGGCGGCACGCGCGGCGTGCGTGCCCGCGAGCAGGGCGAGGCCGATGGCGGCCGTTCCGGATGCGCGCTTCAACGTGATCGACAAGGTCATGGCAGGTCTCCTGGATCGCTGCGTCGCCCCCTGTCCGACGCGGGACCTGCCGTGTGCCGCGCGCGGCGCCCGGGCTCAACCCAACTGCGCGTGAGGAATTTTCGATAACCCGTGAGCGTCTGTTGATGAACCTTTCGCCATCCCGGCGCGACCAAGCCGCAACGTCCCGCAATAGCGTCCGCGCGCTGGCCCGGCCGGCGGCGGGGGTCAGGCGTCGACCAGCGCGAAGCGGTCGACGTCGAACAGCCCGAAATCCGTGATCTTCAGGTGCGGGATCACGGGCAGCGGCAGGAAGGCGATCTGCAGGAACGGCTCGGGAAGCGTGCAGCCGAGCACCCTGGCGGCCCGCCGCAGGCCGACGAGGCCCGCGCGCACATCCTCGAACGGCTGCAGCGACATCAGCCCCGCGAACGGCAGCGCGAGCTCCGCCCGCACCGCGCCGCCCTCCGCGACTACGAAACCGCCCTGCAGTTCGATCAGGCGGTTGACCGCGACCGCCATGTCGCGGTCGTCGACGCCGACCACGCAGATATTGTGGCTGTCGTGCCCGACCGAGGAGGCGATCGCGCCGCGCGCGAGGCCGAAGCCCGAAACGAAGCCGCGCCCGATGTTGCGATTCTTGCCGTGCCGCGCCACCACCGCGACCTTGATCACGTCGCCGCCGGGGTCGCACCTCTTGTCGCCGTCGCGCACCGGGAGATCGCGCTGCAGCCGCTCCGTGATGATCCGCCCCGGCACGACGCCGATCACCGGCGTCGAGGGTCCCGTGGCCGGGATGCGGAAATCCTCGGCGGCGACCGGCGCGAGCCGCACCGAGTCGAGGCCGATCGGCGCCACCGCGCGCCGCTGCACGAACAGCTCCGGCTCGACCCGCCGTCCTGCCGAGATGACCCGGGCGACCGCGCAGGTCTCGGGGTCGGCGAGCAGCACGATGTCGGCGCGCTGGCCGGGCGCGATCAGCCCGCGGTCGCGCAGGCCGAAGGCCCGCGCCGCCGACCAGCTCGCCGCGCGGTAGACGTGGTGCGGCGGCGCGCCGCGGGCGATCGCGCTGCGGATCAAGTGGTCGAGATGCCCCTCCTCGGCGATGTCCAGGGGGTTGCGGTCGTCGGTGCAGAAGGCGACGAAGGACGAGGTGTCCGCGTCGATCAGCGGCGCCAGCGCCGTCAGGTCCTTGGAGACCGAGCCCTCGCGGATCAGCACCGTCATGCCCTTGGCGAGCTTCTCGCGCGCCTCCGCGAGCGCCGTGGTCTCGTGGTCGGTGCGGATGCCGGCCGCCAGATAGGCGTTGAGCTCGCGGCCGCGCAGCAACGGCGCATGGCCGTCGACGTGCCGCGACGCGAAGGCCGCGAGCTTGTCCATCACGCCCGGTTCCTTGGCGAGCACGCCCGGGAAGTTCATCATCTCGGCGAGGCCGATGACCCGGTCGTGGCCCGCGAGCGGCACGAGGTCGGCGGCTTCGAGCCGCGCGCCCGAGGTCTCGAACGCGGTCGCCGGCACGCAGGAGGAGAGCTGGACGCGCAGGTCCATCACGGTGGCCGAGGCGCTCTCCAGGAAATACCTGATGCCTTCGAGGCCCAGCACGTTGGCGATCTCGTGCGGGTCGCAGATCGCCGTGGTCACGCCGTGCGGCAGCACGCAGCGGTCGAACTCGTGCGGGGTGACCAGCGAGGACTCGACGTGCAGGTGCGTGTCGATGAAGCCCGGCACCGCAGTGAGGCCGCGCCCGTCGATCTCGCGCGTCCCGCGATAGCTGTCGTGCGTGCCGACGATGCGATCGCCGCACACCGCGATGTCGGTCTCGCTCACGGCGCCCGTGACGACGTCGAGCAGCCGCACGTTCCTGATCGCGAGATCGGCCGTGGTGCGGCCGAGGGCCTGGTCCACGGCGCGTTCCAGGAAGGCGCGAGTCGTCATGCCCGGATCATAGCGCGTCGGCCGCAGAAAGCCCGCCCCGGACTTCGCATTCGTGCCCGCTCAGCGGGTCGCGAACCGCCTGAGGATCTCCCAGACCGGAGAGCCGAGCGACTGGTCGAGCCGCATCGTGAAGTCGCGCAGCGCAGCCGGCGCCTGGTCGCTGTAGCCATAGGCCATCACCACGAAGATCAGCGGCAGGGCCGCGGCGCTCCAGAGCGCGACCGAGAGGATGCGCTTGCGCCGCTCGGCCCGCTCCTTCGGGGTCGGGATTCGCGGCGGCAGGTACGGACCTCCGGGCTTCATGGCTCGTCCTTCAGCTCGAAGCCCATCTGCCGCTCGTACCAGCGCACGATCTCGGTGGTGACGCTGCCTTCGCCGAGCTCCGCGACGGCGCGCCGCCACAGCTCGCGGCCGAGCGCGCTCATCGGCACCGGCAGCTCCCGCGCCTCGGCGAGCCGGTTGGCGATGCCCATGTCCTTGAGCATCAGGTCGAGCCGGAACCGGTCCTGGAACTTGCGCGTCACCACGTCCTGCGCCAACCGCCGCTGGGAGACGAAGCTGTAGCCGGTCGAGACGTTGAGCACGTCGACCATCGCCTTCGCGTTCAGGCCGCAGGACTTGCCGATCATCAGCGCCTCGGCGGTCCCCAGGAAGGTGAGCGCGGTCGCGAGATTGTTGATGGTCTTCATGGTGTGGCCGGCGCCGAGCGGCCCGAGATGGAAGATCTCCTTGCCCATCAGCCCGAGCAGCGGCCGCGCCCGCGCCACCGCGGTCTCGCTGCCGCCCGCCATGAACACCAGCGTCGCGGTGCGCGCCCCTTCCTCGGCGCCGGAGACCGGCGCGTCCACCATCTCGACGCCCTGGCCCGCCAGCCGCTCGCCGATCTCGCGGGTGATCCACGGCTCCGCCGACGAGGTGTCGAGCAGCAGCGCCCCCGGCCGGAAGCCTTCGGCGAGGCCGTCGGGGCCGAGTGCGACCTCGCGCACCGCCGGTCCGTCCGGCAACATGGTGACGACGATCTCGGCGGCTTCGGCGACGGTCCGCGGCGAGACCGCGGCCGCGGCACCACATGCGGCGGCGACCGCGTCGCGCGTCCCGGGATCGATGTCGTAGACCGTCGCCGCATGCCCGGCCGCCGTGAGGTGGCGCAGCATGCGGCTCCCCATCACGCCGAGGCCGACGAAGCCGATCTTCATGGCGGCACGGACCCGATCGGTCAGTAACGGGCGCTGATCGGCAGCTCCTCGGCCGGGAACAGCGTGATCACCTTGCAGCCCTTGTCGGTGACCACGACCTCCTCCTCGATGCGCGCCGCCGAATAGCCGTCGCTCGCCGGGCAGTAGGTCTCGAGCGCGAACACCATGCCCTCCTTGATCTCGGTCGGATGCGAGAGCGAGACCACGCGCGAGATGATCGGCCGCTCGTGCAGGGCGAGACCGAGGCCATGGCCGAACTGCAGGCCGAAGGCCGACATCTCGTCCGGGAAGCCGAACTCCGGCGCCTTCGGCCAGACGCTGCACACCCGGTCGGTCGTCACGCCGGGCTTGATCAGGTCGATCGCCATGTCGAGCCACTCGCGCGCGCGCTTGTAGGCATCGTGCTGCGCGGGCGTCGCGCGGCCGACATTGAAGGTACGGTAGTAGCAGGTGCGGTAGCCCATGAAGGACTGCAGGATGTCGAAGAAGGCTTGGTCGCCCGGCCGCAGCATGCGGTCCGTGAAATTGTGCGGATGCGGGTTGCAGCGCTCGCCCGAGATCGCGTTGATCGCCTCCACGTCGTCGGAGCCGTTGCGGTAGAGGAACTCGTTGACCATGGCGACGATGTCGTTCTCTCGCACGCCCGGCCTGAGCTCCTCGTGGATCAGGTGGTAGGCGCCGTCCACCATGGCGGCCGCACGATTGAGCAGCGCGATCTCGTCGATGTTCTTGATCTCGCGTGCCTCCAGCATCACCTGCTGGCCGTCCTGGATGTTGAGGCCGGCCTTGCCGAGCTCGAACATCATGGGTGGCTCGATGATGTCGACGCCGACCGGCATGTCGCCGACGCCGGCCTCGCGGATCAGCGCGGCGATCTCCTCGGCATGCCGCTTCATCAGGCCGAAGGCCGGATTGACGGTGCCGCGCATGCCGATCAGTCCGGCCTTGCAGTTCTCGGGCATGAGCCAGGGCGTGTAGAGCTTGTGGTGCACGGCCGCCGAGCCGAAGTCCCACAGGATCGGCTCGCCGCCGCGCGTCAGCAGCGCCCAGCGGCAGAGCTTGTCGCGCTCCCACTCGCCGATCTTGGTGGAGGTGAGGTAGCGGATATTGTTGACGTCGAATACCAGCAGCGCGCCGAGGTCCGAGTTCTCGAGCGCCTGGCGCGCGCGGCCGAGCCGGTAGCGGTGCAGGCGCCGGTAGTCGACGCGCTCCTCGAAGTCGACACCCATGATGCCGAGCGCCGGCAGGGCGCGGCCCCAGTTGAAGCGAGGATCGATGTCCTCGGCGTTGATCTTGCGGACCGTCTCGTCCATGGAAATCTCCCTCTCGGCACCTACGCGTTTCTCTCCCATGATAGAGGAGGCCGCGCCAGATGTATCTCGGGGGCTCGCCTTTCGCGGGGGGAAAGCGTACGGCGCCCGTCAGGCCGCGCTCCTCCCCCACAGGCGCGCGGACGCGATCTCCGCCCCGTCCCGCAGCGAGCGGAGCTTGGGCCAGACCACGCTCGCCACCACCCATTCGCGGCCCGCGAAGGTGCCGAAGCCGCAGTCGGTCGAGGCGATCACCCGCTCCCGGTCGCCGACGACCGCGACCGCCTGCTCGATCCGCATTGCCACCACCTCGGGATGCTCGACGAAATTGCTGGTCGACTCGATCACCCCCGGGATCAGCATCATGTCCTTGGGGAAGGGGTGACGCTTGAGCGCGCCATATTCGTGGGCATGGCGCGGGTTGGCGAACTCGATCGAGAGCGCCCCGACCCGGGCCTGGTAGAGCACCGGCAGGATGCGCGCGAGCGCGATGTCGTAGACGTGCGGGCCCTCCCAGTTGCCCCAGCAGACGTGGAGCCGCACCCGGTCGCGCGGGATGCCTTCGATCGCCGTGTTGATGGCGGCGAGATGCTGCTCGCAGATCTTGACGAAGCCCTCGTCGGTCTCGTCCTGGAACTGCATCACCCGCTCCATGGCGAGGTCGGGTGCGTCCACTTGCAGGATCAGCCCGGCCTCGTGGATCGCGAGATATTCCTTGCGGATCTCGCGCGCGAGCGCCGCGAGATACGCCTCGTGGGAATCGTAATGGGCGTTGAGCAGGGTGGTGGCGACGATGCCGGGCGACGGCGCCGTCATGAACATCTCGCCGAACGGCGTGCCGGCCGCCTGGGCCTGGCGCTTGAAGCGGTCGATCTCGTCCTTGATGGCGGTCGTGTCGGTGTAGGCGATCTCGGCGACGGCCTGCGGCGCGTTGGAGATCCGGGCGCGGTGGGGAAAGCGCCGCACGAAGGTCGCGACCAGGTCCGGGTGCTCGACGAAGTCCCGGCCGACGCGGCGCCGGGATTCCCCGCCATAGCCCGACATGCGCTGCGCCATGTAGGTCTGGAAGGCGACCCGCTGCTGCTCGCCGTCATTGCCGATGTCGATGCCGGCCGCGACCTGCCGGTCGATGACCTCGCGCACGGCCTTGTCCATCTCGGCCGCCATGGTCCCGGGATCGACCGCCTCGCCGGCCTCGCGCCGGATCAAGAGGTCGGTGAGGACCTCGTTGCGCGGCAGGCTGCCGACATGGGTGGTCAGGATCCGCTCGCGGCTCGCGATCATCGACGCCCTCCCTGCACGCGGCGGCTCTGCGGCCGCTTCGCGAGGCAATTAGCGCATCGGCGAGACGTTCGCCACCGCGATGTGTCCCACCGGTCGGGTGGGACGCGGTTGGGACGTCAGGCGAGCTCGAGCGCGTGCACCGAGAAGTGGCGCCGCCGGTCGGTCCAGAGCGCGAGCGCGCGCCAGCCCGCGCTGCACGCGAGCGCGCCGAAGCTCTCGGGCTCGTACTTGTAGCTGTTCTCGGTGTGGATCGTCTCGCCGGCCTCGAAGTCGAAGGCGCGATCCGCGATCCGCACGGTCTGCGGCGCCTGGCTCTCCAGGTGCATCTCGATGCGCCGCTCCGTCGCGTCGTAGAAGGCGCGGTGCGCGAAGCGCCCGAGGTCGAAATCCGCGCCGAGCTCGCGGTTGATGCGCACCAGCAGGTTCAGGTTGAACCGGGCCGTCACGCCGGCCGCGTCGTTGTAGGCGGCGTGCAGCACGTCCGCGTCCTTGACGAGATCGACGCCGACGATCATGCGCGCGCCCGGCCCGAGCACGCCGGCCGCGAGCCGCAGGAAGTCCGTGGCCTCGCCGGGCTCGAAATTGCCGATGGTGGAACCCGGGAAGAAGCCGACGCGCGGCCGGCCCTGCAGGCTGCGGGGCAGCGCGAAGGGACGCGTGAAGTCCGCCGCGACCGGCGCGACCACGAGCCGCGGCACGTCGCGCTCGAGCCCGCGCGACTCCGCCGCCAGATAGTCGGCCGAGATGTCGACCGGCACATAGGCCGCGATCTGCGGCGCCGCGCGCAGCAGCAGGCGCGCCTTCTGGGTCGAGCCGGCGCCGAATTCGACCAGCGCCGCGCCGCGCGGGACGAGCGCCGCGATCTCGCCGGCCCGCTCCTCGAGAATGCCGATCTCGGTGCGGGTCGGATAGTATTCGGGCAGCCGCGTGATCTCCTCGAACAGCAGCGAGCCCTCGCTGTCGTAGAAATGCTTGGCGGGCAACCGCTTCGGCTCCCGGCTCAGGCCGCAGAGCACGTCGGAAAGGAAGGTGTCTTCGCCGTCCTGGCGGGGCAGCACCTGCAGCGCGGCGCGTATCGAGGCTCTCATCGGGGGGGTCCTTGCCCGGTTACGCGGGATAGTCGACGAGCCGCAGCCCGGTGAACTGCCAGCGCGACGGGGGATAGAAGAAGTTGCGGTAGCTGATGCGCGAATGGCCCGCGGGCGTGGCGCAGGAGCTTCCGCGCAGCACCATCTGGTTGATCATGAACTTGCCGTTGTACTCGCCGAGCGCGCCCGGCGCCGCGCGGTAGCCCGGATAGGGCGCGTAGGCGCTGCGCGTCCATTGCCAGACGATGCCGAAGGCGTCGGGCAGCGCCTCGGCGCGCGCCGCGGCCTCCCATTCGGCCTCGCTCGGCAGGTGCCTGCCGGCCCAGCGCGCGAAAGCGTCGGCCTCGTAGTAGCTCACATGGCAGACCGGCGCGTCCGGATCGACCGGCTTCAGGCCCGCGAGCGTCATCGCGGACCATTGCCCGCCGCTCTCCTGCCAGTAGCCCGGCGCCCGCCAGCCCTCGCTCTGCACGGTCGCCCAGCCGTCCGAGAGCCAGAGCGACGGCGTCGCGTAGCCGCCGTCCGCCATGAAGGCGAGCCAGTCGCGATTGGTCACGAGGCGGCGCGCGATCGCGGCGCGCTGCAGCAGCACCTCGTGACGCGGGCTCTCGTTGTCGAAGGCGAAGCCCTCGCCCTCGTGGCCGATCCACTGGATCCCGCGCGAGAGCTCGAAATTCTCCGGCCGCACCACCGCGAGGCCGTCGCGGGCGTCCTGCAGGGTCCAGCCCGGATCGTAGACCGGCGCGCTCGGGTTCTGCGCGAAGGCGTGCAGGATGTCGGTGAGCATCAGCTCCTGGTGCTGCTGCTCGTGATTGATCCCGATCTCCACGATCCCGGTCACGGTCGCAAGCTCGGGCTCGGCGGCCGTCTCGATCAGGCGCGCGACCGCGCCGTCCACATGCGCCCGGTAGTCCGCGACCTCCGCGACCGAGGGTCGCGTGATCATGCCGCGCTTCGGTCGCGCGTGCCGCGGGCCGGCCGCGACATAGTAGGAGTTGAACAGATAGGCGAAGCGCTCGTCGAACACCCGGTATCCGGCGAGATGCGGCACCAGCAGGAACTGCTCGAAGAACCAGGTCGTGTGTGCGCGGTGCCATTTGGTCGGGCTCGCATCGGGCATCGACTGCACGACCTGGTCTTCCGGCGACAGCGGCGCCGCACGCCGCTCGGTCTCCGCGCGCGCCGCGCGGAAGGCGTCGCGCCAGGCGCTCCGCAGCGCGTCGCCGTCGGGGCGTTGCTCGCGCGCAGCGCGCGAAACGGAAAGCGACATCCTGATCTCCCTCGTCTCGTGCCGGCGGCCGGACCATCACGCGGCCCGGTGTCACAGCTTGTCAGCATCGAGCCCCGCGAAGAACCCGCCTCACGGTGACGTGATCCGGCGCTGTGATGCGACGCGTGCGACGCCCCAGTTCGAACCAACGCACGGACGCGCAAAGAGTTCATCGGCGGGCCGGGCGCCGGCTTGGAGAAAATCGCGCTCGCGCCGCGGCTTAACGGGCGCGCTGCGCGACGGCGCGCATCGCATGACCGCGCCAGACGAAGCCGTTGCCGAACCAGCCTGCGACGAACAGCGCCGGCAGCGCGAGGTCGCGGGCGAGCCAGGCGAGCGGCGAGACCGGCGACAGATGCCAGCCCGCGCGCCAGGCGAGCAGCGCTTCCAGTCCGTACCAGGCACTCGCCAGGACGAGGGCGCCCGCAAGCGGCGAAAGGCCGACGTCGGGCGCCGCGAGCGCCGCCGCCGCGAGCGGCAGGCTCGCGCTCGCGACGATCTCCGGCGCGTAGCAGGCCGGAAAGCTCGCGCGCCGCAGGCGCGCCCAGCGCACCTGGCGGCGCCACACCTCCGCGGCGCTGCGCGCGCCGAGCGGCTGCGGGAACGGCCGGTCCACCAACTGCACGCGCAGGCCGGCGCCGCGCACCACCCGGGTCGCCGCCGCATCCTCCGCGGCCTCCCGGCCGAGCACGCGAAGCCCGCCGCGGCAATCGAGGTCTTCGCGGCGCCAGAGCATCGACTTGCCCTGAGCGAAGCCGTGCCCGAGCGCGTCGGCGCAGCATTGCCAGCGCGCCTGGTAGGTGTTGAGGAAGCCGCATTCGATCTCGGCCCAGAACCCGTCTGGCCGGCACCCGATCGGCGGCGAGGACACGAGCCCCGTGTCCGCGCCCCAGCTCGCCAGCAGGCGGTCCAGGTAGTCCGGCGGCATCAGCACGTTGCTGTCCTCAAGCACGATCCAGTCGTGGGCGGCCGCGCGCCAGCCCTTGGCGATATTGTTGAGCTTCGGATTCTCGCTGATCCGCTCCTCGCCGACCAGCAGGCGCGCCGGCACCTCGGGATGCGCCGCGATCATGGCCTCGACCAACGGGACTGCCGGGTCGCGGCCGTGGGCGACGCAGATCAGGAGCTCGTAGCGCGGATGGTCGAGCCGGAACGCCGAGGCGAGCGTTGTCTCGATGTGGTTCTCCAGCCCGCAGACCGGGCGCACGATGCTCACGGCGGGCCTCGCCGCCGGCGCCGCGCGCCGTCTCCTGGCCAGCACGAGCGCGACCGTCGACGCGTGCACCAGCAGAGCCGCAAGACAGAACAGGCCCGCGGCCGAACCGAGGATCGTCATGCGCCTCTATGACGTGCGGTGAATGACGCGCGTATGACGCTGCCACGCGCCGCGCGCGTCACATCGCCGCCCGCGCGAAGACTTGTCCACCGGAATATCGCCGCCATCGACGCCCGTCCGCGCATGCTACGCGCCGCGCCGCCGTCTCGGCGGCGTGCGCGCGACGTTGCACCGCTAAGTCGCGGCGCATGCGCCCGAAACCGTCGGGCGCGCGCAACGCTTTGCGCACGCCGTCGCCGACAGGCCGCGCTTTGGGCCTCGGCACCGCCGCGCGGATTGCAGGCATTTTCGGAAAGTTGGAGGCAATCGATTCACGACGCGGCAAGGCACCGCGTGTGAGAACGCGGACCAGTTCAGGGGGCTACCATCGTACCTTCCAGGGGTGGGGGTTGAAGCATGGCTCTGCTCACCGTGCTCCCGCGTCCCGCGCAACTTCCGGCGCGGTCGTCCGAGGCACATCGTGCGCGCTTTCAGAATTTCGGGCTCTACGGCATCGCCCTGCTCGGGCTGATCGCGATCACGCTGATCTGGCTCGGCGCGGGCCGGCTCATCGAGCTCGAGGGCGAGCGTCAGCTCTATCTCGGCGCGGCCGCCGTGCTGAGCCTGATGATCCTGGTCTTCACCATCGTGGTGCTGCGCCATCAGGTCGGGCTGGCGCACACGCGCGACGAGCTGCGCGCGAGCGAGGCCCAGTACCGCACCGTGGTCGACAGCATCGGCGACGTCATCTTCGAGACCGACGCGGCTGGCTGCTGGACCTTCCTCAACCGCGCCTGGACCGACGTCAACGGCCACGCGGTCGCCGCCTCGCTCGGGCGTCCGGTGACCGACTACGTCCACGTCGCCGACCGGGCCGCCTTCACGACCGCCTTCCACCAGGCCATGCGCGGCGGTGCCCACGCGATCCGCGCCGAGCTGCGCTTGCGCACGGCCGCCGACGAGACCCGCTGGATCGCGGTCGACGCCGCGCCGCGGCGCGACGCCGACGGAACCGTGATCGGCCTCGCCGGCACCCTCACCGACGTCACCGAGCGTCACGACGCCGAGGTCGCGCTGCGCAACAGCGAGCTCAAGTTCCGCTCGCTGTTCGACATGGCGCCGGTCGGCGTCGCGCTCACCGATCGCGCCGGGCGCTTCATCGAGGTCAATCGCGCCTTCACGGCCATGACCGGCTACGCGGCTGCGGAGGCCGCGAACCTGGTGCTGCACGACCTTCTGATCATGAAGCGCCGCGAGGACGGCGAGCGGCGCCCGGGCTTCGGCGCGGAGGGCCGCCGCGAGCCGAGCGAATGCGGCCTGGTCGACAAGCACGGCGCGCGCAAGACCGTGCTGGTGAACTCCTCCACGGCACGCGACGCCGAGAGCGGGCTGCTCACCTGGTCGATCATCCAGGACATCTCCGAGCGCAAGCGCGACGAGATGAAGATCTGGCAGGCCGCGAATTTCGACTCCCTCACGGGGCTGCCGAACCGCAGCCAGCTGCACGAGGCGGTCGACGAGGCGATCGCGGACGCCGCGCGCAAGCCCGGCTCGCTCGCGCTGCTCCTGATCGACCTCGACAATTTCAAGTTGATCAATGACACGCTCGGCCACGAGGCCGGCGACCTCGCGCTGCGTCGCACCGCCGATCGCCTGCGCCGGGTCGCCCGCGAGGACGATCTCGTCGCCCGCCTGAGCGGCGACGAGTTCGCCGTGTTCGTGCGCGACATCGAGGACCACGCCGCGCTCGAGCGCCGGGCCGCCGAGATCCTGCGCGCGCTGCGCCGCCGGATGCGCTTCCGCGGCGAGACCATCGAGGTCCACGGCAGCGTCGGCGTCGCGCTGTTTCCCGAGCACGGCGAGAGCCGCAGCGACCTCTTCCGCAGCGCCGACCTCGCCCTCTATCGCGCCAAGCACGACGGCCGCGGCCGTATCGTGGTGTTCGAGCCCGCGATGCGAGCCACGGCCGAGCGCCGCTACGAGGTGCTCACCACGGTGCGCGACGCGATCCAAGGCAGCCGCGTGGTCGCGGTCTACCAGCCGCAGATGCTGCTCGCCACCGGAGCGGCCGACGGGCTCGAGGCGCTGGTGCGCATCGAGCACGGCGACGGCCGCCTCGGCCTGCCGGGCGAGTTCATGTCGGCCTTCGAGGACGCCGAGGTCGGGCGCGCGCTCGGCCTGCAGATGCTCGACCGCGTCACCCGCGACTTCGAGGCCTGGCTCGCGGCCGGCATCGACGTCAAGCGGATCGCCGTCAACGTCTCCAACATCGAGCTGCGGGTCGACGACTATGCGGAACGCGTGATGGCGCGCCTGCGCCAGCGCCGGATCCCCTTCGAGCGCTTCGAGATCGAGGTCACCGAGACCGTGATCTTCGACGAGGGCGTGCCCGCGATCCGTCGCAACCTGCGCACCTTCGCGCAGAACGGCATCTCGCTCGCGCTCGACGATTTCGGCACCGGCTTCGCCTCCCTCACCCACCTGAAGTCGCTGCCGATCTCGCGGGTGAAGATCGACGGCTCCTTCATCCGCCACGTGGTCACCGACCCGCAGAGCCGCTCGATCGTCGATGCCATCGTCCGGCTCTCCCACAGCCTCGGCAAGCCGGTGGTGGCCGAGGGCGTCGAGGACGCCGAGCAGCTCGAGCGGATCCGCGAGCTGCGCTGCGAAATGGCCCAGGGCTTCCTGTTCGCGCGCCCGCTGCGCGCCGAGGCGGTCCCGTCCTTCCTGCTGCGCAACCTCTCGCTCCTCGCCAAGGCCCCGCGCCCCCGCGACGCCGACGCGGTCGAGCGCGCCGCCGGCCCGTAGAGGGGCCGCGGCGGACCACCTTCGGTGTCCGATGCCCGGTCAGCGGCCGCCCGCACCCACGCTGCGGTTCGCCACCACCTGCTGGTACGCCGCCTGCAGCTGCGCGCGCACCGAGACGCGCGGCCTGCGGCCCTTGCCGAGATGCTCGGCGCGCAGCTCGTCCATGAAGGCCGCCCACATCCTCGGGCCGCCGGCGGCGAGCAGCCGCGCGCGCACGCTCAGCGCCTCGCTGACCGGGAGGTGCTTGGTGCCCCAGGCCGACATCTGCGCCAGCACCGGCAGGAGCTCGATCCCCTTCTCGGTGAGGCTGTAGACGCCCTTCTGCTTGTGGGCCGGGTCGTCGGCGCGCGTCACGATGCCCGCGTCCAGGAGCCGCTTCAGCCGGTCGGCCAGGATGTTGGACGCGATGCCCTCCTCCGACCTCCTCAGCAGCTCGCGGAAGTGCCGGCGGTTGCCGAAGATGATGTCGCGGATCACCAGGAGGCTCCATTTGTCGCCGACCACCTCGAGGGTGAGGTTGATCGGGCACCCCGACCGCGCGCCGCTCATTCCACGCCTCCGCAAACCGCTTGCAGTCTCGCATCGGTCTCCGCGGGCGGCAACGCCCGGGCGGACGGCCGTCGACGGTGGGCGATCGGCGCCGGCCGCGGCGGTTCGGGCCGCCAGTCGACAAAGGCAGGGCGGGAACCCGCACGGGGGCCGCGGCAATTTCTCCCGGGAGAGCGCGCCTTGGCAATATCTCCCTAAATCAGCCTTGTTATACGCTTCTGTTACGCGTGGGCCTCACACTCGGCCCCGGGTCCACCGATTAACAGGTCATGAACGCCATCCTCATCAAGATCTTCGCGACGGCGCTCGCCTTCAGCCAGGTGACCACCCGGCCCGAGACCGTGAAGACCGAGTTCGACCCGGTCCACGACCAGGCCGAGGTCGCGCAGCTGCTCAGCGACGGCTGCGCCCGCATGCGCAAGACCTTCGACATCGAGGCGATCAATCTCGACGACCTGATCGCCACCGCGATGCAGGACAAGGAGGCGCTGAGCGGCGAGGTCAAGGCGCTGCGCGGCCTCTCGATCGCCGACCTCTATGCGGCCTACCGCCAGTTCTGCAAGAACGAGCGGGTCGAGAATTCGCCGGTCGACCTCGGCCAGGTGATCGCGTTCTACAACGAGGCCGTGAAGGACCTGCCCGATCCGTCGCGGCTCAAGGGCGGCAAGCTGCCCGGCATGAGCGAGATCCTCGACCTCAAGGGCGAGCGTTTCGCCGAGGTGCACACGCCCGAGAGCCGCCGCGTCTTCGTGCCGCTCGCCGACGTCCCCGAGGTCGTGCGCCGCGCCTTCGTCGCCGCCGAGGACAAGCGCTTCTACGAGCACCAGGGCCTCGACGAGCGCGGCCTCGTGCGCGCCTTCATCGGCAACCTGGCGCAGCCCGGCCGGCCCCAGGGCGGCTCCACCATCACCCAGCAGGTCGCCAAGAACGTGCTGGTCGGCAACGACGTCACCTACGAGCGCAAGCTGCGCGAGATAATCGTCGCCTCGCGCATGGAGCGCATCCTCTCCAAGGACGAGATCCTGGAGCTCTACCTCAACTCGATCTATTTCGGCCGCGGCGCCTGGGGCATCGAGCTCGCCGCGCGCAGCTGGTTCGGCAAGGGGGCGCGCGAGCTCGATGTCGCCGAGGGCGCGCTGCTCGCGGGCCTCGCCAAGGGGCCGAACTACTTCAATCCCGAGCGCCATCCCGAGCGCGCCCGCGACCGGCTCGACTACGTGCTCGGGCGCATGAAGGACGACGGCGTCATCGACGCCCGGCAGGCCAAGGCCGCCCTGCCGCAGATCGCGGCCTACGACCGGCCGCGGCGCGACACCGGGTTCCATCTCGTGGACCAGCTCGTGCGCGAAGCCAAGGCGGTGGCGGGCCTCGATCCCTTCACGGCGACGTCGCACACCATCCGCTCGACCGTCAATCCGGCCCTGCAGCGCGCCGTCGAGGCGACGCTGCAGGAGGGTCTCGCGCGCTACGAGCTCAACACCGGCCGCTACCGGTTCCAGGGCGCCGAGACGAACCTCGCCGAGGAGGTGCAGAGGCTCGCCGCCGATTCCAAGGTCACGGACCCGGCCTGGCTCGCGGCGCTGCGGCGCGCGCGGCTGCCGCTCTACGACGTGCACTGGGAGCCGGCCGTGGTCGTCGCCAATGCGCGCGGCAGGCGCGGCGACGTCCTCTCGGTCGGCCTCGCCGACGGGCGCGAGCTCCCGCTCACGGCCTGGTCGGCCAAGATCCGGCGCGCGCTCAAGCCGTACGACGTGGTCTACGTGCAGGTGCGCGAGGCCAAGGGCCGGCAGGCGGCGCGCGCCGAGCTGCGCGTGCGCCCGACCGTGCAGGGAGCGGCCGTGGTCCTCGAGAACCGCACCGGGCGCATCCTCGCCATGGCGGGCGGCTTCTCCTATCCGCTGAGCCAGCTCAACCGCGCGACCCAGAGCCAGCGCCAGCCCGGCTCCACCTTCAAGCCGCTGACCTATCTGGCGGCGTTGCGCAACGGGCTGCAGCCGAACACGCTGGTGCAGGACGATTACATCAGCCTGCCGCCGATCGGGGCGACCGGCTACGAGCGGCAGAGCGACTACTGGACGCCGCGCAACTACGACGGCGGCGCCGCCGGGCCGATCACGCTGCGCCGCGCGCTCGAGAACTCGCGCAACCTCGCGACCGCCAACCTGCTCGCCAACGGCGTCGATCTCGGCGGCGCCGAATTCGGGCTCGATCGCGTGTGCGACCTCGCGATGGAGGCGCAGCTCTACAAGGAGTGCATGCGCTACTATCCCTTCGTTCTCGGCGCCCAGCCGGTGCGCGTGCTCGACCTCGCGGCCTTCTATTCGGCGGTCGCCAGCGAAGGCGCGCGGGCGACGCCGCATCTGATCGAGTCCATCGCCCAGGGAGACCGCGAGGTCTATCGCCGCGACCCGAACCAGGTGGCCTGGATCGGCTCCGCGGACCGCGCCTCGTTCCACCAGCTCAAGTCGATCCTCCAGGGCGTGCTCGCGCGCGGCACCGCGCGCATGGCGCGCCATCTCGCCCCCTTTGCGGGCGGCAAGACCGGCACCTCCCAGGACGAGGTCGATGCCTGGTTCGTCGGCTTCACCAACGAGGTGACGGTCGCGCTCTGGGTCGGCTACGACAATGCGGAAGGGCGCCGCACCCTCGGCCGCGGGCAGACCGGCGGCAAGGTGGCGCTGCCGATGTTCGAGCCGATCCTCGAGGCGGTGTGGGCGCTGCACGCGCCGAAGACCGCGCTCAACGGCCCTTCGCCCGAGGCCGCGCGCCAGCTGATCGCCATGCAGGTCGATCCCTATTCGGGCGACCCCGTGCAGGCGGGCGCGGGCCGCGCCATCACGGAATACTTCAAGCGCGATTCCACGGGCGGCATCGACGATACCCGCTACCGCATGGTGTCGCGCGGCGACATCCACGGCTACGACGACTTCAACCGCGACGAGGACGGCAGCATCTTCGGCCGCTGGTCCTCCGAGCACCGGCTCTACGACAACCGCGGCTTCCTCCCGCCCCCCTTCTGGCCGTTCCAGCGCCAGCCCTCGTGGCAGCGCGCCCCCGAGGACGACGAACGGTACCTGGGCCAGCCGCGCCGCGTCGATCCCGACTACCTGTTCGGCCGCCGAGTCTACTGAGCGCCCATGACCCTGCTTCGTGTCGCCATTTTCGCCGCCGCTCTTTCGGCCGCGCCCGCCGCCGCCCAGGAGTTCCGCCTCCGGGAGGTGCCGCAGCTCGCGAGCGTCGCGGTCGCCGACCTCGAGCCGCGCACCGTGGTCTTCGCCGACCACGTGAAGGACAAGCTCGCCGATCCGTCGACCGGCCTGATCCCGTTCGAGGACTGGGCGCGCGAGCGTCCGCTGCAGCGCCGCTTTCTCTCGCTGTTCCCCGAATTCTCCGAGCCCCGCTTCAAGGAGGGCGGCAAGCGCGACCTGTCGATCTACGTCGCCGAGGCACGCTTCCGCATCGGCAAGGCCACCGTCGACCTCGCGCGCTACGCCTCCCTCGCCTTCGTCGAGCGCCTCGATCCGGCCGTGAAGCACCGCGCCATCACGGCCGCCCAGGCGGTGCCGAACACCATGCCGGAGCTCGCCCACAGCATGCCGCCGGGGCGCAGGTGGTGCGAGGACGAGAACGCGATCTGCATCCACTCGCGCTACCGCTTCGAGGGCCGCATCCCGACCGGCATCCTGCTGGTCAACAAGCTGCGCGACGAGAGCAAGAAGCCGATCCCCGACTTCATCGAGTTCCAGAGCGAGATCCGCCTCATCTCGCCGCAGCAGCCGGAGGTCGTCGACATCCGCCTGCTCACCGGCATCGACGGCACGGTGACCGGCGTGCTCGAGCAGTCGAGCTTCTGGGCGAACCAGGTGATCCAGTTCGGCCGCCTGGTCGCGGTCGTGCAGCAGCATCCGGCCGACGCCGGCGCCAGCATCGCGACCGTCTACCTGGTGCTCGCCGTGCGCAACGACATCCTCAACAAGCAGAAGGAATACGGCAACGCCCCGGTGCTGCGGAACATGGTCCCGGCCCAGCTGCTGATGGGCAACAGCTCGTTCAACACCGGCAACTCGATCAGCGCGGGCCTCCCCAGATACGCCCGCGGCCGCATCAAGGCGATGGCGGAGATCATCGAGAAGGAGTGAGTCCGTTCGGTTGGAGCACCCCGCCATTGTCGTGCCAGACACGGCGCGGATCGCATGATCAGCCGATGCCGAGTGCCTCCTCGCTGCGGTCGAGGATCACGGGCACGATCAGGTCCTCCTCGTCGGCGAGATGGCGCAGGAGCTGCCGCAACAGCTTCTCGCTCGCCTCCGCATAGCGGTCGCCCGCGAAGCGCGCATCGGCGTCGTCCAGACTTTGCAGGAATTCGTTGGCGGACTGCACGGTCGCCAGGATCGCGGCGTGGATCGCCTCGTGGTCCCGCTCCAGCACGTCGAAGCCCGCCGCGAGACGCTGCTCGGCCGCGCGGAACACCGGGAAATAGTGGAAGTCCTCGACCTGGTGATGCTCGTGCAGCTGCGAGAGGAAGTGCTGCAGCCGCGGCGCGAACCAGCCCTGGAAGGCGCGCGGCGCCACGCCCCCCGCGCGGAACTCGGCGGTCGCGCCCGCGAGCGCCCGGCCGAGCTCGCGGAAGCCGTCGTGGCGCGCGAGCCAGAACCGCGCGGTCTGCCCGAGATTGGCGTGGCCCGGCCACGCCTCGCGCGGATAGCGCGCGATCAGGAACTTGAGATCCTGCGGCCAGCCCGTGCGCGTGTCGAGCGTGTCGTCCATGCCGACCTGTATCGATCCGGCGTTGCAGAACGCAAGGCTCCTACGGCTTCATCTGCCGCAAGGCTTCGGCCGTGATGGCGTCCGCGGGGAAGAAGGACTCGAGCGCGAGCTCGGAGAGCGTGATGTCCACGGGCGTGCCGAACACCGTGGTGGTCGAGAAGAAGGAGAGCGCGCCGGCGGGTGTCACGAGCCGGAGCGGCACCACGACGCCCGCATAGTCCTGCGCGGGCGGTTTCGTCGACACGGCCGGTGCCGGATAGCCCGCGAGCTCCTGCATCAGCCGGTCGAGCACGGGATCGGCCGTGAGCTCGCCCTGGGCGCGCAGCCGCTCGAGGAGGTGCGCGCGCCATTCCGGCAGGTTCGCGATCTGCGGCGCGAGCCCGCGCGGATGCAGGCTCACGCGGAGCACGTTGACGGGCGGCGCGAGCAGTGCCGCCTCGACGCCGGCGAGGAGCGGCGCGACCGCGCGGTTCTGCGCGACCAGCGTCCAGTGGCGGTCGACCGCAAGCGCCGGATAGGGCTCGTGTCCGGCGAGCACGAGGTCGACCGCCCTGCGCGCCGCCTGCAGCGCCGGATCGTCCAGGGAGCGCTCCGGGAAGATCGGCGCGTAGCCGGCCGCGACGAGGAGCACGTTGCGCTCGCGCAGCGGCACCTGCAGCCGCCCCGCCAGGTTGAGCACCATCTCGCGCGAGGGCTGCGCGCGGCCGGTCTCGAGGAAGCTCAGATGCTTGGTGGAGATCTCGGCGTCCATGGCCAGCGCGAGCTGGCTCAGGCGCCGGCGCTGTCGCCATTCGCGCAGGTGATCCCCGATCGGCTTCGCGGCCTCGTTCCTCATGGCGCGAACATAGCGGATCGCCGGCCCCGATCCATTACCCGCGGGGTAATCCTTTTCGGCGCGACGACGCGCGCGCATTACCTCGCGGTTAATCGACCCGCGGCGCCGGCCTTCGTAACTCTCGCGGCGGGCATCGGACCGGTGCCGCAAAAACCCCATGGAGCCGATCATGTTGAACTCCCCCGCCCTCCTCCGCTGGTCGCTGCTGATCGACGCCGTCGCGAGCGGCGCGACCGCGCTGCTGCTGATCGCCGGTGCGGGCCTGCTGGAAGGCCTCTTCGGCATTCCGGCCGCGCTGATGCGCGCCGCCGGCCTGATCCTCGTGCCCTATGTCGCCTTCGTCGCCCATGCGGGCACCCGCGCCGAGATCGCGCGCGGCGCCGTGTGGACCGTGATCGCCTGCAACGCGCTCTGGGTCCTCGCCAGCGCCGGCCTGCTCGTCAGCGGCCTGATCGCGCCGACCTCGCTGGGTACGGCCTTCGTGATCGCCCAGGCGGTCGCGGTCGGCGCCTTCGGCGAGCTGCAATACGTGGCCCTGCGCCGCGCGCCCGCCATGGCCTGAGGCGGGACGACCGACGGAAGGGGCGCCCGGGGCGATCCGCCCCGGGGCCCGTCTCGCGTCGTCGGTTCAGAACAGCACCTTGGGCAGCCAGGTCGCGAGCGCCGGGAAGGCCGCGACCATGGCGAGCGTCGAGAGCTGGAGCGCCACGAACGGCACGACGCCGCGATACATGTGGCCGTAAGTGAAGTCCGCCGGCGCGATGGCGCGCAGGTAGAAGATCGACGGCGCCATGGGCGGCGTGAGGTAGGAGGTCTGGATCGCGATGCACACCAGCACCGCGAACCACAGGGGATCCACCCCCGCCGCCTTGACGAGCGGCGCGAAGATCGGGACGCAGATCAGCACCACCGAGATCCAGTCGAGCACGAAGCCCGCCGCGAACACCACCGCGAGGCAGAGCAGCACCAGCATGCCCTGCGAGAGGCCGAGCTCCGTGACGGTGGACGCGAGCAGCCGCCCGCCGCCGGTCGCCGCGAAGATGCCCGTGAACATCGTCCCGCCCACGACCGTGAACATGATCATGGCCGTGACCTTGACGGTCTGCGCGAGCGAAGCGCGCGCGACGCGCCAGTCGAGCTCGCGATAGACGAGCGAGAGGATGAGCGCGCCGGCCGCGCCCACCGCGGCGGCCTCGGTCGGCGAGGCGATCCCCATCAGGATCGAGCCCAGCACCGCGAAGATCAGGAGCGCGGCCGGCACGAAGCCGTTGAGCGTGACCACGAGCTTGCGGCCGAGGCTCGCGCTGCGCGCCTCCGGCGGCAGCGCCGGCCCGTCCTGCGGCCGCACGAGGCACCGCCCGAGCACGTAGAGGAAGAACAGGCCGGTCATCAGGAGACCCGGGAACATGATGCCGGCGAGCAGGTCGCCGACCGAGAGCTGCGCAATCGAGGCATAGACCACGACCACGATCGAGGGCGGGATGATGGTGCCGAGCGAGCCGCCCGCGCACAGCACGCCGGAGATCAGCGCGCGGTCGTAGTTGTAGGCGCGCATGGCCGGAATCGCCATCAGCCCGACCACGATCTCGACCGCGCCGACGACGCCCGCCGAGGCCGCGAAGATCGCGCACATCGCGATGGTGGCGAGCGCGAGCCCGCCCGGCAACGGACCGAGCCAGATCTGCATCGCGTCGTAGAGGCGTTTCGCGATGCCCGAGCGCTCCAGGATCGCGCCCATCAGCACGAACAGCGGCACGGCGGCGAGCACGAAGTTGGAGCCCGCCTGCAGCACGGGACCGAAGGACTGGATGACGATGCGGTCGCCGAACACCAGCCAGCCGAAACCGAAGGCCGTGACGATCAGCGCGATCGAGACGTGGATGCCCAGGAACACCAGCAGGAACAGGACCGGGAACATCCACAGCGAGAGAGACTGCATGGGCGCGCCGCGTCCTCTCGCCTCAGTGCGTCGTCGCTTGGCGCGGCAGCCGGCTGCTCGCGAGGAAGCGGAGGCCCTCGACGAGGCTCTGCAGCGCGAACACGGCGAGGCCGAGCGCGATCGCCGAATAGAACGGCCAGACCCGCGGCGCCCAGGGGCTCACCTCCTCGACCGCGCCGCTCAGATAGGCGGTGAGCGCCTTGCGCGCCGCCGCCCAGGCGACGAGCCCGATCACGGGCACGAACACGAACGTGAGCGCGACGCCGAGGATGCGCGCCTGCCAGGCTTCGGGCAGGCGGCTCGAGAGAAAGTCGATCCGCACATGCGCGTTGTGGCGCATCGCATAACCGGCCGCGAGATAGAACAGCGCGCCATTGAGCATGTAGGAGATGTCGAACGCCCACTCGGTCGGCCGCCCGACCACGTAGCGCATGAACACCTCGTAGAGCATGGCGCAGACCAGGGCGACCAGCAGCAGCATGGCGAGCCGCCCGAGCCATTCCGACAGGCCGTCCACCGCGCGGAACAGCGTCTCCATGTCCCCTCCCGCCGGGACGGCCGGGACGCGCGCCCCGGCCGCCGCCGATGGTCAATCCCTGATCATGTAGCCGGAATTCTTCGCCCAGAGCTGCTGGTAGGCGAGATAGGAGGCGAGCACCTTGTCCATGGTGCCGTCGCCCTTGGCCTTGCGGTCGGCCGCGGTCCTCTTCGCCCAGTTGATGCCGATGGTGCGGATCTCGTTCACGGTCGCGGTATCGAGCACGATGATCTCGTTGCCGTTCGCCCGGTAGGCGTCGAGC
>PQAH01000196.1:40384-45410 GCA_003105195.1 Bradyrhizobiaceae bacterium
GCCTGCAGGTCCTTCGGCAGCTTCTCCCAGGTCTCGAGCCGGACCACCACCTCCCAGACGAAGGTCGGCTGGTGGATGCCGGGCAGCACCAGGTACTTGGCGACCTTGTGGAAGCCCTCCGAGAGGTTCGAGCCCGGCGTCGCCCATTCGATGGCGTCGACGCCCTTGCGCTCGAGCAGCGTGTAGATCTCGGCCGGCGGCACCACGGTCGGCACCGCGCCGAGCTCCTTGAGCACGTCCGCGAAGGCGCCGGAGGTGCGGTACTTGAGGCCCTTGAAGTCGTCCTTGCCGCGGATCGGCTTGTTGGAATGCGCCATCACCTCGGACGAGCCGACGCCGACGATCAAGGTGTGCATCTTCTGCTTCTCGCGGCGGAAGTCCTTCAGCAGCTTCTCGCCCCCGCCCTCGTAGAGCCAGGCGAGCGTCGCCTCCGGCGACATCCCGCCCGGATAGCTCGCGAAGATCGCATTGGTCGGATCCTGGTTGACCAGGAAGGACGGCGTCGAATGGCCGGCCTCGACCGTGCCGTCGGACACCGCCTCGTAGACTTTGAAGGCCGGCGTGAGCACGCCCGCGCCGTAGGGCTCGATCACGACCTTGCCGTCGGTCATCAGCTTCACGTTGTCGGCGAACTTCTTCATGAAGGTCTCGTAGAAGAACGAGCCCTCCGGAACGGCAGCCGGCATACGCCACTTGGTCTGCGCCGCGGCCGGCGCAACGACGAGGCTCGCGACCGCGAGCGCGGCCAGCATTGACTTCACCTTCATCCTGGACTCCCCTGATTGATGGATGGAACGGATCCTCGGGCTGCGGGTCGATGTCGCGTCTTGTTGCCGGCGGAGATTCACCTGTCGACCACCTGGAAGCCGTGGGCGAAGGGGTCGCGGTCGTCGATGACGATGGTGTTGAAGCCGGTGACCCGCGCCCAGCCCTCGACCGACGGCACGATCGCCTCGAGGTTGCCGACGCGCGCGCGGCCCTCGATGCGGCCCGTGAAGGTCGAGCCGATGATGCTTTCGTGCACGAAGTCCTCGCCGTCCCCGAGCCGGCCGGTCGCCGCGAGCTGCGCCATGCGCGCCGAGGTGCCGGTGCCGCAGGGCGAGCGGTCGATCGCCTTGTCGCCGTAGAACACGGCGTTGCGGGCGCTGCCGCCCGGCGTGCGCGCCTTGCCGGTCCACAGCACGTGGGTGAGCCGGTCGAGCGCGGGGTTCTCGGGATGGACGATCGCGTGCCGTGCATTGAAGTCCGCGCGCAGCTTCGGGCTCCAGCGGATCAGGTCGGAGGGCTGCACGTCGGCGACGTCGGTGAAGTTCGCCTGCGGCTCGACGATGGCGTAGAAGTTTCCGCCATACGCGACATCGACGTCGAGTCGGCCGAGCCCCTCGACCTCCACCGGATAGCCGCGTCCCAGCAGGAACGACGGCACGTTGGTGAGGCGCACGCGCTCGACATGGCCGCCCTCGCGCGCGACCGCCACCTCGACCAGGCCCGCCGGCGTGTCGAGCCGCAGCCGGTCGGGGTCGCGCGGCGTTATGAGCCCGTGCTCGAGCGCGATCGTGACGAGGCCGATGGTGCCGTGGCCGCACATCGGCAGGCAGCCGGAGGTCTCGATGAACAGCACCCCGACGTCGCAGTCGGCCCGGGTCGGCGGATAGAGGATCGCGCCCGACATCATGTCGTGGCCGCGCGGCTCGAACATCAGGCCGGTGCGGATCCAGTCGTATTCGGCGAGGAAATGCTGGCGCCGCTCGAACATCGTCGCGCCCGCGAGCCGCGGGATCGAGCCGCCCGTCACCACCCGCACCGGGTTGCCGCAGGTGTGGCCGTCGATGCAGAAGAAGGTATGGCGCGCCATGCGCTTCCCCCTCGGCCGCGGCTCACGCGGCGGTCTTCAGGCCGACATCCGGCAGCGTCGGACGGTGGGCGAGCGCGGTCTTCATCATGGCCTCGATCTCGCCGCGCTCGGCCGGCGTGAGCGCGAGCCGCGGCGGCCGCGTCAGGTGCGTGCCGCGGCCCATGAGGTGCTCGCACAGCTTGATGCACTGGACGAGGTCCGGCCGCGCGTCGAGATGCAGCAGCGGCATGAACCACTGGTAGAGCGGCATCGCCTCCTGGTAGCGGCCGGCGCGCGCCAGCCGGAACAGGGTCTCGCCCTCGCGCGGGAAGGCGTTGGACATGCCCGAGACCCAGCCGACCGCCCCCACCATCACGCTCTCGACCACCACGTCGTCGAGGCCGGCGAACAGCACGAAGCGATCGCCCACCATGTTGCGCAGGTCGATGAAGCGGCGCGTGTCGCCCGAGGATTCCTTGAAGCACACGATCGTCTCGCAGTCCGCGAGCGAGGCGAGGATCTGCGGGGTGACGTCGTTCTTGTAGATCGGCGGGTTGTTGTAGACCATCACGGGCAGGTCGGTCGCCGTGGCGACGCCGCGGAAATGCGCCGCGGTCTCGTGCGGCTTCGCCGAGTAGACGAGCGCCGGCATCACCATGATGCCGTCGACCCCGGCCCGCGCGGCCTCCTTGGCGGTCTCGATCGCGAACGCGGTGGTGAACTCGGCGACGCCGCTGATCACCGGCACGCGGCCGCGCGCCACGTCCTTCGCGGCCTCCATGAGGGCGATCTTCTCGGGCCGCATGAGCGCGGTGTTCTCGCCGACCGTGCCGCACACGATCAGGCCCGACACGCCGTCGCGGATCAGCGCGTCCATCACCCGCGCGGTCGCCTCCACGTCCAGCGAGAGATCGTCCCGGAACTGGGTCGTCACCGCCGGATAGACCCCGGACCAGCTCACCTTGGCCATTGCCGTCTCCTTGCCCGCGCGTTTGTGCTTCGATTGTAGATTGTATAAAATGTGCAAGTCAAGGCGGCGCCGCCGGTCGCTGAGGACGAATCGCCGGAAGCCGGCGATCCTGCGGGGGGCGCGCCGCCCCCGGGACACGAAGACCGCATGAGCAAGGACGAAGCCGCATCGAAGCCGAGCCGGGAGCCGGACAGGCCCCGCGGCAAGGGCCTGCGGCACAAGACTCTCGCAGCCGCCACCGCGGAGGAGCTGCGCCGCCGCATCCTCGAGGGCGAGTTCCCGGCCGGCATGCAGTTGCGCCAGGACGCGCTCGCGGCCGAGTTCCAGATGAGCCGCATCCCGCTCCGCGAGGCGCTGGTGCAGCTCGAGGCCGAGGGCCTGGTCACGATCCAGCCGCACCGCGGGGCGGTCGTCTCCTCCCTCTCGCCCGCGGAGGTCGCGGAGCTTTTCGAGCTGCGCATGCTGATCGAGCCCTACCTGCTGCGGCTCTCGGCCCCGCGCCTGATCGCGCAGGACTATGCCGAGCTGCACGCGATCCTCGACGAGTACAGCGCCGAATTGCGCGCGCAGCACGTGGCGCGCTGGGGCGAGCTCAACACGCGCTTCCACATGCTGCTCTACCGGCACGCGCAGCGGCCGCGCTCGCTCTCGATCGCCGAGAACCTGCTGCAGGCCTGCGACCTGCACACGCGGCTGCAGCTCGCCCATACGGGCGGCCAGCAGCGCGCCGAGGCCGAGCATGCCGAGCTGGTGCGGCTCTGCGCCACGGATCGCATCGACGAGGCCTGCGCCCTGCTGCAGGCCCATATCGAGAACGTCGGCAATTCGCTCGGCGCGTTCCTGGCGACACGCCCGCGGCGCGAGACGCCCTGAGGCCGCGCGGGGCCGGAACGTCGCGGCTGCACTGGCGTTGGCGGAAGGCGGAGAAGCGCCTTCATGCCCCGGACCACCACGCAGACCGTCCTGATCGCCGCCGCGGCCGGCGCCGGCCTGTTCCTCGCCTGGACCGCCGCCGAGACCCTGCTGCTCGTCTTCGCCGGCCTCCTGCTCGGCGTGCTGCTCGACACGCTGACGCGGGGACTCGGCGCGGTGCTGCCGCTCGCGCGCGGCTGGCGCCTCGCGATCGTCTGCCTCGGCCTTCTCGCGCTCCTGGCCGGAGCCCTCGCCTGGGGCGGCTACGCGCTGGTCAGCGAGTGGGACCAGCTCGCCAAGGTCTTGTCCGACCAGCTCAAGGCCTTGCGATACCAGATCGACAACCTGGGCATCACGCCGCCGACCGACGGAAAGGACGACATCCAGACATTGGCGGGCTGGCTGCTGCCCGATCCGGGTCGCCTGTTCGGCGGCGCGCGCAGCGCCTTCTCGGCGGCGCTCGGCATGATCGGCAGCGCCGTGGTGATCCTCCTCATCGGCGTATTCGCGGCGGCCGATCCGACGCTCTATCGCTCCGGTTTTCTCGCGCTGATCCCGTCCGCGCGCCGGCGGCGCGTCGGCGAGGTGCTCGACGAGATGGCGACCGCGCTGCGCTGGTGGCTGGTCGGGCAGCTCGTCACCATGGCGGTGGTCGGCGTCAGCATCGGCATCGTGCTGACGCTGCTCGGCGTGCCGGGCGCCATGCTGCTCGGCCTGCAGGCCGCGATCGTCAACTTCATTCCCTATCTCGGTCCGCTCGTCGCCGCGATTCCGATCCTGCTCGCAGCCGCCTCCCTCGGGCTCTGGATGGCAGCCTGGGTGCTCGGCGTCTATCTCGTGATCCAGACCATCGAGGGCTACGTCCTGATGCCCCTGATCCAGGATCGCGCCGTGCACGTCCCGCCCGTGCTGGCGCTCGCGGCCCTCCTGCTGTTCGGCGCCCTGTTCGGCGCGGCCGGCGTCGCGATGGCGATTCCGCTCACGGCCGTGCTGCGCGTCGCGGTGCTGCGCCTGTATGTCGAGGACGTGCTCCGCGCCCGCCGCGAGCCCGTGCCGAGCCAGGCCGCATGACGGTCACTCGGACACGGCGCTTTCGCCCGGCAGCGCCGCGAAATAGCTCGCGGCCGCGCGGATATCCGCCTCGGTCATTCGGCGCGCGATGCGTCCCATCACGTCGTCCGGATCGTGGCGGCGTCCCGTCTTCCACAGGGAGAGCTGCCGGGACACGTAGTCCGCATATTGGCCGGCCAGCGCCGGCGCGCGCGGCGTGCCGACCCCGGCATGGCCGTGGCAGTCGACGCAGGCCGCGA
>PQAH01000197.1 GCA_003105195.1 Bradyrhizobiaceae bacterium
GCCGGCACGCGCACGTTCTCGAACATCACCTCGGAGGCGCGATCGGGCATGCCGTAGAAGCCGAACACCGGCTGCGGCCGCAGCACGCGGATGCCGGGCGCGTCGGGCGGCACCAGGATCATGGACTGCTGGCGGTGCCGGTCCGGATTGTCCGGATCCGACTTGCCCATGAAGATGATGATGCCGCAGCGCGGATCGGTCGCTCCGGTGATGAACCACTTGTGGCCGTTGATGACGTAGTGGTCGCCGTCGCGCCGGATCGAGCTCTCGATATTGGTGGCGTCGCTGGAGGCGACCGCCGGCTCGGTCATGGCGAAGCAGGACCGGATCTCGCCGGCGAGCAGCGGCTCGAGCCAGCGCTTCCTCTGCTCCGGCGTGCCGTAGCGCACCAGCACCTCCATGTTGCCGGTGTCGGGCGCATTGCAGTTGAACACCTCGGGCGCGAGATGCGAGCGGCCCATGATCTCGCAGAGCGGCGCATATTCGGTGTTGGTGAGGCCGGCGCCGTAGTCCGACTCGGGGAGGAACAGGTTCCAGAGCCCGGCCGCACGCGCCTTCGGCTTGAGCTCCTCGACCACGGGCTGCACCTTCCAGGGGCCGAGCCGCTCGGTCTGCTCGAAGTAGCGCGCCTCGTTCGGATAGATGTGCTCCTGCATGAAGGCCTCGAGCCGCGCGCGCAGGCTCTCCACCCTCTCGGAATGCTCGAAATCCATGGTCCCGCTCCGGCTGTGATCGTCGCCGGATTGTCCGACAAAATCATGGGACGATCAAGCTTGATGTCGGCGCGATAGGCAAGACCGAGCCCGACAAGCTCGCCGACATCCTGGCCAAGACTTGGCACGCCGCGGCGCTGAAGGCGCCGCTGGTGCCGGACGCGCCGCGCCGGCTGCAGGAGGGGCTCGCGCGCCTCCCCGGCGCTGGCTCGCGCGCGGCGCCGGCGGCCTGAGTTTTCGCCGCCGCGATGGAACTCTTCCTGGTGTTCCGGGTTGTTCCAGGGAGGCTGCAATGCTTCGAAACAGTCGGTGAGCCGGGGCACTCCTGGGCCCCGCTTGCGGCTCGCCCTCACCCACTCCTGTGACTTGCGCCGGACGCATGCCGCGCGGCGGGCGGACACGTCACATTCCGACAGGAGGAGCCCGAATGAAGCGATGCGAGACCTGCGGCGGCCCCTTCGGGCTCATCCGCCACTATCACTACGCGCACCAGTTCTGCTCCCGGCGCTGCAAGAACCGCTATCTCCAGCGCCTGGCCGAGGCGGTTGCGCGGAGGCGCAGCGCGCTCGCGCGCCTGACCGGCCTCGCCGGGAGATTGCGCGCGCAACATCAATCCTGAGATCGCGCCTGGAGACAAAGCCTCCGCCGATCGGAGCAAGCCTCTGGCGAGCTGCGCCCGTCACAATGCCTGCACCCCCGTCACAATGCCTGCACCTCGGCCAAGCGGTCGCGCAGTTCGCGCTTCAGGAGCTTGCCGTTGGCGTTGCGGGGCAGCGGTGTGTCGCTCAGCGTGAAGCTCTCGGGCACCTTGTAGTCGGCGAGCAAGTCCGCGCAGCGGCGGCGCAGGTCCTCCGGCGCCGCCGATCCGACCACGAAGGCGTGCACGCGCTCGCCGAGCACCGGGCAGGGCTTCGCGACCACCGCGGCCTCGACCACGCCGGGGACGCTCATGAGCACGTTCTCGACCTCGACCGAGTAGATCTTGTAGCCGCCGCGGTTGATCATGTCCTTGCGGCGGTCGAAGACGCGGACATAGCCGTCCGCGTCCTTGGAGCCGAGGTCGCCGGAGCGCCAGAAACCGCCGGCGATGTTCTCGGCCGTGGCAGTGGGATCGTCCCAGTAACCCCTCACGACCATCGGACCGCCGAGCCAGAGCTCGCCCTCGTGACCTGCGGGGACCTCGCGGCCGGCCGCGTCCATCACCAGGATGTCGGCGCAGGGCAAGGCGCAGCCGACGCTGTCGGGGCGCGCCGCGGTCTGCGACGGCGGCATCATGGTGACGGGCGAGGTCGTCTCGGTCGCACCATAGGCGTTCATGAGATTGAGACCGGGAAGCGTCCCGGCGAAGGCCGCGATGGTCGCGGGCGCCATGGGCGCGCCGCCATAGCCGCCGATGCGCCAGGCCGAGAGGTCGCACTGCGCGAAGGCCGGCTCGCGCAGGCAGAGATTGTACATGGCGGGCACCATCAGCGAATGGGTCATGCGCTCGCGCGCCGCCAGCGCCAGGAACTCCGGCGCCTTGAACTCGCGCATGACGATCAGGGCGGCGGCGGCGCGCACCATGGCGGCGATGAGCGCGATCACGCCGGTGACATGGCTCATGGGCACCGCGACCACGGCGCGGTCGCGCGCGGTGAGCCCCATGCCGCACTCGAAATGAATGGCCGAATGGCAGATGCCGAGATGGGTGAGCATCGCTCCCTTCGGCCGCCCGGTGGTGCCGGAGGTGTAGAGGATGATGGCGGTCTCCTCCTCGTCGACCGGCGCCGGAGGCGCGCGGGCCCCCTCCTCCATGAACGGCAGAGCCGCGACGGGCGCGCCCGGATCGACCGCGACGCGGCGTACGAGGACCGGCACCGCGGCTGGGCCCGGCAGGCGTTCGCTCAAGTCGGCATCGTGGACCAGAAGCTTCGCGCCGGAATGGGCGAGCATGTAGGCGAGCCCCTGGGTCTGCTCGCGCACGCTGAGCGGCACCGCGATGGCGCCGAGCCGCAGCGCCGCGAACAACACGACCGGAAACGCGACGCCGTTGCCGAGCAGCATGGCGACGCGGTCGCCCGCGGTAATGCCGGCCCCGGCGAGGCCGGCGGCACAGCGCCCGACCGTGGCCTCGAAGACGCGATAGGTCAGGCGCTCGGCGCCGCAGACGATCGCCTCGCCGTCCGGGTTGCGGGCGGCGGCCTCGGCCAGCAGGTCATAGGCATTGCGCGGCCGTTCCACGAAGCAGCGCATCACCCGATCGCCGTAATGGCGCTCGTGGCGCATGGCCGGGACGCGGCCGAGCCAGGCGGGTTCCCTCTTGTCCAACGTGTCTCTCCCCGGCCGAGGTGAGCCCGATCGGTGCGGCGGATGTCAAGCCGGCCCGCCGCAATGCGGCCTCGCGCCGCGCGCGCCTCTCGGCGGCTTGACCGCCCAGAGCCGCTTCGTCGAAGGTGGCCGAGCCTCGAACCGGAGCGCAAGGGTTGGCCGATTCCACCGTGCACCTTTCGACCGACGTCCTCGTGATCGGCGCGGGCGGCGCCGGCATGTCGGCGGCGCTCGCCGCAGCCGAGCGCGGCCTCCGCGTGCTGCTGGTGGACCGCAGCCTGATCGGGCGCGGCGGCGCGACCGTGATGGCGCAGATGACGGTCGCGGCCGCCCTCGGCGAGGAGGTCCCGGACCACTGGGAGCACCACCTCGCCGACACGCTGGCGGCCGGGCGCGGGCTCTGCGACGAGACCCTGGCGGGCCTGCTGTGCGAGCAGGGTCCTGCGGCCATCCGCCAGCTCGATTCCTGGCAGGTCGGATGGGCGCGCCATGCGGACGGCCGGATCCGCGCCGCGCAGGCGCCCGGCCACGACCGGCCGCGCTGCGTCTATGTGGACTTCCTGTCCACGGGGCCGGCCGTCTCCAGGACGTTGCGCACGCGGGTGCAGCGCCAGAGCCAGATCACGCGGATCGGCGATCTCTACGTCACCGACCTCTCCATCGGCGATGGCGAGGCCTGCGGCGCGATCGGCTTCTCGGTCGCCGACGGGCGCGAGGTCGCGATCGCAGCCGGCGCCGTGGTGCTGGCGACCGGCGGCCTCACCCGGCTCTACCGGCGCAACAGCGCCTCCGCCAACATGGGCGGCGACGGCCATGCGCTCGCATTGCGCGCCGGCGCCGAGCTGATGGACATGGAGTTCGTGCAGTTCTTCCCGATCGGCCACCTGGCGCCCCGGCTGGTCGGCATGGATCCGATCATGTGGGACCCGTTCCGCTACAAGCTCGGCGGCCGGCTGCTGAATGCCGAGATGCGCGAGTTCATGGACGACTACGGTGCGCCCGAGGGGGCCCGCTATGTCGTGACGCGCGACAAGGCGACCTATGCGATCCTGAAGGAGGTGCAGGCCGGCCGCGGCTCGCCGGCGGGCGGCGCCTATCTGAGCTTCCAGCACATCCCGGAGAGCGCGCTGCGCGAGGCGTTCGGGCCGGTGATCGACCGGCTAGCGAAGAACGGCATCGATCTCAAGACCATGCCGGTCGAGGTGGCACCGATCGCACATTATCATATGGGCGGCGTGCGCGCGGACGCCACGATGGAGACGCGCGTGCCCAACCTGTTCGCCGCCGGCGAGGTCGTGGCGGGCGCCAATGGCGCGAACCGGCTCTCGGGGAACGCGATCACGGAGGCGCTGGTGTTCGGCCGGCGCGCGGGCGAGGCCGCGGCCGCGCGCGTGATCCGCAACGGCGTCCGTCGCCCGCCGCAGGCACGAGGGCCGCACGCCGACATCCTGCGCGCCGGGAGCGGCAGCGCGGCCACCAATCCCGCGAGCCTGATCGCCCGGCTGCAGGACGTGATGACGGACCTGGTCGGGCCGTTCCGCACCGGCGACGGCCTCGCGCAGGCCTTGCGGGAGATCGCCGAGTTGAAAGCGGACGCCGGGGAGCTCCCGCCGGAGCGCGCCGGGCCCTTCCCGCTGATCCGGATCGACTGGTTCGACCTGCGCGCGATGCTGCTCGCCGCCGAGGCGATCGCGCAGGCGGCGCTCGCCCGCGGCGAGAGCCGCGGCGCGCACCAGCGCGAGGACCATCCCGGGCTCGATCCGGGCTGGACCGTGCGCCAGGGGATCACGCTGCGCGACGGCGCGCTGGCACTGAGCCGCATTCCCATGCCCGGCGGGCGGGCCGCGGAGGTCGCATGATGACGGCCATCGCAACCCTGATCGTCCACCGTGCCGGCAAGGACGGCCCCGAGAAGGTCAGCCGCTACGAGGTGCCCTACGCGCCGGGCCAGTCGGTGCTCGACGGCCTGCGCTACGTGCGCGCCAGGATCGATCCGACTCTCAGCATGCGCTACTCGTGCATCAACGCGAACAGCTGCAAGGAATGCATGATCCTGATCGACGGGACCGTCGGCTATGCCTGCACGACCCGGCTCCAGCCGCGCGACATGGTGCTCGCGCCGCTGCCGAACAAGCCGCACCTGCGCGACCTCGTCACCGAGATCGCCCCGCCCGACGAGCGGCTGGACCATGCGCTGAAGGGCGGCTGAGCTACAGCCAGTTCGGCTCGAATTGAACCGGCTCTGGCCGGTTCCTCGACCGGAAATGGCTGTAGCGTCTTGCTTGGCGCACGTTCTTGTCGGCGAACCGGTGTCCACTTCGCCGGAACATGCGCTACCGGCTTCGGCGCGCCGGCGTCGTGCGGACGGCAGCGTGCAAGGGGCTCGACAGCGCCGGTGCCGGCCGCGCGGCGAGGCCGCGGGTCGCGAGCTCGACCAGAGCGGACGAGGCCTCCTCGGCGCTCCACGCGCCGCCGGGCGAATACCACTTGGTGACCCAGTTCACGGCGCCGAGCAGCATAAAGATCGCAAGCTTGGGGTCGACCGGAAGAATGCTGCCGTCGGCGATGCCGAGCTCGACCAGGCCGCGCAGGCGGCGCTCGAAAGCGTCACGCAGCGCGACGATGCGCAGCGCGCTCTTCGGCTCGAGCGCGTTCTCCTCCAAGAGCAGCACCGGCACCCCGAGATCGCTGATCATGGTGCGCAGGTAGCCCGACATGGCGATCCGGATCTTCTCCAGGCCCGTGCGGCCCTCGCGCTCGCCACGGTCGAGATGCTCGTTGGCGACCTCCATCGCCTCCTCGTGACAGGCGCAGAGCAGTTCGTTCTTGTTGTTCACATAGCGATAGAGCGCGGTCTTGGTCACACCGAGGCGCTCGGCGACGTCGGCGAGCGTGGTGCCGTGGCTGCCGCGCCGGTTGAACACCCGCGCGGCCTCCCGGATGATGGCCTTGCGCTTGGTGTCCGACTGCTC
>PQAH01000198.1 GCA_003105195.1 Bradyrhizobiaceae bacterium
GGCGGCGTCTGGGCGGCCGCCGGGGCACCCGCCGGCTGGTCGGGCCGGATCGGCATGGTGCGCACCTTCTTCGGCTCGTTCACCGAGGGCGGGAAGCCGGAGGCCGGCGCACCGACCATCGCGGTTCCGGCTGCGCCGGGCGCCATCGGGATGGAGCGCACCGGCTGCACGGGCTTCACCTCGACGGGCTGCTCCTCGCGCGGCACCACACGCTCGCCCAGGGCGGGCTCGCCGACACGATCGTAGATCAGCTTGTTCGGCTGGGCGTCGGCCGTCTTGGCGGGCGTCACCTTGCTGGGCGTCGGGTCGGCCTTGATCACCGGCGGCTCGCCGCTCGCGGGGGGGCCGCCCATGAAGGCGCGATAGCCGAAGGCGCCGGCGGTGCCGATGAGCGCGAGGCCGACCACGGCCGCGATCGTCACCATCCCGCTGCGGCGGCGCTCGAGCGGCGCCGCGTCGCCATCCCCGGCCGCGGCATCCTCGGCGTAATACGCGTCGGCCGGCAGCTCGCCGGGCGCGGCCCGGTAGGCATCGTCGTAATCCATGCGATAGGGATCGACGGCCGCATAGCGCGGATCGTCCTGCGGATAGCCCTGCGCGTCATAGCCCTGCGCGTCATAGGCGGCATGGCCGTAGCTGTCGTGCGGGACGTAGGGCGCGGTGCGCGGATCCTGCGACGCAGCGGCGGCAGAAGCGTCGTCGCGATAGTCATCGCGATAGTCGTCGCGGTAATCCCAGCGGTGGTAGCCGCCGCGGTCATGGGCCGTGCCGTGGTAGGCCGCGGGGTCGTGCGGTGCCGCATAGGGATCGTGCGCGACGGGTCCGGCGGACTCGTCGGCGGCGGCGCCGCGGTTGAGCCATTGGGGCGCGGGCGCCTGCGGCTCTTCAGCCGGAGCCGCACGCGCGCCCGCGCGCGAGAACTCGGCGAAGGGATCGTTCTGGCCGATGAGGCGGGCGAGCTCGGCCAGTGGATCGTTGTGCTGGCCGCGCGCGGCATCGCCCGATCCGTGCGGCGCGTAGGGATCGTCCTGATGTTCGTCTCGGTAACGGCGGTGTTCTGCCATACTCATACTGCCACCGGTCTGGCTGAAAGGAACGAGCCCTGGGGCAATTCCGTCGACCGTGGATCCTGTCCAACGGCACCGAGCGAGATTACCGCATCTCCTCAGGCGCCCCGACCCCGAGCAATGCGAGCCCGGATGCGAGGACGGTGACAACACCCTGAACCAGTGCAAGGCGAGCCACGGTTATTTGTGGATCATCAAGTATAATGAAGCGTAAATGTGGCAGGTCCTTCCCGCGCGTCCACTGCGCATGGAATTCGCTGGCGAGGTCGTAGAGAAAGAAGGCGATCCGGTGCGGCTCGTGCGCCTGCGCGGCCGCCTCGACCTGCCGCGGCCACGCCGAGATACGCTTCATTAACGATAGCTCCGCTTCGTCCACGAGTCGCTCGAGCGGCGCGCCCGCGAGAAATGCCGCGCGCGCGGCCGGATCCGCCGGCAGGGAGGGAAGCGCCTCGCGCGCGTTGCGGAACACGGACTCGCCGCGCGCATGACCGTACTGGACGTAGAACACCGGGTTGTCGCGCGACTGCTCGATCACCTTGGCGAGGTCGAAGTCGAGCGTGGCGTCGTTCTTGCGGAAGAGCATCATGAAGCGCACCGCGTCGCGCCCGACCTCGTCGACGACCTCGCGCAGGGTCACGAAGTCGCCGGCGCGCTTCGACATCTTCACGGGCTCGCCGCCGCGCAGCAGCTTCACGAGCTGCACGATCTTGACGTCGAGGTCCCCCTGGCCGGCCGTCACCGCCCGCACGGCCGCCTGCATGCGCTTGATGTAGCCGCCGTGGTCGGCGCCCCAGACGTCGATCATGTCGCGGAAGCCGCGGTCGAACTTCGACTTGTGATAGGCGATGTCGGAAGCGAAGTAGGTGTAGCTGCCGTCCGACTTCATCAGCGGCCGGTCGACGTCGTCGCCGAATTCGGTGGCGCGGAACAGGGTCTGCTCGCGGTCCTCCCAGTCCTCGACCGGCGCGCCCTTGGGCGGCGGCAGGCGCCCTTCGTAGATGTGGCCGGCCTCGCGCAACGCCGCGATGGTCGCGGCCACGGCGTCGCTCCCGCCTTCCGTGAGCGAGCGCTCGGAGAAGAACACGTCGTGACGGACGTTGAGCGCCGCGAGGTCCTCGCGGATCATCGCCATCATCATCTCGACCGCCCGGGTACGCGCGACCGGCAGCCATTCGCGCTCGGGCTTCTCGCCCAGGGCGGCGCCGTGCTCGGCGGCGAGCGCCTTGCCGACCGGCACCAGATAGTCCCCCGGATAGAGCCCGTCGGGGATCGGGCCGATCGCCTCGCCGAGGGCTTCGCGATAGCGCAGGAACGCCGAGCGCGCGAGCACGTCCACCTGGGCGCCGGCGTCGTTGATGTAGTACTCGCGCGTGACCCGGTAGCCCGCGAAGGCGAGCAGGTTCGCGAGCGCGTCGCCGAAGACGGCGCCGCGGCAGTGGCCGACATGCATCGGCCCGGTCGGATTGGCCGAGACGTATTCGACGTTCACGGGCGCGCCGGCGCCGATGCGGCTGCGGCCGTGGTCGCGCCCGGCCGCGATGGCGGAGACCAGGGCCGCGCGCCACACGGAGGCATCGAGCGTCATGTTGATGAAGCCCGGCCCGGCGACGTCGACCCGCGCGATCCCGGCGCGCGTGCCGAGCGCGGCCGCGATCTTCTCGGCGAGCTCGCGCGGCTTCATGCCTGCGTCCTTCGCGAGCACCATGGCGGCGTTGGTGGCGACGTCGCCATGGGTCGGATCGCGCGGCGGCTCGACCACGATGCGGTCGAGGACGGGCGGCGCCTTGAAGGACGAGGCGAGATCCGCGACGGCGGAGCGGACATGGCCGTTGATGAGCTCGAACACGTTCATGGAGGCGGGCCGCTATCCCAAATCGGGAGTCGAGTCAAAAAGGCGGGCGTGCTCGCCGAGCGCGAAGCGGTCGGTCATGCCGGCGATGAAGTCGGCGACCCGGCGCGCGCGCGCGGCCTCGTCGGCGCGATCGAGGCCCTGGGTCCACTCGGCCGGCAGGTCGGCCGGACGGCCAAGGAAGTGACCGAACAGGTCGCGCACCACGCCCTCGGCGGCGGTCATCACCCGCATCACGCGGGCATGGCGATACATGCGCGGGAACAGGAAGTCCTTGATCGCCCGGTCGGCCTCGGCCATGGCGGGCGAGAATCCCGCGACCGGCCCGCGCGCCGCGCGCACGTCGTCGGCGGAGCGCGGCGCGAGCGCGGCGAGCCGCCGCGCGCTTTCCGCCACCACGTCCTCGATCATGCGGTTGATCAGGCGGCGCACGAGCTGGTGCACGAGGCGCGCGGGATCGAGCCCGGGAAAGCGCCGGTGGGTCTCGGCGAGGATCTCGGCCATCAGCGGAATCGCGGCCAGGTCCTCGACCGCGAACAGCTCGGCGCGCAGGCCGTCGTCGATGTCGTGGGCGTCGTAGGCGATGTCGTCCGCGATGGCGGCGACCTGCGCTTCGACGCCGGCATGGCTCCAGAGCTCGAGATCCTGGCGCCGCGTGTAGTCGAGGATCGCGGCCGGCACGCCCGCATGCGGGGGGCGCGGCTGCCCGGCGCGGTCGGTGAGCGGGCCGTTGTGCTTGACGATCCCCTCGAGGGTCTCCCAGGTGAGGTTGAGCCCGTCGAAGCCCGGATAGCGGCGCTCGATCGCGGTGACGATGCGCAGGGTCTGGGCGTTGTGGTCGAAGCCGCCATGGGCCGCGAGACAGGCGTCGAGCGCACGCTCGCCGGCATGGCCGAACGGGGTGTGGCCGAGGTCGTGGGCGAGCGCCAGGGCCTCGGCGAGGTCCTCGTCGAGGGCGAGCGAGCGGGCGAGCGCCCGGGCGATCTGGGCCACCTCCAGGGTATGGGTGAGCCGGGTCCGGTAATGGTCGCCCTCGTGGAAGACGAAGACCTGGGTCTTGTACTGGAGCCGGCGGAACGCCGCCGCATGGATGATCCGGTCGCAGTCGCGCCGGAAGTCGCTGCGCGAGCGGCTCGGCGCCTCCGGGTGGAGCCGGCCGCGGGTCTTTGCGGGGTCGGCCGCATGGGCCGCGCGTTGCGTCATCGGAGGCGCCACGAATTGACCTTCCCGGCTCGCATCCCTAACTATCGGGCAGGACAGCCCAACAGCGGTAGCCGAGAGATGACCCCCAATCTCACCATGTCGGACCGGGCGGCGCGCCGCATCGGCGAAATCCTCAAGAGCGAGCCGGCCGGCACCATGCTGCGCGTGAGCGTGGAAGGCGGCGGCTGCTCCGGCTTCCAGTACCGCTTCGACATGGACCAGAACAAGGGCGAGGACGACGTCGTGCTCGCCCGCGACGGCGCCGTGGTGCTGGTCGATTCGGTCTCGCTGCAGTACCTCGCGGGCTCCGAGATCGACTTCGTCGACGACCTGATCGGCGCCTCGTTCAAGGTCCACAACCCGCAGGCCAAGGCCTCCTGCGGCTGCGGCACCAGCTTCACGATCTGACCGGTCGCGGCGGAGCCCCTGCCCCGCGGCTCACTCCGCGGCCACCGCCGGCCGCGGCGCGGGCGCCGGGAGCTCCTCGAGCTGCGGCTCGAGCTTGTGCCGCAGGCGGCGGTCGATGCGGTCGAGATAGAGATAGACCACCGGCGTGATGAACAGGGTGAGCAGCTGCGAGAGCAGGAGGCCGCCGACCACGGCCACGCCCAGCGGCTGGCGCAGCTCCGCCCCCGCGCCCGCGCCGAGCGCGATCGGCAGCGCGCCGAAGATCGCCGCGAAGGTGGTCATCATGATGGGGCGGAAGCGCAGCAGGCAGGCCTCGCGGATCGCGGCCTCGGCGCCGACCCCGACGCGGCGCCGGTCGAGCGCGAAGTCCACCATCATGATGGCGTTCTTCTTGACGATGCCGACCAGCATCACGATGCCGATCATGGCGATCACCGAGAGCTCCATCCGGAAGACCATCAGGGTGAGGATCGCGCCGACGCCGGCCGACGGCAGGCCCGAGATGATCGTGATCGGGTGGATGAAGCTCTCGTAGAGGATGCCGAGGACCACATAGGCCGCGAACACGGCGGCGAGGATCAGGATCCACTGCCCTTTCAGGGATTCCTGGAACACCTGGGCGGTGCCCTGGAAGCCCGTCACCACGGTCGCGGGCAGGTTCGCCTCGCGCTCCACGCGCTGGATCGCGTCCACGGCCTGTCCGAGCGAGAAGCCGGGCAGCAGGTTGAACGACAGGGTGGCGGCCGGCTGCTGGCCCTGGTGATTGACCTGCAGCGGCCCGACCGAGGGCACCAGGACCGCGACCGCGTCGAGCGGAACCGACGGGCCGGCCGCGGTCTCGAGGTAGAGACGCGAGAGCGCGGCCGGATCGTCCTGGAACTCGGGCGCGACCTCGAGGATCACCTGATAGTCGTTGGACGGCGTGTAGATGGTCGCGACCTGGCGCGAGCCATAGGCGTTGAACAGCTGGTTGCGGATCTGATCCGCCGTGATGCCGTAGATCGCCGCCTTCTCGCGGTCGATCTCGACCGTCATCTGCGGGTTCTTGATGTAGAGGTCGCTCTCCACGTCGGTGAGCCCGGGGATCCGCGCCAGGCGGTCGCGCATCTCGGGCGCGATCCGGTAGAGAGACTCGGTGTCGCTGCTCTGCAGCGTGTACTGGTACTGGCTCTTGGTGATGCGCCCGCCGATATTGATGTTCTGGATCGCCTGGATGCCCGCGACCTTGATGCCCGGCACGTCGGCGGTGGCACGGCGCAGGCGCGCCACCACGACCGCGGCAGGCTCCCGCTCCGCCTTCGGCTTGAGCACCACGAACATGCGCCCGTAATTCGTGGTCGGGTTCGGCCCGCCGGCGCCGACCGTGGAGTTGACGTAGTCCACGGCCTTGTCGGCGCGCACGATCTCGGCGATGCGGCGCTGGCGCGCCGCCATGGCCGGGAACGAGATGTCGGTCGCCCCCTCGGTGACGACCACCATGAAGCCCGTGTCCTCCTGCGGGAAGAAGCCCTTGGGCACGACGACGTAGAGCCAGACCGTGGCCGCGACCGTGCCGAAGGTCACCGCGAGCATCACGGCCTTGTGGGCGAGCACGCGGTCGAGCGCCCATTCGTAGCCGCGCAGCAGGGACTGGAATCCGCCCTCGAAGGCGCCCATCAGGCCGCGATAGAGGCGCTTCGCCGGGCCGGGCGCCCGCGCCTCGCCGTCGTGGTGGTGCCCGCGCAGCACGCGCGCGCACAGCATCGGCGTGAGCGTGAGCGAGACGAAGCCCGAGACCAGGATCGCGACCGAGATCGTCACCGCGAACTCGCGGAACACCCGGCCGACGATGCCGCCCATCAGCAGCACCGGAATGAACACCGCGATCAGCGAGAACGTGATCGAGACGATGGTGAAGCCGATCTCGCGCGCGCCCTTGAGCGCCGCCTCGAAGGGGCGCATGCCGCCCTCGACGTGGCGCACGATGTTCTCGAGCATGACGATGGCGTCGTCGACCACGAAGCCGACCGAGAGGGTCAGCGCCAGCAGCGTCATGTTGTTGATCGAGAAGTCGAAGGCCCACATGGCCGCGAAGGTGCCGATCAGCGAGATCGGCACCGCGAGCCCGGGGATCACGGTCGCCCAGAACGAGCGCAGGAACAGGAAGATCACCATGATCACCAGCGAGATGGCGATCATCAGGTGGGTCTGCACGTCGCGGACCGCCTCGCGGATTCCCTTCGAGCGGTCCATCAGGAACTGCAGATCGATCGAGGCCGGCACCTGGGCGCGGAAGCCCGGCATCCGGTCGCGGATGGCGTCGACCACCTCGACCGTGTTGGCGCTGGGCTGGCGCTGGATCGCGAGCACGATCGAGCGCTGGTCGTTGTACCAGCTCGCGATCTTGTCGTTCTCGACGCTGTCGACGACGCGCGCGATCGCGTCGAGCTTGACGGGCGCGCCGTTGCGCCAGGCCACCACCACGCTGCGGTACTCCTCGGCGCGCTCGAGCTGGCCGGTCGCCTGCAGCGTGACGTTCTGGTGGGCGCCGGTCAGGGTGCCGACCGGCACGCTCGAATTGGCGCGCGCGACCGCCGTGCGCACGTCGTCGAGCGAGATGCCGCGGGCCGCGGCCGCCTCCGGGTCGACCTGGACGCGCACCGCGAACTTCTGCGCGCCGTAGACCAGCACCTGCGCGACGCCCGGGATCTGCGAGATCTGCTGCGCCAGCACCGTGTCGGCGTATTCGTGGACCGTGGAGAGCGGCTGCGTCGCCGAGACGTTGGCGATGAACAGGACCGGAAATTCCGCCGGGTTCACCTTCCGGAAGCTCGGCGGCGTGGTCATCTCCACGGGCAGGCGGCGCTGCGCGATGGTGAGCGCGGTCTGCACGTCGAGGGAGGCCGCGTCGATGTCGCGGTTGAGGTCGAACTGGATGGTGATCCGCGTCGTGCCGAGCGACGAGGAGGACGTCATCGAGCTGATGCCCGCGATGGTGGAAAGCTGGCGCTCGATCGGCGAGGCGACCGAGGCCGCCATGGTGTCGGGATTGGCACCCGGCAGGGTCGCGGTGATCTCGATGGTCGGGAAGTCGACGCGCGGCAGCGCCGAGACCGGGAGCAGCCGGTAGGCGAAGGCGCCGAACACGATGATCGACGCCGTGAGCAGCGTCGTCATCACGGGGCGGCGGATGCAGGCTTCGGAGAGCGTCATCACGACCTCGAAGGGCGCGGCTGGACGCGCGTCCCGTTGGCGAGCAGCAGCTGGCCGTCGGTGACGACGGTCACGCCCGGCTCGAGGCCCTTGGCGATGACCGCGAGGCCCTCGAAGTTGCGCGCCACCGTGACGGGCTGCACCAGCGCGGCACCGTCGCGGACGACGAACACGAAGGTGCCGGCCTGGCCGCGCTGCACGGCGGCGACCGGGACCGTGACCGCCTCCTCGACGCGCAGCGTCAGCCTGGTGTTGACCAGCGTCCCGGGCCAGAGGCTTTCGTCGGCGTTGTCCATGACGGCGCGGACCGTGACCATGCCGGTGGTCGCGTCGACCGTGTTGTCGATCATCGCGACCCGCCCGCTCTCCGGCGGTCCCTCGCCGCCGACCCTCGCCTCGACCTTCGCGGTGCCCGCCGCGACGGCGGCGCGGATCCCGGCGAGCAGGCGCTGCGGCGCCGCGAAGGCCACATAGACCGGGGCCATCTGGTTGATGGTGGCGAGCGGCGCCGCGTCGGCCGGGCGCACGAAGTTGCCGGCCTTCACGGAGGCCGCGCTGGCGCGGCCGGAGATCGGCGCGTGGATCCGGGTATGGCTGAGCTGGACCTGGAGGCTGTCGAGGGCGGACTGGTCCGCCTTCAGGGTCGCGGCGAGCACGTCGACCTGGGTCCTGGCATTGTCGAGATTGACCGTGGTGCTGGCGCCGCGCGCGACCAGCTCGCCGTGGCGCTTGAGGTCGCGCTCCGCGGCTTCCAGCTGCGCCCGGTCGCGCGCCACCACCCCCTCGGCCTGGCGGATCTGCGCCGCGAGCTGCCTGCTGTCGAGGGTGAAGAGGAGGTCGCCTGCCTTCACGATGGCCCCGTCGTCGAAATGGACATCGGTGACGACGGTCTCGAGCCGCGCCTTGATGGCGACGCTGCGGATCGGCGTCACGGTGCCGATCGCGTCGAACTGCACGGGCACCGCGCGGCGCATCGACTGCGCGACCTCGACCGGGACCGCGCGCGGCGCCGGTTGCTGCGGCGCCTGGGCGAGCGCGCCGACGGGAGTCCAGCCGCCGCGCGTCGCCACGGCAGCGCTCGCCATGGCCAGCACGAGTGCCGCGCCAACCCGGAATGTGCGTCGTCGGTTCACGGATGCTTCAGCCCGGACCTGCCGCCCCGCCCGGTACCCCTCGCGGTTCGAGCCCTCTCCCACCGGATGGCGCCGGGGACAGCCGCTTCGGCGATCTTCCTAGCATATCCGCGATTTGCTGCGTATCCCTCCGGCCGCCGATCACGGGGACGTTTGCCGGGGCGCGCGATTTTGCGCCCGGGGAAAAACCGGGCATGCTGCGGCCCTCGCGGAAATGACGACGGCGGGCCGGCTCATGATCATCGCGACCTGGAACGTGAACTCGGTCAAGCAGCGCACCGAGAGCCTCGCGGCCTGGCTCGCGGCGCGCCAGCCGGACGTCGTCTGCCTGCAGGAGACCAAATGCGTCGACGAGGCCTTCCCGCGCGAGGCGATCGAGGCGCTCGGCTACAATGTCGCGGTCCACGGCCAGAAGACCTTCAATGGCGTCGCCATCCTCTCGAAATTTCCTTTCGACGAGGTGACCGCGGGCCTGCCGGGCGACGACGGCGACGCACAGGCCCGCTTCCTGGAGGCCGTGCTCTCGACGCCGCAGGGCGCGCTGCGGGTGGCGTCGATCTACCTGCCCAATGGAAATCCGCCGGACACGGACAAATATCCATACAAGCTCAAATGGATGGATCGCCTTCTTCAGTATTCGAACGAGCGCCTGAAGCTGGAGGAGCCGCTCGTCCTGGCGGGCGACTACAACGTGATCCCGGCGCCCGACGACGCCCGCAACCCGGCCGCCTGGGTGGGAGATGCGCTGTTCCTGCCGCAGACCCGCGCGCGCTTCCGCGGCTTCCTGCATGGCGGGCTCACCGATGCGGTGCGGGCGGTGAGCGACTCGGCCGAGCTCTACACCTTCTGGGACTACCAGGCCGGCGCCTGGCAGAAGAACCACGGGATCCGCATCGACCACCTGCTGCTGTCGCCGCAGGCCGCCGACCGGCTGGTCGCCGCCGGCATCGACAAGCATGTGCGGGCCTGGGAGAAGCCCTCGGACCACGTCCCGGTCTGGGCCGAGCTGGCGCTCGCGGCGTGAGCGGTCGGCGCGGCCGCGGGCTCAGTCCCTGCGGCCCCTGAGCCAGCGCTCCAGGTAGACGAGCGCGAGCGCCTTCTCGTCGTCGGTCGCCTGCCGCGAGGCGGCCTCGTGGAGCTGGCCGATCCAAGTCTCCTCGGGCGCGCGCGCCTCGGCGGCGAGCGTGAGCCACATCAGGCCGCGCGCGCCCTGGCGCGGCACCAGATCGCCCTTGAACAGCATGGAGCCGAGCACGGCCTGCGCCTGGTGCTGGCCCTTCTGGGCGGCGAGCTGCAGCCAGCGGCCCGCCTGGCGCGGGTCCTTCGGCACGCCGGTGCCGTCGAGATACATGCGCCCGAGATGATACTGCGCGTCGGCGTCGCCGAAATAGGACGCCGCATAGGCGAACATCTGCCGCGCCCGCGTGACGTCCGGCTTCACCCGGGTGTTGGGGATGCCCTCGCGGAAATAGTGGCCGAGCGCCACGAAGGCGCTGGCGACGAAGCGCGACTGCGGGCCGGACGGGTGGTCGTCCGCATGGGCGTTGGCGATGCGGCTGAAATAGTCGAAGGCGCGCAGGTCGTTGCGCTTCACCCCGTCGCCGTCCGCATACATGCGGCCGAGCTTCCACTGGGCGGCCGGGTGGCCCTGCTCGGCGGCGTATTCGAGCGAGGTGACGGCCTTGTCCATCTCGCCGGCGCGCAAGGCGCGCGTGCCGGAGCGGAACGCCTCGAAGGGCGTCAGCGTCGGCGGCTCGGTGCCGATGCCGCGCGGCGGAATCGGGCGGTCCGGGTCCGCGACCACCGCATTGGGCGGCGTGCGCGTGCCGTCGAGGGCGAGCGCCGGCGCGAGCAGCGCGAAGCCGGCCACGGCCGCAGCGGCGATGCCGTCAGATATCCGCATAACACTGCTTCTCGGCGGCTCCGCCCGGATGGGTCACGGCGCCGTTCACGGCCGAACCCACCTGCTGGGCATATTTCCACAAGTATCCGGAGGCGAAGTCGTTCTCGCGCGCGGTCCAGTCGCGCTTGCGCTTCGCCAGCTCCGCGTCCGGCAGCTCGACGTGGAGCGTCCCGGCCACGGCGTCGATGGTGATCGTGTCGCCGTCGCGCAGGAGTGCGATCGGCCCGCCGACCGCGGCCTCCGGGCCGACATGGCCGATGCAGAAGCCGCGGGTGGCGCCCGAGAAGCGCCCGTCGGTGATGAGCGCGACCTTGTCGCCCATCCCCTGGCCGTAGAGGGCGGCGGTGGTCGCAAGCATCTCCCGCATGCCGGGACCGCCTTTCGGCCCCTCGTAGCGGATCACCAGCACCTCGCCTTCCCGGTAGCTCCGCGATTTAACGGCCTCGAAGCAGGCCTCCTCGCCGTCGAAGCAGCGCGCCGGGCCGGTGAAGCGGAGATTCTCCATGCCGGCGACCTTCACGATCGCGCCTTCGGGCGCGAGGTTGCCCGTGAGGCCGACCACACCGCCGGTCGGGGACAGCGGCTTGTTGGCGGGAAGCACCACGTCCTGCTCCGGATTCCACTTCACGCTTTTCAGGTTCTCGGCGATGGTTCGCCCGGTCACGGTCATGCACTCGCCGTGCAGGAAGCCGTGGTCCAGCAGCGTCTTCATCAGCAACGGGACGCCGCCAGCCTCGAACAAATCTTTGGCGACATAACGGCCGCCCGGCTTCAGGTCCGCGATATAGGGGGTGCGCTTGAACACCTCGGCGGCGTCCGCCAGCGTGAAGGCGATCCCGCATTCATGAGCGATCGCCGGGAGATGCAGCGCCGCATTGGTGGAGCCGCCGGACGCCGCCACCACCGCGGCCGCATTCTCCAGCGCCTTCCGGGTCACGATGTCGCGCGGCCGGATCTGCTCCCCGACCAGGACCATGATCTTCTCGCCCGCCGTCATGCAGAAGGCGTCGCGGATCTCGTAGGGCGCGGGCGCACCGGCCGAATAGGGCAGCGCCAGGCCGATCGCCTCGGAGACGGTCGCCATGGTGTTGGCCGTGAACTGGGCGCCGCAGGCGCCGGCCGAGGGGCACGCCACCTGCTCGAGCTGGCCGAGATCCTCGTCCGACATGGTGCCGACCGAATGGCGGCCCACGGCCTCGAACACGTCCTGGATGGTGACGGGCTTGCCCTTGAAGGTGCCGGGAAGGATCGAGCCGCCATAGATGAAGATCGACGGCACGTTGAGGCGGCACATGGCCATCATCATGCCGGGCAGCGACTTGTCGCAGCCGGCGAGCCCGACCAGGGCGTCATAGCCGTGACCGCGCACGGTGAGCTCGACCGAGTCGGCAATCACCTCGCGCGAGGGCAGCGAGGCCTTCATGCCGGCATGGCCCATGGCGATGCCGTCGGTGACCGTGATCGTGCAGAACTCGCGCGGCGTGCCGGCGGCCGAGGCGACGCCTTTCTTGACCGCCTGGGCCTGGCGCATCAGCGCGATGTTGCAGGGCGCGGCCTCGTTCCAGCAGGTCGCCACCCCCACGAAGGGCTGGTGGATCTGCTCGGTGGTGAGCCCCATGGCATAGTAGAAGGAGCGGTGGGGCGCGCGCTCGGGGCCCTCCGTCACATGACGGCTCGGCAGCCTCGCCTTGAAGTTGGTTTTCGCGTCCATACGCCAACTGCCCCCGGCGTCTCACTCACACACGCGGTCCTGCGGACCGTATCCAACGCGAAGCCCCATGCCCGGCGCACCGCCGTCAGGAGCCAAGCCACGCTGTCGAAGCCGCGCATTGTCGAAGCCGGCTTTCCCGCCCGACATTCGCAACGCATGCCACAACTGCTTGGCATCCCGACCGATCTCGTGAAGTTGTATGGCGGAATCGCGGCGCTCAAACCGGCGCCGGCGAACGTCACTGAAATGTTGTTAACGTGTTGCCGTACCGCCACAGCAATTCTGCGGGAGGTGCGCCGCTTCGCCGGCTTTGCACCGCACACTTGCTGCACGGCGAGCCGAGGCGCGCGACCGCGGGCCGGCGTCAGCCGACGGCGGCGCCCACCTGCGCGGTGTCGTAGTATTCGTAGTACTCGATCGCCTTGCCGCCGGCGAAGCGCCAGGCATCGGCCTTGGGCGACGCCACGACCTTCCCGCTGTGCCGGTGACGGAAGGCGCAGCGGCCCAGCATCACGACCCGGTCGCCCTGCGCCACGAAGTGCTCGGGGACGAATTCGAGCATCTCCCAGTCGCGCCCGAGCCCAGCGAAATATTCGCCGAGCGCGTCGCGGCTGTCATAGGCGGTCATGTATTCGGCGCCCTGCATGCCCTTGGCGAGAGAGCCGAAGCGGATATCGGCGGCACAGATGCCCATCCAGTGATCGACGCTTCCGCCGCGGCTCTCGCTCCATCGACGGTAGGCTTCCTTGAGGACCTCGACGTTGTGTGCGGCCTCTGACATGTGATGCGTCTCCGCAAGCCTCAAAATTCTAGCAGATTCCGAATATGAACGCCAGGGTTGCATCTCGTCCGCCTCCCTGCGGGCCCGGCGCCGTTGCCCGGCGCCGGGCCCCCGCAGGTCCTTGAGTGGGTCCGCCCGATGCCGCGTCCGCGCCAGCTGCACCGCTCCTTCTTCGACCGAAGCGTCCACGAGGTGGCGCCCGCCCTGATCGGCGCGACCTTCCTGGTGGACGGGGTCGGCGGCACGGTCGTCGAGGTCGAGGCCTATGATCACGAGGACCCGGCCGCGCACGGCTATCGGGGGCGGACGCCGCGCAATGCCGCCATGTTCGGCCCGCCGGGACGGGCCTATGTCTATCGCTCCTATGGCCTCCATTGGTGCGTGAATTTCGTGTGCGGACCGGAAGGCGACGCCTCGGCGGTGCTGATCCGGGCGCTGGCGCCGACGGCGGGGCTCGAGGTCATGCGGAAGCGACGCGGGCTCGAGGACGCGCGCCTGTTCTGCGCGGGGCCCGGGCGGCTGTGCGAGGCGCTCGCGATCACGCGGGCGCATGACGGCCTGGCGCTGGACCGGCCGCCGTTCTGGCTCGGCGCGCCCCAAACGGACGTCGAGATCGTGACGGGACCGCGCATCGGCATCAGCAAGGCGGTCGACCAGCCGTGGCGCTACGGACTGAAAGGATCGCGCTTTCTCAGCAGGCCGTTCGGGCGGGCCCGCCGGACACTCAGCCGAACTCGCTGACCAGCCAGCCGACCACGCCGAGCACCAGGAACGCCGCAAAGCCCATCACGATCATGGCCGTGTAGCCGAAGACCAGCGCCGCCCCGGCCATCGCGATGGCGACGAGAACGCCCAGGCTCAGGATGAAGATCAGCACCTTGGACATGGCTCAACCTCGGTCGGTCCCTGCCTTGGTCGCCCGCCGGCGCCCTCCGGTTCAGAGCCCCCCGTTCAGGCGATCTTGTTGTGGGCGTGGATGTCCTTGATGTCCGTGAAGGTCACGCCGGGCCAGTTCTGCAGGGTGTAGTCCACGTAGAAGGCGGAGCGGAACAAGCAGACCGCGTCCCCGTCCAGGTCCTCGGCGAGCGCCGATCGGTGCGCCGCCATGAACTCGGCGAGGCGCGCCTTGTCGGGACAGCGGATCCAGCGCGCGAGCTGCCATTCGCTCGTCTCGAAGGCGATCGCGATGCCGTATTCGCGGTCGAGCCGGTCGACCAGCACGTCGAGCTGCAGCGGGCCGACCACGCCGACCAGCGGCGGCGAGCCGTCGGTCGGGCGGAACACCTGGACCACGCCCTCCTCGGCCAGCTCCTGCAGCGCCTGGCGCAGCTTCTTCGCCTTCATGGCGTCGCCGAGCCGGACCCGGCGCAGGATCTCGGGCGCGAAGCTCGGCACGCCGACGAAGTTCAGGTCCTCGCCCTCGGTGAGCGTGTCGCCGATGCGCAGCGCGCCGTGGTTGGGGATGCCCACCACGTCGCCCGCAAAGGCCTCCTCGGCGAGCGCGCGGGTCTGGGCGAAGAAGAACTGCGGCGTGTGCAGGCCGATGGTCTTGCCGGTGCGCACGTGCTTGACCTTCATGCCGCGCGTGAGCCGGCCCGAGCACAGGCGCGCGAAGGCGATGCGGTCGCGGTGGTTCGGATCCATGTTGGCCTGGATCTTGAACACGAAGGCGGTCATGCGCTCCTCCGGCGCCTCCACCCGCCGGCGGTCGGCGTCCTGGGCGCGCGGCGGCGGCGCATGGTCGGCGAGCGCGTCGAGCAGGTCGCTGACGCCGAAGTTCTTGAGCGCCGAGCCGAAGAAGACCGGCGTCAGGTGGCCGCCGAGGAAGGCCTGCAGGTCGAAGGCGTTGCAGCCCTCGCGCGCCAGCGCGATCTCCTCGCCGAGCGCCGCCGCGTCGAGATTGGGATTGAGCGCGGCGAGCGCCGCGACCGACATCTCGCGCAAGGGGCCGGTGCGGCCGGCATCGCCGTCGAGCAGGCGCACGCCGCCGGTCGCGAGATCGATGGTGCCGACGAAATCGCGGCCGCGCCCGACCGGCCAGGTGATCGGCGCGGTGTCGAGGGCGAGCGTCTTCTCGATCTCGTCCAGGAGATCGAAGGGATCGCGGCTCTCGCGGTCCATCTTGTTGATGAAGGTGACGATCGGGATGTCGCGCAGGCGGCAGACCTCGAACAGCTTGCGGGTGCGCGCCTCGATGCCCTTGGCGGCGTCGATCACCATCACGGCGGCGTCGACCGCGGTGAGCGTCCGGTAGGTGTCCTCGGAGAAGTCCTCGTGGCCGGGCGTGTCGAGCAGGTTGAACACCCGGTCGCGATACTCGAAGGTCATCACCGAGGTGACCACCGAGATGCCGCGCTCGCGCTCGATCGACATCCAGTCCGAGCGGGTGTCGCGGCGGTTCTTCTTCGCCTTCACCTCGCCGGCGAGCTGGATCGCGCCGCCGAACAGCAGCAGCTTCTCGGTGAGCGTGGTCTTGCCCGCGTCGGGATGCGAGATGATCGCGAAGGTGCGCCGGCGCGACACCTCGTCGGCCAGCGGCGAGCGGACGGCGGCGTCGTTGGCGCGGATCGGGAGAGTCATGGGAGCGATGTGGCAGCGCGCCCCGGCCCGGTCAAGGCCGGGCGAGCGCGTGTCAGAGCCCGGCGAGCCGGTCGAGCGCCTCGCCGATCTTGGCGACGCGGGCCTCGGCGTCCTCCCGCTTCTCGCGCTCGCCCTCGACGACCTCCTCGGGGGCGCGCGCGACGAAGTCCGGATTGGCGAGCTTGGCGTCGACGCGGGCGATGTCGGCCCTCGCGCGGGCGAGCTCCTTTGCGAGGCGCGCGCGCTCGGCCGCGACGTCGATGATCCCGGCGAGCGGCAGGGCCGCGACCTCGCCGCGCACGACGAGCTGCACCGCGCCGGTGGGCGCGACCTCGGCGAAGCTCACCTCCGTCAGGCGGGCGAGCCGCTTGATGAACGCGCTCCAGCGGCCGGCGCGCGCCTGCGTCGGCAGGCCGGCCGCGACCAGCACCAGCGGGATCTGCGCGCCCGGCGGCACGTTCATCTCGGCGCGCACCGAGCGGATCGCGGTGATCAGGTCGACCACCCAGCCGAGCTCGCTCTCGGCCTCCGCATCCTCGAGGCCCTCGGGCTGCGGCCAGGGCGCGAGCGCCAGCATGGACGCGCGGCCGGGCTCCGTGACCCCCCACAGCTCCTCGGTGACGAAGGGCATGAAGGGATGCAGCAGCTTGAGGATCTCGTCGCGGACATGCGCGACCATGGCGCGCGTCTCGCTCTTCGCGGTGCCGTCGGCGCCGGTGAGCACGGGCTTGGCGAGCTCGAGATACCAGTCGCAATAGACGTTCCAGACGAAGCGGTAGACGGCGGCGGCCGCCTCGTTGAAGCGGAAGGCCTCGATCGCCTCGGTGACCTCGCGCGCGGCCTTGGCGAGCTCGTGGGCGATCCAGCGGTTGAGCACCTCGCCGGCCGCCTTCGGGTCGAAGCCCGGCACGGCGGCGCAGCCGTTCATCTCGGCGAAGCGCGCGGCGTTCCAGAGCTTGGTCGCGAAGTTGCGGTAGCCCTCGATGCGCGCCGGGCTCGGCTTGACGTCGCGGCCGTGGGTCGAGAGCGCCGCCATGGTGAAGCGCAGGGCGTCGGCGCCGTAGCGGTCGATGAGGTCGAGCGGATCGACCACGTTGCCCTTGGACTTCGACATCTTGGCGCCCTTCTCGTCGCGCACGATGCCGTGGATGTGGACGGTGGCGAACGGCACCTCCTTCATGAAATGGATGCCCATCATCATCATGCGGGCGACCCAGAAGAAGATGATGTCGAAGCCCGTGACCAGCACCTGGGTCGGGTAGTAGCGCGCGAGCTCCGGCGTCTCGTCGGGCCAGCCGAGCGTCGAGAACGGCCAGAGCGCCGAGGAGAACCAGGTGTCGAGCACGTCCGGATCGCGCGTCAGGAACCCGGCGCGCTTGCCCGGGTCGTTGGCGATCGCCTCCGCCTCCTCGGGCGTGAGCACGTCGTTGACGACGTAGTAGGCGAGCGCCTCGGCGAGCGCCTCGTCCTCGGTCTCGGCGACGAACACCTTGTCGTCCGGGCCGTACCAGGCCGGGATCTGGTG
>PQAH01000199.1 GCA_003105195.1 Bradyrhizobiaceae bacterium
CGAGAAGGTCCGCTCCGAGAACGACCCGATCGAACAGGTGCGCGGTCGGCTGCTGGCCAGGAAATGGGCGAGCGAGGAGGCGCTGAAGAAGGTGGACGCCCAGGTCCGCGACATCGTCAACGAGGCCGCCGAGTTCGCCACCAACGATCCGGAGCCCGATCCCGCGGAGCTTTGGACGGACGTCGTCCGCTGAAGCCGGGGAGCGCCATGGCCACCGTCGCAACGGTGCTCGCCTGTCTCGGCTTCGCCGGGGCAGCCGCGTGCTGGATCTTCGCCGCCGTCGCTTACGGGCGCACGCTGGCGGCGATCGGGAAGGGGCGCACGCGCTGGCTCGCCGTGGTGGCCTGGCCGTTCGCGGCGCGCCGTCTCGGAGGCGTCGCGGCCGCGCATGCGGCGCGAGTCAACAAGGCGTTCGTCGCCTTCTTCGTTTGCCTTCTGGTGGCGATTGCGGCCACATCGGTCGCCACCAATCTCCACCGGATCGCCAGGTAGCGAGGTAGGACGTCCATGCCGGTCCAAGTATTGATGCCCGCGCTCTCGCCCACGATGGAGAAGGGCAACCTCGCCAAGTGGCTGAAGAAGGAGGGCGACAAGGTCAAGTCGGGCGACGTCATCGCCGAGATCGAGACCGACAAGGCGACCATGGAGGTCGAGGCGGTCGACGAAGGGACGCTCGGCCAGATCCTGGTGCCGGAAGGCACCGCCGACGTCGCCGTGAACACGCCGATCGCCGTGATCCTCAGCGAAGGCGAGGACGCCGCCGCCATGAAGGACGGCGGCCGGCCGGCGGCGGCGCAGAAGGCGGCCGAATCGGCGCCGCCCGCGGCCGCCGAGAAAGCCGAGCCCGAGGCCGCGCGCGCACCGGCGGCGCCGTCCGCAGTGGCCTCGCCGCCGAAGCCCGAGGCCGAGCCCGAGCCCGAGGTGCCGGAAGGCACCGAGATGGTGACCATGACGGTGCGCGAGGCGCTGCGCGACGCCATGGCGGAGGAGATGCGGCGCGACGGCGACGTGTTCGTGATGGGCGAGGAGGTCGCCGAGTATCAGGGCGCCTACAAGGTGACGCAGGGGCTCTTGCAGGAGTTCGGCGCCGCGCGGGTGATCGACACGCCGATCACCGAGCACGGCTTCGCCGGCCTCGGCGTCGGCGCGGCGCTCGCCGGCCTGAAGCCGATCGTCGAGTTCATGACCTTCAACTTCGCCATGCAGGCGATCGACCAGATCATCAATTCGGCGGCCAAGACGCTCTACATGTCGGGCGGCCAGATGGGCTGCGCGATCGTGTTCCGCGGCCCCAATGGCCCGGCCGCGCGGGTCGCGGCCCAGCACAGCCAGGACTATGCGGCCTGGTACTCGCACATCCCGGGCCTGAAGGTGATCGCGCCCTATACGGCGGCGGACGCGAAGGGCCTGCTCAAGGCCGCGATCCGAGACCCCAATCCGGTGATCTTCCTCGAGAACGAGATCCTCTACGGTCATTCCTTCCCGGTGCCGAAGCTCGACGACTACGTGCTGCCGATCGGCAAGGCGAAGGTGGTGCGGCCCGGCCAGCACGTCACCATCGTGGCCTGGTCCATGGGCATGACCTACGCGCTCAAGGCCGCCGAGGAGCTCGCCAAGAAGCACATCCATGCCGAGGTGGTCGACCTGCGCACGCTGCGCCCCATGGATACCGAGACCCTCATCGAGTCGGTGAAGAAGACCGGCCGCTGCGTGGTGGTCGAGGAGGGCTGGCAGCAGTCGGGCGTCGGCGCCGAGATCGCGGCGCGTCTGATGGAGCACGCCTTCGACTGGCTCGATGCGCCGGTCGCGCGGGTGTCCGGCAAGAACGTGCCCATGCCCTATGCGGCCAATCTCGAAAAGCTTACGCTTCCCTCCGTCGCCGAGGTGGTCGATGCCGCCAAGGCGGTCTGCTACCGCTGAGGTTCAACATGGCCGTCCGCTACAACGCGCTCAATATTCCGCCGTCGGTGAAGACGGAGGCGCACGAGGTGCTGCGCGCCGCCGTGCAGAACCGCGAGCTGCACGTCTCGCTGCGCCGTGCCTTCGACGATCCTGCCGCCTGGGGGCTGCTGTTCGTCGACGTCACGCGCCATGTCACGCGCCTCTATGCGCACGACAAGGTGTGCAGCGAGCAGGAGGCGCTGGACCGTATCCGCGCCGCCTTCGAGGCCGCGATCCGCGAGCCCGAGGAGGGCGTCTCCTCGACCACCGAGATCAAGGACGGCCCCTGAGGGGCCGGTTTCCGGCCGCGTTTCAGACACGAGACCGCCATGCCGATCAACATCCTGATGCCCGCGCTGTCGCCCACCATGGAGAAGGGCAACCTCGCCAAGTGGCTCAAGAAGGAAGGCGAGGCGGTCAAGCCGGGCGACGTGATCGCCGAGATCGAGACCGACAAGGCCACCATGGAGGTGGAGGCGGTCGACGAAGGCGTGCTCGCCAAGATCCTGGTGCCGGAAGGCACTGCGGACGTGCCGGTCAACCAGCTGATCGCGGTGCTGGCCGGCGAGGGCGAGGATCCGAAATCCGCGGCCTCCGCCGCACAGGCCGCCGCTGCGCCCGAAAAGGCTCCGCCGGCGCCGGCGAAACCCGCCGAGTCGCCGACCGCCGCGCGCCAGGCGCCCAAGGCCGAAGCACCCGCGGCTCC
>PQAH01000200.1 GCA_003105195.1 Bradyrhizobiaceae bacterium
TGCCGCCGGTGGTGGTCGGCCTCGCGGTGTACCTGCTGCTCTCGCGCTCCGGACCGCTCGGCGCCCTCGGGCTCCTGTTCACGCCCCGCGCCATGATCATCGCCCAGGCGCTGCTGGTGTTGCCGATCATCGCGGCGCTGACCCGCCAGACCATCGAGGATCTCTGGCTCGAATATCGCGACGAGCTCACCGCCATGCGCATCGGCCCGGCGCGCCGGGTGACCACGCTGCTCTGGGACGCGCGCTTCAGCCTGGTCACCACCCTGCTGGCCGGCTTCGGGCGCGCGGCCGCCGAGGTCGGCACCGTGATGATCGTCGGCGGCAACATCGAGGGCTTCACGCGGACCATGACCACCGCGATCGCGCTCGAGACCTCCAAGGGCGACCTGCCGCTCGCGATGGGCCTCGGGATGGTGCTGATCGCGATCATCCTCGCGGTCAATGCCGCGGCCTGGGGCGTGCGGCGCGTCGGCGAGCTCCGGGCCGGCTGATGATGCGCGCGCCCGCGACCGACCTGCCGATCGTCTTCGACGCCGTCAACCTCCAGGTCGGCGACCTCGTGATCCTCGATGGTGTCTCGCTGTCGCTCGCCGCCGGCGCGCCGACGGTGCTGATCGGGCCGAACGGCTCCGGCAAGAGCACCCTGATCCGGCTCGGGATGGGACTGCTCGCCCCGAGCCGCGGCCGCATCACCTGGGGCGGGCACGAAGATCCGGACGGTGCGCGCCGCGCCATGGTGTTCCAGCGGCCCATGATGCTGCGGCGGAGCGCGGCGAAGAACGTCGCCTATGCGCTCGCCTCGCGCGCCGGCAGGCGCGCGGTGCGGCCGGAGCGGATCGCCACCCTGCTCGATCGCGTCGGCCTCGCCCATCTCGCGGACCGCCCGGCCCGGCGCCTCTCGGGCGGCGAGCAGCAGCGCCTCGCGCTCGCCCGCGCGCTCGCGCGCGATCCCGAGGTGCTGTTCCTCGACGAGCCCACCGCGAGCCTCGATCCCGCGTCCACCAAGGCCGTGGAGGAGATCGTGCGCGCGACGGCCGAATCCGGCGTGAAGATCGTGATGGCGACTCACGACCTCGGCCAGGCGCGCCGGCTCGCGGGCGACGTCGCCTTCCTCGTGGCCGGCCGGATGATCGAACACGCCCCGGCCGCACGGTTCTTCTCATCGCCCGCCACGCCCGAGGGCAGCGCTTTTCTGCGTGGCGACCTCGTCCTTTGATCTCGAACGCACGGAGAAACTCGATGAAACCGCGACACCTTCTCGTCCTGGCGATCGCACTCGCAACCGTCGTCGCGGCGCCGGCCCTGGCGCAGGACAAGTCGATCGTGGTGTCGTCCACCACCTCGACCAACGACACCGGCCTGTTCGGCCACATCCTGCCGATCTTCAAGCAGAAGACCGGCATCGAGGTGAAGGTGGTGTCCCAGGGGACCGGCCAGGCCCTCGATACCGGGCGGCGCGGGGATTCCGACGTGGTCTTCGTCCACGCCCGGGGACCGGAGGAGAAGTTCGTCGCCGAGGGATTCGGCGTGAAGCGCTTTCCCGTGATGTACAACGACTTCGTCCTGATCGGCCCGGGCAGCGACCCGGCCGGCGTCAAGGGCGCGAAGGACATCACGGCCGCCCTCGAGGCCATCAAGGACAAGGGCGCGACCTTCATCTCGCGCGGCGACAAGTCCGGCACCCACACGGCCGAGCTCAATCTCTGGAAGGCGGCCGGCATCGACATCGCGGCCGGCAAGGGCCCGTGGTACCGCGAGATCGGCCAGGGCATGGGCGCCGCGCTCAACACCGCCTCGGCCTCGAACGCCTATGTGCTCGCCGACCGCGGCACCTGGCTCGCCTTCAAGAACCGCGGCGATCTCGCCATCGTGGTCGAGGGGGACAAGCGCCTGTTCAACCAGTACGGCGTGATCCTGGTGAACCCCGCGAAGCACCCGCACGTGAAGAAGGACCTGGGCCAGGCCTTCATCGACTGGCTGGTCTCGCCGGAGGGCCAGAAGGCGATCGCCGACTTCAAGGTGAACGGCCAGCAGCTGTTCTTCCCCAATGCCGCCACGCCGGGGGCGTGACATGCGGCTCGCCGCGATCGCAATGGTGATCATGGCCGCCAGCGCCGGGCCGTCGGCCGCGCGGGAGCCGGTCCGGCTCCATGCGGCCGGCAGCCTGCGCGCCGCCCTGAACGACGTCATCAAGGCCTTCGGCGCCGAGACCCGCATCGAGGTGGCGGCGACGTCGGTGCCTCTGCCCGAGGAGCTCGCGGTCGGCGCTACGGGCTCACCGTGATCAATGGCGCTCCGGACTCCGCCGGCAGGCTCGCGGCCTATGTTCTCTCGCCCAAGGGCGCGGCAGGCCCCTGATGCGAGCCGGTGTCGCAGATCAGCGCCCAGCGGCCGGGCGAGAGGCCGTAGGCCTTCTTGAACTGCCGCGTCATGTGGCTCTGGTCGGTGAAGCCGCTCGCGAGCGCCGCCTCGGCGAGCGGCACGCCGGCCCGGATCAGCGCGCGCGCCCGGTCGAGCCGCCGCATCACGAGATAACGGTAGGGACTGGTGCCGAGGCAGGCGCGGAAGTGCCGCGCCACCGCGTAGCGCGTGAGCCCGGTCGCGGCCTCGAGCGCGGCCGAGCCGACGCCGGCCGCGACCTGCGCGTCGATCAGCTCGCGCGCGCGGGCGACCGCGCGCCAGTGCCGGCTCGCGACACGGCGGCGCGGCAGCGAGGGATCCGCCGCGCCGAGCGCATCGGCGAGCCCCACCAGGATCTGGTCGCGCTGCAGCTCTTCGAGCGGACGCTCGAGATCCTCGAGCGCCGACGCGATCGCCGACGCGAGGGCGCGATGGTACCAGCCGCTCTCGCGCACGAAGGGCAGCGGTGCGCCCGCCGCACCCATCGCGTCCCGCAGGGCGCCGGGCTCCAGGTACATGATCCGGTAGCGGAAGCCGTCACCCGTCCCGGCGTGGCCGTCATGCACCTCGTCGGGATGGATCACGAAGGCCCGGCCGGGCCGGCTGCGCTGCGGCGCCCCGCGATAGCGAAAGCACTGCACGCCTTCCAGCGTGAAGCCGATCGCATAGGTGTCGTGCCGGTGCGGATCGAAGGCGTGACCCGCGAAGCGCGCCTCGACCCGCTCCAGCCCCGCGCCCGAGGGGGCGACCCGCATCCAGTCGCTCGCGGCGGGGCCGCACGATCGTTCAAGACGCGCCGTCGTGCCGGGGTTCAGCATGGAGGCCATGAGCCATCCTACCAGACATGCCCGCGGGAGGCGCTGAGTGGACGGGCTCCTCGGCTTCCTCGCGGCCGCCCTGGCGCTCGCCGGCAGCCCGGGGCCGAACACCCTGAGCCTCGCGGCGACCGGCGCCGCCTTCGGCGCGCGCCGCGGCCTCGGCTACCTGGCCGGCCTCGTCGCCGGCATGGTGCTGGTCATGGGATCGACCGCCACCGGCGTCACCGGCCTGCTGCTGGCGCTGCCCGGCGCGACGCCGCTGGTCGTGGCGGCGGCGACCGCCTATTTCGTCTATCTCGCGGTGCGCATCGCCATGGCGCCGCCGCTGACCGACGCGGCGGAGCCGCGCCGGCAGCCGACCTTCGCGGGCGGGGTGTTCCTCTCCCTGGTCAACCCGAAGGGCTACGCCGCCATGGCGGCGCTGTTCTCGGGCTTCGTGCTGGTGCGCGGCAGCCTCTTCGCCGACGTCGCGACCAAGACCGCCGTGCTCACCGCCGTCATCGCGGCCGTGAACCTCGCCTGGCTGTTCGCCGGGGTCGCCCTGACCCGGGTGTTCCGCGCCCCGCGCCTCGCCCGCATGGTCAATGTCGCCTTCGCGGTGCTGCTTCTCGTCTCGGTCGGCCTCGCGCTGATGCCGTGATCACGCGCTCCCTTTTCGGCGCGCCTTCCCCTACGGTCGTCGCATGAGCATCGACCGCCGCATGCCGCTCGCCGGCCTCGGCGCCGTCGTCGCGGGTCGCGCGCAGGCGCAGGGCCCGACCGCGCGCGGGCCGCGCGGGCTGCAGACCGGCCTCGGCGGCTCGATCAATGTCGAGACGATCGAGTTCCTCGGCGCCCGCAACGTCGCGGGCGGGTTCCGCGGCGGCCTCGCCAACGTCTCGCTCGAGCCCCACGTAGGGTGCAATAATCCTACTGTGTCAGAAACTGCA
>PQAH01000201.1 GCA_003105195.1 Bradyrhizobiaceae bacterium
GCACCTGCAGCATGGCGCTGCGGGTGTGGCGCATCAGGATCGCCGCGATCGAGTTGCCGAGCACGAAGGCCGGCATCAGCATGCTGACCAGGCTCGCCTTCCAGTCCTGGCTGAACGGCACGTAGCCCGAGGCCGGCAGCCAGCCGAGCTGCACCGAGAACAGGAAGATCAGCATGATGCCGAGCCAGAAGTTCGGCGTGGAGATGCCCCAGAGCGCGACCATGTTGGCCGCGTAGTCCCAGGCCGTGTCCTTCTTCACGGCCGCGACGATGCCGGCCGTGATGCCGACCGCGAGCGCGATCACGATCGCCATCAGCGCGAGCTGCAGCGTCACGGGGAGCTTCTCGGCGATCAGCTGCAGCACCGGCACCTTGATGCGCATCGACTCGCCGAGATCGCCGGTGAGCACGCCCTTGATCCAGTAGACGTATTGCACCGGCACCGGCTGGTCGAGCCGGTACTGGGCGCGGATCTGCGCGATCACCTCCGGGTCGCGCTCCTCGCCCGCCATGATCAGCGCCGGATCGCCCGGCAGCAGCTGCTGCAGCGAGAAGATGATCACCGACACGAAGAACAGCGTCGGGACGAGCTGGACGATCCGCCTGGCGAGGAAGGTGAGCATGGCCTCATGTGCTCATGGGGTGGAGACACGTCGGGTGGGTTGGCCGCGAGGCGGCGCCAGCCACCGTTCCGACTCGCGGCGGTGGGTGGCGCGCCGGATCGGGCTCACACGTCGCGCGGCATTGCTTCCGGCCGGCGCTGACCCACCCTACTTCAGCTTCACCCCGACCAGGCGGACGAGGCCGTCGGGGAGCTGCTTGTAGCCCTCGACCTTGTCGGTGTGCGCGATCAGCACCTTGCGGTGATAGAGATAGATCACCGAGCCTTCGGCGAGGAACTTCTTGGCGGCGCGCTCGTAGGCGGCCTTGCGCTTGGCGACGTCCGAGACGGAGCGCGCCTCGGTGAGCGCCTCGTCCACCTCCTTGCCGCAATAATGACCGTAGTTGAGCGGCGCCTTGCAGGCCGCGAAGGAATAGACGTTGCCGTCCGGATCGGTGCGTCCGCTCCAGGCGAGCAGGTAGGCGTGATAGTCGCCGGCCTCGGCCTGCTTGAGCGAGGTCGCGAACTCGGTGACGCGGATCTTCACGTCGAAGCCGGCTTCGGCGGTCATCGCCTGCATCACCTCGGCGACCTGGCGCGTCTCGGGATTGTTCGGCACCATGAAGTCCACCGTGATCGGGGTGGCGACGCCCGCCTCCTTGATCAGCGCCTTGGCCTTGGCGACGTCGCGTCCCGGCACCGGCAGGCTCTTCACGTAATAGGGGTGCTCGGGCGAGACCCACTGGTTGCCCGGCACGAACTCGCCGTTGAAGACGACCTGGGTGATGGCGGCGCGGTCGAGCGCGGCCTCGAAGGCGCGGCGGATGCGCGGGTCCTGGCCGAGCGGGTTCTTGGCCTTCTCGCCGTTGCCGACATTGATGGTGAGCCCCTGATAGCCGAGCTCGAGCGCCGCGTTGAGGCGCAGCTTCGGGTTGGCGCGCACGTCCTTGATGTCGGTCGCGAGCAGGCGCTCGATCAGGTCGAGGCCGCCCGATTGGAGGTTGGCGAGGCGCGCGGTCGAATCCGTGATCGGGCGATAGACGACCCGGTCGATATGCACATTGGCCTTGTCCCAGTAGTCGGCGAACCTCTCGACCACGATGCGGTCCTGCTGCACGCGTTCCACGAACCGGAACGGGCCGGCGCAGACCGGCTTGAGGCCGAACTTGTCGCCCGCCTCCTTGGCGGCCTTGGGCGAGACCATCATGCCGGCGCGGTCGGTGAGCTGGGCGAGGAGCGGCGCGAACGGCTTCTTCAGGTTCAGCCGGATGGTAAGCGGATCGACAACGTCGACGCTGTCCACCTCGGCGAGCTCGCCGCGGCGGAACGAGCCCTGCATGGTGCGGTGACGGTCGATCGAATACTTGGCGGCCTCGGCGTCGAGCGCCTCGCCGTCGTGGAACTTGACGTTGGGCCGCAGCTTGATGGTCACGGCCTTGCCGTCGGCGGAGGTCTCGTGGGAGAGGCCGAGCTGCGGCACGACGTTGAGCTTGTCGTCGATGTCGAACAGCTTGTCGCAGATCGAGGCGAAGACGATGCGCCCCACATAGGTGCGGGCGAGCGTCGGATCGAGCACGTCCGGATCCTCGGCGAGGCCGATGCGCAGGGTCGACTGGGCCGCAGCCGAGCCCGTCAGGCAGGCGATGAGCGCGGCCGCGGCCGCAAGCCGTGTCGGTGTCATGAGTGCATCCCCTTCAGCAGTCCGGGATCCGGCGCTCCGGATGTGGACCCGACTGTATCAACACCGGAAGCCGCCCGCACGTCCGCCGAGGCGCCGAAGGCGGCGATCAGGCGCTCGAGCGCGGGCGAGCGGCCGGTCTCGCGCGGCACCACGTCGGCCGGTGGCAGCTCGGTGGTGCGGTGGCACGCCACCGCGTGATTTCGCTGGTCGAAAACGAGCGGCGGCGGCTCGCGGCGGCAGCGGTCGACCGCGAACGGGCAGCGGGTGTGGAAACGGCAGCCCGGCGGCGGCGCGAGCGCGCTCGGCAGGTCGCCCTGCAGCAGGATGCGGTCGCGCCGGGCGCGTGGGTTCGGCACCGGAATCGCCGACAGGAGCGCGCGGCTGTAGGGATGGTGCGGCGCCGCGAACAGGGAATCGGCCGGCGCGATCTCGACGATGTGGCCGAGATTCATCACCGCGACGCGGTCCGCGATGTGCTTCACGACCGCGAGGTCGTGCGAGATGAAGATGTAGGCGAGGCCGAGGCGGCGCTGCAGGCCGCGCAGCAGGTTGAGCACCTGGGAGCGGATCGAGACGTCGAGGGCGGAGACCGGCTCGTCGCAGACGATCAGCCGCGGCTCGACCGCGAGCGCGCGGGCGATCGCGATGCGCTGGCGCTGGCCGCCGGAGAACTCGTGCGGATAGCGCTGCCCCGCGCCCTCCGCGAGGCCGACCTGGTGCAGGAGGGCGGCGACGCGGTCGCGCCGGCGCGCCGCCGGGACGATGTCGTGCAGCGCGAGCGGCTCGCCGACGATGTCGCCGACCGTCATGCGCGGGTTGAGCGAGGCGTAAGGGTCCTGGAACACGAGCTGCGCCTCGCGCCGGTAGGCGCGCAGCTCGCGGCCGCCGAGCGCGAGCACGTCGCGGCCGTCGAAGCGGACGCGGCCCGCGGTCGGCTCGATCAGCCGCAGCACCAGCCGGCCGAGGGTCGATTTCCCGCAGCCGGACTCGCCGACCAGCGCGAGGGTCTCGCCGGGCGCGACCGTGAAATCGACGCCGTCGACGGCGCGCACCAGCGCGGTCGGACGGCCGAGGACCGAGCGCCGCGCCACGAAATGCCTGGTCAGGCCCTCGACCTCGACCAGCGCGCTCACGACACGCCCTCACGATCGCGCATGATCGTCTCCGACAGCCGGCTCCCGCTGTTCGAGATCATGCGCCAGCCTCTCGAGCGGCGCCTCGAAGCAGCGCGACAAATGTCCGGAATCGATCGCGACCACCGGCGGGCGCTCGCGCCGGCACCGCTCGGACGCGAAGGGACAGCGCGGCGCGAACCGGCAGCCGGCCGGCAGCGCCGCCATGCTCGGCACCATGCCCTCGATCGCGGCGAGCGTGTCGGTGCGGCGGTCGAGGCGCGGAATCGAGCCGAGCAGGCCGATCGTGTAGGGATGCTCGGGGCGCGCGAACAGCGCGTCGACGGGCGCGCGCTCGACGATCTCGCCCGCATACATCACGGCGACCTCGTCGCAGACCTCGGCCACCACGCCGAGGTCGTGGGTGATGAGGACGATCGTGGAATCGCTCTCGGCCTTGAGCTCGCGCATCAGGTCGAGGATCTGCGCCTGGATGGTGACGTCGAGCGCGGTCGTGGGCTCGTCGGCGATCAGCAGCTTGGGCTCGCAGGAGAGCGCCATGGCGATCATCGCGCGCTGGCGCATGCCGCCGGAGAGCTGGTGCGGATAGTCGTCGATGCGGCGCTCGGGCGAGGGGATGTGCACCCGGCGCAGCAGCTCGATGGCGCGCGCGCGCGCCTGGCGCCGGCTCATGCCGCGGTGGCGCTCCAGCGCCTCGATGATCTGCTCGCCGATGGTGTAGCTCGGGTTGAGCGAGGTCATCGGCTCCTGGAAGATCATGGCCATGCGGTTGCCGCGCAGGTCGCGCAGCTCGGCGTCGCCGAGCGCCAGCAGGTCGGTGCCCGCGAAGCGGATGCGGCCGCCGATCTCGGTCGAGTCCCGGGGCAGCAGGCCCATCAGCGTGAGCGCGGTGACGCTCTTGCCGCAGCCGGACTCGCCGACCAGCCCGAGCGTGCGGCCGGCACCGAGGACGAGGTCGAGGCCGGCGACCGCGTAGGTGGTGCGGCCGGCGTCGCCGTGGAAGACCACCTGCAGGTCCTCGACGACCAGCAGCGGCGCCTCGCTCATCGGTCGGTCTCGGCGGCGACCGCGGCCGCGATGCCGGCATCGATCACGGCGCGGTCGGTGACGCCGACGCGGTCGCGCCGGCTCGGCAGGTAGCGGGCGAAATGCACGAAGCGCTCGCGGCTCATGGCTTCCAGGCGCTCGAGCTCGGCGAGCGGGTCGGCGTGGTCGTCGACGCGCAGGTCGAGATCGGGCCAGGCCTCCTCGCCGCAGATCCTGAGCGCGGCCGACTGCCGGCCGCGCTTGTCGCCGCCCGCGGCCTCGCCGGCCCTCATGGCCGCGATCAGCCGGCGCGGGAACGGCAGCGCGGCCTTCGCGCGCCAGGCCGCGGCGGTCTCGCTCAGCACGCGCGCGCCCGCCAGCATGTTGCCGGCGAGCGAGAAGTCCTCGCCGCGAAGATCGCCGCACCACGCGATGCAGTCCTTGCCCGTATGGGCCGCGATGCGCCCGGCCGCGTCGATGACGTGAAGCTGGCGGTGCTCGCGGCCGGCGTCGGCCGTGGTCAGCCGCTCGACCACCTCGGCGGCCGTGCGGCCCTCGCGCAGCAGCGCGAGCCCTTCGACGCCGTAGAAGGGATTGACCAGCGCCTGGGTCGCGAGCGCGCCGACGCCGGACTCGACATAGGGGCACAGCGCGCCGACCGCGAAAGCGCGCGTCGCCACCGCGATGCCGAAGCGGCCCTTGTCACGCGCGATCAGCGACCAGGTCATAATCTCGCGTTCCCGGAGTCAGCGCCCCGCTGCATAGGCCTGCATGCCGCGCGGATTGGCGGCGGCGCGGCGGCGGCGGCCGTCGCGCGCGGCGGCCGTGAGCCGCCCCTCGGACCAGTCGGGACCGCGCTCGACGATGTGGCCGCGGCGCTCGAGCTCTTGCACGGTCGCGGCCGGCACGCGCCCCTCGACCACCAGCACGCCGGGCCGCGCGGTGCGCGGCCAGAACGAGATCGGGAAGTGCTCGGAGTGCCAGGCCGGCGCGTCGATCGATTCCTGCAGGTTCATGCCGGCATGGACGTGGCGCAGGAAGAACTGGGTGGTCCACTGGTCCTGCTGGTCGCCGCCGGGCGTGCCCCAGGCGAGATAGGGCGTGCCGTCGCGCAGCGCCAAGGTGGGCGAAAGCGTCGTGCGCGGCCGCTTGCCCGGCGCGAGCGAGGCCGGATGGCCCTCCTCGAGCCAGAACATCTGCGCCCGGGTGCCGAGGCAGAAGCCGAGCCCGGGGATCACGGGCGAGGACTGCAGCCAGCTCCCCGAGGGCGTCGCCGCGATCATGTTGCCGGCCTGGTCGATGACGTCGAAATGCACCGTGTCCCCGACCACCTCGCCGAGCCGGCCGACGGTCGGCTCGCCGGCGCCGAGCGCGCCGACCGAAGCGCGCGGACCCTCGGCACGCCGCAGCGTCACGACGCCGCCGAAGCCCGCGACCGAGCCCGGCCGCAACTCGAGCGAGGCCTTGTCGGTGACGAGCCGGCGCCGCTCGGCATTGTAGGCGTCGGAGAGCAGCGTCTCGATCGGCACGTCGACCCAGTCGGGGTCGCCGTAGAAGGATTCCCGGTCCGCATAGGCGAGCTTGGCGCACTCGACCTGCCAGTGGATGAAGTCGGGCCCGGCGGGGTCGAGGCCGTCGAGAGCGAAGCCCGCGAGCAGCGCGAGCTGCTGCAGCATCACGGGGCCCTGGCTCCAGACGCCGGCCTTGCACACCGTGTAGCGGCCGTAATCGTAGGCGAGCGGCGCCTCGACGCGCGCCTGCCAGCGCGCCATGTCGTCGCCGGTGAGCACGCCGCGATGCGGCCGTCCGCTCGTGTCCATCAGCTCCTGCGTGCGGCAGAAGCGGTCGATCGCCTCGGCGACGAAGCCCTGCGACCAGACCCTGCGCGCGCGCTCGATCTCGGCCTCGCGGTCGCCGCCCGCCGCTTCCCGCAGCACGCGCGCGTAGGTCTCGGCGAGCGCCGGATTGGCGAACAGCGTGCCCGGCTTCGGCACCTCGCCGTGCGGCAGATAGAGCGCCGCCGAGGTCGGCCAGTGCTCGCGGAACAGCGGCGCCACGGTCGCGATGGTGGCGCTCGCGCGCTCCACCAGCGGATGGCCCTGGCCCGCGTAATGGATCGCCGGGGCGAGCACGTCGGCGAGCCGCAGCGTGCCGTAGTCGCGCAGCAGCAGCATCCAGGCATCGAACATGCCGGGCACGCAGGCGGCGAGCAGGCCGGTGCCCGGCACCATGTCGAGGCCGAGGCCGCGGTAGTGGGCGATGGTCGCGCCGGCGGGCGCCGGGCCCTGGCCGCAGATCACCTCGGTGCGGCCGCGCCGCACGTCGTGGACCAGGATCGGCACGTCGCCGCCCGGCCCGTTGAGATGCGGCTCCACCACCTGCAGCGTGAAGGCGGTCGCGACGCCGGCGTCGAAGGCGTTGCCGCCGCGCTCGAGGATCGACATGCCGACCGCGGTCGCGATCCAGTGCGTGGAGGCGACGACGCCGAAGGTGCCTTCGATCTCGGGACGCGTCGTGAAGGGGTTCGGATTGATGAAGCTCATGAGGGATCCGGGCGTGACGGCGCGCAGTTCACCACACGCGCGAAGGCACGCCAAGGCGCCGCGGCAGCCACGATCGCGTGATGCCGCGGTTTCAGGGCTCCTGCACGGCCTTGAGGAAGGCGATCACCGCGCCGACGTCGCCGGCGCTGAAGCGGAACTCGGGCATGTCGGGATGCCCCGAGATGATGCCCTCGCCGAGCGCCTCCTCGAGGCCATCGATCTTGTAGCGCTTCGAGAGCGTGCGAAAGGCGGGCGCCTGCGCGTGCGGGCTCGCGCCGGTGCGGCCGACCGCGTGGCACATGGCGCAGTGGCGCGTGAGCAGGGTTTCGCCGCGCCGCACGAGCGGCTCGTCCTGCGCCAGCGCGGGAGATGTCGCGGCCAACAGCGTCGCGAGCGCGATCGCGCGTCTCATGGCATGACCTTTTCTTGGTTCGCCCCGCGCCAGTCTACAGGACCGCGGCGCGTCCCGGAAAGGTCACGGCTGCCCGGACGGCTCCTGCGTCCCGGCGCGCTCCGCGAGCTCGGCCCAGGCATCGGGAGCGCTCATGGCGCTCTGCATCTGCCCGAGGAAGGCTTCTTCCTTGTAGTACTTGCGCCAGCGCCCGCTGCGCTGCAGCTCGACGAAGTGATCGCGCCGCCGCTCGGCGAGCGCGTGCCACTTGCGCATCGTCTCGACCGAGATGCGAAACTCCGACTGGTTCGACATGACACCTCACCCGACATTCGCGACGGGAATCGGCGTCATCCTGGCGAGCACGGGTGCGCGGGGCAACGCCGAGGCGCGGCGGCGCCGAGTTCCGGCACGAATCGGCGTACGGTTGCGGCATATATGTCACGCGGATCCCCAGCCGGTTACCGATCATTGGCGAGGGTGAAAAAAGACTCGGCCCGCCCGGAGATGGGTCCGGGCGGGCCAGCCAGATCAGCGCGCGGGTGGAAAGGGGGCGAACGCGCCGACCGGGATCCCAGAAGCGCACGATCATTGGTCGCGACGTTCGCGCAGGCGGTTCATGAGTGCGGCCGGATTCGCGAACGGCAAAGAAAGATCGGAAGCGAGGTCGCTCCGCATGCCTCGTCGCCGGGCCTGTCCCGGCCATCCATCCTTCTTGATGACGTGCAGTGAAGACGCGGATGCCCGGCACCCAGGTCGGCTGTGGCCCACGGCGTCACGAACCGGACTCGGAGCGTCATTTCGGCCAAGCGAGCGAAGCGAGCGAGCGCCGGGATGACGCCGAGAGATTTCTTGTGACGCCGTCGCCGCGCTACTGCTTGGCGGTGACGGGCGGCGGCGCGATGGTCATGAGCGCCTGGTAGGCGTCGGTGAGGCCGGCGCCGTATTGCGGGTCGGGGCCCTTGGGCCCGAGGTCCCGGGCGGTCGACATCAGGACCTTGCGCACGCCGTCGGTGTCGAGCTTCGGCCCGCGCTCGACCAGCAGCGCGGCGACGCCGCTGATCTGGGCGGCCGCGACCGAGGTGCCCGAGGTGAGCTGGTAGCTCGCCTCCGGCGCGGAGACGAGGATGTCGACGCCGGGCGCCGCCACCGCGATGTGCTTGCCGCGCACCGCGCGCGCGAACACGCGGTCCTGCGAATCCGTCGCGGTCACGGCGATCACGTTGGCATCGGCGGCCGGATAGAGCGGCGGCGACTTCGGGCCCGCATTGCCGGCCGCGGCGACCAGCACCACGCCCTTGCGGCGCGCCGCCGCCAGCATGTCGCGCAGCTCCGGATCGGCCGGGCCGGCGAAGCTCATGTTGATGACGCGCGCGCCCTTGGCGGCGGCCCAGTCGAGGCTCTTGAGGATGTGGAAGGTCGTCCCCTCCCCGCCCTTGCCGGCGACGCCGAAGGCCTTCGCGGCGAGGATGCGCACCGCCGGCGCGGCGCCGGTGAGGCGTCCCTGCGAGGCGATCGCGCCCGCCATGCCGGTGCCGTGGGCATGCGGCTTGTCCTCGGCGCCGGTGGCGTTGAAGCTGTCGGCGACCACGCCCGCGAGGTCGGGATGATCGCGGTCGATCATGGAATCGATCACCGCGACCAGCACGTCGTTGCCGCGGGCGAGCGCATGCGCCTCGGTGAGGCGCAGCTTGGCGAGCGCGTACTGATCGCCGGCGGCGTCGCCGGCCGCAGCGGCGCCGGCCTGCAGCAGGGCGTACTGGAAGTTGGCGCCAGCGCGGTCGAGCTGGGTCTCGCCGCGCAGGCCGTTGATCACGGCGGAGACCGAGCGGCTGGCGTCGATGCGCAGCCGGTGGACGCGGCGGCCCGTGAGGGCGAAGTCCTGGGTGTCGAGGCGGGTCAGCCGGTGGCGCCGCAGGATCGCGTCGAAGGCCTGCGGCGAGAGCGAGGCCGAGGTCGTGACCAGCACCTCGTTCGGCACCAGGCGCCGCTCGCCGGGCGGCGGCACGATGAAGCCGGGGCGGTTCGGCGACGGCGCGGCCTGCCTGGTCTTGCGCGGCGGCGGCGGACGGCGCGGCGGCAGGTCGTCGTCATCGTCGAGGATGACGGTCGGCGGCGGGCCGCCGCCGCCGGCGGGCGGAATCGCGATGATGATGCCGGGCCCGCCCGGGAAGCGCGGGCGGCCCGGGATGCGCGGCCGGGTGTCGGGGATGTGGGTGTTCGGGATATGCGTGTTGGGGATGCGGCCGATGCCGCCCGGAATGCGCGTCGGGCCCATGTTCATGGAGGGCCCGCGGCTGAGGCCGGGGCTCGTGCGCATCGTCATGCCCTGGGCGAAGCCCTCGGCCACCAGCGCGAACGAGGCGGCGGTCGCGGTCACGGCCGCGAGGGGCAGGATGCAGGAGCGCGCGAAAGGCCGACCCATACTCTTCCTCCGGCCCGGCTTCCATCCAGACGTGAAAGATGACGCGACAAGCCGGCGAATTTGTGCCGCGGCCGGCGGCCGCGGCCGATCTCACTCCGTCGGCAGCGCCGAGCGGACCACCGAGGACTCGGCCTGGAGGCGCTGCAGGGCCTTGGCGAGCTCGGCCTTCGGCAGGCCGGTCACGGCCACGCGCACCCGGTAGAGGCCGTTGCGGGGGCCGTCGACCACCGAGAAATTGTTGGTCTCGAGGAACTTGCGCACGTCCTCGGCGCTCGCCTGCGGCGTGAAGCTGATCAGCGCGAAGGCGCCTTCGGCCTTGGTGCCGGCATCGGTCGAGTAGGAGGCGAGCTGGGTCTCGGAGGGGCCGGCGCGGTCGCCGACATACATGCCGGCCAGGATCCCGGCCTGCAGCATCAGCACCAGGGCGGCGGCGCTCGCCGACCAGGCGAGCGTGCGCGGCGAGAGCTGGGAGACGCGGTCCGCGATCCAGGCGCCGAGATTGAAGGAGACGCGCCGCGTGCGCGCGCTGGTGTCGGCCTCGATGGCGGCCATCAATTTCTGCATCGCGCGCGCCGACGGCGCGCCGAGCTGCTCGTTGAAGCGGATCGTCTCGACCAGCTCCTCGCGCACCGCCTCGTACTGGCGGGCGAGCCCGGCATCCCGCGCGAGCGCCTGCTCGACGCGCTGGGCGTCGCGGCGATCGAGCGTGCCGGCCGCGTGCCAAGGCAGAAGGGCCTCGATCTCCTCGCGCTCGTGCGCCTTTTCCATCGTCATCATGGCCAACCTCGTTCGATTCCTGCCGCCTTGAGCACTTCCGCCAGCTTCTTCCGCGCGTAGAACATGCGCGTCTTCACGGTGTTCTCGGGGATCCCCACGATCTCGGCCACCTCTTCGACCGATTTCTCGTGGTAGTAGACGAGATCGATGATCTCCCGATGTTCCGGCGAAAGTCGCGTCAGAGCCTGACGCAGGATCTCGCCGGTGTCCTTCTTCTGCATCGCGACTTCGGGATCGTCCGCCGTATCCTCGATCGCCGCAGCCTGCTCCTCGTCCAACTCCTCCTCGGTCCGTTTCCGCAGAGCGGACAGCGCCTTGAAACGGGCGATCGCCAAGATCCAGGTCGAAACGGCAGACCTCGCTTCGAACTTCCCGGCCTGGCGCCAGACGTCGAGGAACACCTCGCTGATGAGATCCTCCGCGGCGCCGGGGTCACTGACGAGCCTGAGAACGAAACGGTAGACCCGGACGTGATGGCGCGCGAAGAGCACCTGCATCGCAAGCTTGTCGCCTGCCGCGATACGCCCGATCAGCACTTCGTCTGAGGTCGTTTGCATCGCTGCCGACGGTCGGCTCGTGAGGTTAGTCGCCGTACGGCGGACTGCGGTTCAAGGAGGACCCCGGGCGGGAAACTACCTAACCATCCGAGGCGCAAAGGCGGGCTCCCCCCGGGAACCCGCACCGGACACCGGGCCGTTGCGCGTTCGGCGCATCGGCGGTCGGGCCGTAAATTGACCCCGAACCCGCAAAATCGCAAGCAAGTCTTCGGTTTTCCCCGCGAAATCGTTGATTTTCTCCGATCACGCGCGGCGCCCCCGGAGCGCGCAGGGTGCGTTGCGCCCCGGGAGAGCCAGGTTCGATCCCCGCGGCGCCGCCGCGTCGGGGCCATGCGATTTGGGCCTCCCTGCCATGAGGGCGCGGAGAGCCGGGTGCTGTCCGAATTCCGAGGCAAGTGTCCTGATTCAAAAATGGGAGACCTCCAGCTCCATCAGCCGCTGGGCGGCAAAGCCGATCATCTCGCGCAAGAAATCGGCGTCAGGGGTCTTCTCGACGAGCGCGCGAAGGTTCATGATCTCGTCGGTCATCGGTGGTTCCTCGGTCAGGTTGGTGTGAGCAACCCGATCCTACCGGCGAATCATCGATGACCATCCGCGAAGCCGCTCGCTCGCTACGGCGCCGTCTGGCGGGCGCGCTTCGCGAGCGGCTTCGCTACCGCCCAGCTACACCACCCGCCGGGACACGACCGAGCCTGTACGTCGCGCACTACAATCTGTGCCGCGTGCACGAAGCCCTGCGGACCACCCCGGCCGTCGCGCTCGGGATCACGGATCGGTCGTGGACGATTGGCGACCTGCTCGACGCCGCGCTGTCCAAGGTGCAGGTAGGGCCCGAAACGACGGCCCCACAACGGCGGCGACGCTTCCGCGCAATCGAGGGCGGGCGATCTTGAACCCCAATGGTTCCAGTTGTAACTAACCGGAACCATTGGGCTTTCACTGCGTTTTCACCTTGCCGCGATTTGGCTTGAATTGTTGCATGAAAGCCACATATTCTGGTGTATAGTCCCCAAACTGGGGAGATTGGGAGCGTGCCGTGGCTGAGCTGAAAAACGCGATTGTGTATTTCCGACAGGCCAGTGATGGCCGCTGGCTTGCCGCAACTGGGACCGCGCCCTATTTTTGTTTTGAGGCCGAATCGCAAGATGCAGTTTTGCAGGTTGCGACCCGAGCCCTGCGATTTTACGCAGATGCTATTGAGGAATTCGCTGACGAGTTGAAAACGCACAAGGGGCGCGGGGAAACCATTCCAACGTTTGATCGTCGCAACGCGATCTCAGCAAAGGATTTGGTGGCCGCGTAAATTGAATGTCGCGGTACTACATCGATATCACGGGAATTCCCGACTCCTTTCTGGAGTTCATGGGGTACTGCAAGCTGAAAGAGGATGACGAATTTGAGCTTCGCTCGTTCAAGGGCGACGCTCACATTTTGCATAAGAAGGGCCGCAAATACCTGTACGTCGAGGATGCTAACGACGCGGCCATTTCCAAGCGCGACCAAAGGTGGCCGCGCCCCCGAAGGCACCGACCCGAAAGCCGAAGCCAGCCGCCAAGAAAAAACGCGTCGCCCGCAAACAGCGGCGACGCGGGAAATAGCCCGTCCTAATTTCCCGCCTCAGATGTCCTAGTTAGGACAGCACCGAGAGCCGAGAAAGAACGAATGGAGAACCACGGGGACTGGGATCCGGCGACGGCGCGATCACCTGGGGGCGTGCAGGGACAAGGCTCCGCCCTTTTGCGCGCCCGGTGGCGCATGCGATGGTCGCGGGGGCCCGACTCCGCACCGCCATGACCCGTCTCACCCTCGACCAGCTCAATGCCCTGCCGCCCGCGGATTTCGTGGCGGCGCTCGGCGAGGTGTTCGAGCATGCGCCCTGGGTCGCGGAGGCCGCCGCGGCGCAGCGCCCCTTCGCGACCGTGGCGGCGCTGCACGCCGCGATGCTGCAGGCCGTGCAGGCCGCGCCGCGCGAGACGCAGCTCGGGTTCGTGCGCGGCCATCCGGAGCTCGGCAGCAAGGTCGCGCGGGCGGGTGCGCTCACCGACGCCTCGCAGGCGGAGCAAGGCGGGCTCGGCCTCGACCGGCTGAGCGAAGCGGAGTTCGCGCGCTTCGCGCGGCTCAACGCCGCCTATCGCGCGCGCTTCGGCTTCCCGTTCATCATCTGCGTGCGGCGGCACACGCGCGATTCGATCCTCGAGCGGTTCGAGCGGCGCACGCACAACGATCCGCAGGCCGAGCTCGCGGCCGCGCTCGCCGAGATCGGCCTGATCACGCGGCTGCGCCTCGTCACGCTGGTGGACGGGCCCGGCGCGCCGAAAACCGACGGCCGGCTCTCGACCCATGTGCTCGACACGCTCCACGGCCGCCCGGCCGCCGGGGTGCGCGTCGAGCTCGCCGAGATCGGCGTGAGCGCGCGCGGCCTGCTCGGCGACGCGGTCACCGACGCCGACGGCCGCACCGAGGCGCCGCTCATCGCCGGCGCGCCGCTGCGCATCGGGCGCTACGAGCTCGCCTTCCACATCGGCGCCTATTTCGCGGCGGCGGGCGCGGCGTCCGCCGAGGCGCCGTTCCTCGACGTGGTGCCGGTGCGCTTCGCCATCGCCGAGGCGGAAGGCCACTACCACGTGCCGCTGCTCGCAACGCCGTGGAGCTACACGACGTATCGGGGGAATTGATGTCCCGGAGGACGCCCATGCGCATCGCGGCGAAAGAGCTGTCCGCCACGCCCTGGTATCTCAGGCCGTTCTTCTGGAACCAGCGGCGCAAGTACGGCGCGGTGCTCGAGTCGGCGCTCATGTGGGCGCGCGCGCCGCGGCTGTTCCTCGGGGTCGCCGTGCTCTACGGCATGATCGACCGCCGCTCGTCGCCGATCGACCCGGCGCTGCGCTCGCTCGTCACCGTGCGGGTTTCGCAGATCAACCATTGCTCGTTCTGCGTCGACCTCAACTCGGCGACGCTGCTCGAGCGCGGCGTCGCCCTGGAGAAGGTCGCGGCGCTGACGCACTGGCGCGAGAGCCCCCTGTTCGACGCGCGCGAGCGCGCCGCGCTCGACTATGCCGAGGCGATGACCCGCCCCGAGCCGGGCGTCGAGGACGCCCACGTCGCGGCGCTGAAGCCGCATTTCGACGACGACGCGATCGTCGAGCTGACCGGGCTGGTCGCGTTCCAGAACCTGTCGAGCAAGTTCAACGCCGCGCTGGCGGTGCCGGCGCAGGGGTTCTGCCCGGTCGGTGCGCGCGAGTCCCCGGATCCGTCATCCTGAGAGCGCGTGACGGATCGCGGTTCGTCGGCTGCAATTGGACTACTTCGCGGCCCGGGCCGCCTTCGCGTTCTTTCTCTCCGTGGACACGGTTTTCTTGCCCTTCTTCTCCGGCTCCGGCGGCGGCTCCTCCTGCATGGCCTGCTCCTCGGCCGCCGGGTCGATCACGAAGCAGCCGTAATAGGCCTCGGCCGGGACGTCCTTGCTGGTGGCGCATTCGTGGAAGGGATGGAGATCCTCCTCGGTGCGGTAGTGGGCGTAGGGCGAGATCAGGTAGCGGTCGGCGCCGTCCGGAGAGGAGCCGAACCGGTCGATCTTGCCCTTCAGGCTCGGCTCGATCGCGAGGATCGCGTCGCGGAGCGTATCGCCCTCGATGAAGTTGTCCGGGAGCTGGTCGAAGGGGCCGTCGAAGGCGTTGTTGACGCGCGAGTTGCCCTCGAACACGCCGATCAGGATCTTCCGCTCGCGCTTGTGGTCGCGGTAGTAGGCGAAGCCGGTGCGGTTGCCGATCAGGATGCGGTCGGTGATGGTCGCGGCCGCGTAGGTCTCGGGCGCCGGCGCGGTCTCGTCCAGCACGTAGTGGAACAGCTCGAGCCTGCGGTTGTAGACCAGGAAGAAGCGCACCGCGGCGTCGTCGAAGACCGGGCCGATATAGGTCTCGTCGGGCCCGAGCGCGGTCGCGGGCGGCTTGACGCCGCGCAGATCGTTGAGCCGGAAGGTGACGGTCTTGCCGCGGAACGAGATCCTCCAGACCAGGTCCTCGACCTTCTCGACCGCGACGCCGTGCTCCTGGCCGAGCAGCGTGTGCTTCACGGGCGGCTGGTCCTTCCACTCGGCGAGCTCCTCGAAATAGGCGAAGTGCACCTTGCCCTTCTCGCGATCGACATTGTCGAGGCGGATGTTGCCGGCATAGCGCGCCTTGTCGTAGACGAAGCTGAAATAGAAGTAGTTCTCGGTCGGATAGACCGTCACGGTCTCGGGCAGGGCGCCGAGCACGAAGCCGAACACGGCGAGCGGATCGTCGATGGCGAGCCCGCTCGATCGGCTCACGTCCTCGACATAGCCCTGGTGCGTGGTGAGGCGCGGCAGGCCCTCGGCCCGCGCAGCCGCGGCCGCGCACAGCGCGCCGCCGGCGAGCAGCACGGAGAGAAGCGACAGGCGCACGGACCGGCGGGCTTTCGCGGCGGTGCTTTCGTTCGGGGTCATGACATCACCTGGTTCATGCGGGGTCCGGACAACGGAAGGGGCCGGCGAGAGAGCGCCCTCGCCGGCCGTCTCGTCAGAAGCGTCGGCTGAAGCCGGGGCCGGCCATGACCGGCCCGGGCCCGCCCGACTGGCGCAGCGAACGCGGACGCGTGTGCACCGGGGCCCGCTGGAACTGCGGCCGCGGCTTGACCAGCGGCCGCGGCTTCACCAGCGGCTTCGGGGTCACGATCGGCCGCGGCTTCACGATCGGACGCGGCTTCACGGTGATCCCGCTGATCGCCCGCGTGTGCACCTTGATCGGGTTGCTCGCGGCGCGCGAGTGCACCTTGGCGGGGCCGAGGCTGATCCGTTGCGAATGCGTCGAGCCCCAGCGCTTGTGGTTCAGGTTGATCGAGCCCGAGCGGTTGTGGCTGAGCGCCGAGGTGTGCGAGCCCTTCTTGCTGTGGCTCACGACCCAGTTGTGCGACTGGAACTTGCCGTGGCTCAGGCTCGGATTGTGCGAGCCCTGCCGGACGTGGCTGAGCGAGCGGCTGTGCGAGCCGAGCCGGGAGTGGCTGAGCCACGGGTTGTGGGAGCCGAGCCGCGAATGGCTGAGCGACTGGTTGTGCGAGCCCCAGCGGTGATGGCTGCGCTTCTGGTCGTGGGACGCGAGCTTGCGGTGACTCCAGTGCGGATTGTGCGACCAGTACCGGTAGTGGCTCAGCGTCCGGCTGTGCGAGCGCCAGCGGTTGTGGCTCTCACGCTGATTGTGCGAGCCGAAGCGGTGGTGGCTGCGCTTGCGCTCGTGCGAGCCGAAGCGGTGATGGCTCCAGTAGCGGTAGTGCGAGCGGAAGCGATGGTGGCTGAACTCGGGCGCGTGCGAGCCGAAGCGGTGGTGGCTCATCACGCGGCCGTGCGAGGCGTACATCGCGTGGCTCACGCCCGGCGCGTGGCCGCCGATCACGGGCGGCGGCGGCAGCGGCACGAAGCCCATGGCCTGGGTCGGGCAGACCTGGTGGATCGCCACGTCGCCGATGCGGGTGGCGTCGTTGCGGGCGAGCTCCGCCTCGACGACCGCGCCGGCGTCGCCGACATTGATGTCGGTGTCGATCATGTAGGACTGCGCGAGGCCGGTGGACGGATAGGGCTCGGTCGCGGAGGCCTCGGCGAAGGCGCCTTGCGGCACCACCTCGTCATAGGCGTTCTCGTCGAGCCCCTGGATGCCGTTCACGGGCGAGTCGTCGGCCTGCTGCTCCTCGCCTTCCTGGTCCGGCACCGCGGGCTGGCCAGGCTGGGCCGCGACCTGCTGCACGCCGGGCTGCGAGGCAGCCTGGGCGGCCTCGGCGCCGAGCATGTTGCACGGGCCCTCGGGCGAGCAGAGCGCGTCGCCGCTGTTCCAGACGAACTGGTCGGGCTGGGAGATGCCCGTATAGCTCGCATTGTAGCCGTAGCCGAAGGCGACGCCGCCGGCGCAGTTCGCCCGCATGTAGGGCTGGCCTTCCTTGCTGCGCGCATAGGTGCCGACATCGTAGCGGCCGATGGCGCGCCAGCCGTTCTGGCTGTCGTACTCGTAGCGCAGCGAGCGCGACTCGTGCGGAGTCGCGAAGGCGTTCTCGGCCGAGAGGCCGAGATTGCGCAGGCCGCCGCGCTCGGCGACCAGCATCACGGGCTTCGGCCCGCAGGCCGCGAACGAGATGTCGCTCACCGGCTGGCTGTGGCCGGCGCGCGCCACGTCCTCGGGCTTGACGAAGAAGTCGGGCAGCAGGAACTCGCGCTGCACGCTCGAAAGGTCGAAGCCGCCGTCGGGACCGAGGCGCACCGACCAGATCGAGTTGCGCTTCTCGTCGTCCGGCAGGTTGTTCCAGTCGGCATTGCCGAAGGCGGGGCTCGACCAGACCGAATAATAGAGGCGGGTCTCGCCGGTCTCCGCATTGCGCATCACGCCGAGGCCCCACACGCGGCGGCCCGAAGCGGCCAGGTTCCAGCAGTCGGGCGACTGGGAGAAATTGCCGGACGGGCAATCCTCGATGAGCGCGCGCGAGGACGGATCGAAGGCGATGGGGGCGAGGCTCTTCGGCTGCTTCGACTCCATGTCGAGGAAGCCGGCGCGGCCCTGCACGCCGTGGTCGAAGGCGCCGAGATCGGTGCCGTCCACGCGGATGCGGTGGATCATGCCGGTCTCGAGGTCGGAGACGAAGAACTGCTTGTTCCAGCGGTCGAAGGCGATGTTGCCGAGGCCGGCGCCGGTGTTCTGGCGGCCGTTCAGCGTCACCTGCGCGAACAGCACCGGGCGATAGCCGGCATTGCGGTCGAGCCGGTAGATCGCGCCGGGACCGCCGGGTCCGAACATGCCGGGCATCCACTGGGAATTGTCGGGCGTGCGGTGCAGGCCGAAGGCCGCCGTGGCCGTGACGTAGATGTTCGGCCCGTTCTCGCCGTCGAAGGCGACGCCGAACACCTGGCCGATCTCGCCGGCCGTGACCGGGCGGCGCTGCGGCTCGTCGATCCAGTGCTGGCCCTGCGGCGGCTGGCCGGGGCTGCGCAGGTCGATGATGCTGCCGACCGTGCCGTTGAGGTCGATCGCGGCCTGGGCGCCCTCGCCGGTGACGCCCGAGAAGCGGGTGACGAAGGCCTCGCCGGGCCGCAAGGGGACGTCCTGCGCGAGCGCCGGAGTCATGGGGAACAGGGCGGCGGCCATCAACGCGGTTCGCAGACCTGCCGGACTCAGCAACGGCAAGCGGCGAGAACCCGTCGATGCGGCGCCCCGGACTTCGGTACGAGACTTCATGGGGAGTGCTCCATCTGGTTCATCGTCGTGCCACCTCATCGGCGCATGCGGGCACGCGCCGTTCTCGCCGTCAGATTGGTCGCCCCCGCGCGCGAACGGGTTCACGGCCGCGGCGCGCGTGAACGGGTATTCGGGTCGGAAGCAGAAAGGGTTGATGCAGGAGCCGCAGCCCATTGGGGCGGGCGAACCGCAGCCCCGGGCCGAGGATGCGGCGCCCGCTTCTCGCGGAGACACGCCGCAGGCGGTCAGACCCGTGCCGATCCGATGTACTTGCGGACGCGGGACACGACCGTTGCGACGACATAGATCCAGGTCACGATGGCCCCGAAGCCGAACATTGCGCGGCCGACCATTCCGCCAATCGATCCGGGGATGATGGCCCCGGTCCCCGTGAAGACCCGCTCCCCGGGACCGAACGCGATCCAGGAGCCAAGCGCCGCGAGCGCGACGACGATCGTGAGCCCGCCCAGGTCATAGCCCAAGCGGAGCCAGAGCGGCGCCCGGCGCGGAAGCTCGGTCTCGCCGTCCTCCATGGCGAGGGACGCCCGAATCGCGAGCAAGACTCCGCTAACCAAGAACACAAGACCCGCCGCAACGACGAGCCACGGAGGGCCGTCACTCGCCCTCGCGCCGGGCGGCGGCACAATTCCGGCGCCGACCATCGACAGATAGGTCCCGAAGGCGATCAATCCGACGCCGATCGCAAGTCCCGTCTTGTCCACCATGCGCTGCCGAAAGGCCCTGACACCGGCCGTCGCCGAGACGCCAAGTCTGCAGGAGCTTCATTGCCAAACCGTTGTGACCGGCGGCTCCGGGCCGCGCTCGCGCCCCAGCCGGCGCGCGGGCGAGCTTTGAAATCCAACCGAAAAGATGGAATAGAGGGCCCGACACGGAGCCGGGCATGACCTTCGACACCATCATCCGCGGCGGCACGGTCGCGACCGCGGCCGACACCTTCGCGTGCGACATCGGCATCGTGGACGGGCGGATCGCGGCGCTCGGCACCAGCCTCGGCGCGGCGCGCGAGACCGTGGACGCGGCCGGCCGGCTGGTGCTGCCGGGCGGCATCGACAGCCATGTGCATCTCGCGCAGCCCTCCGGGCCCGGCATCGTGATGGCGGACGACTTCGAAAGCGGCACCCGGGCGGCGGCGTTCGGCGGCAACACCTTGGTGCTGCCCTTCGCGATGCAGCAGAAGGGCGAGAGCCTGCGCGAGGTCGTGAAGGCCTATCACGCCAAGGCGGAGGGCCAGTGCTACGTGGACGTCTCGTTCCACCTGATCATCGCCGACGCGACCGACCGCGTGCTCGGCCAGGAGCTGCCGGCGCTGGTCGCCGACGGCTACACCTCGTTCAAGGTGTTCATGACCTACGAGGGGCTCGCACTCTCGGACCTCGAGATGCTCGAGGTGATGAGCGTCGCGCGCGAGACCGGCGCGCTGGTGATGATCCACGCCGAGAACTACGACGCGATCCGCTTCCTCACCGACCGGCTCGAGCGCGCCGGCAAGACCGCCCCGCGATATCACGCGGCCTCGCGGCCGATCCCGGTGGAGCGCGAGGCGACGCACCGGGCGATCTCGCTCGCCGAGCTCACCGACGTGCCGATCATGATCGTGCACGTCTCGAACGGCGAGGCCATGGAGGAGATCCGCCGCGCGCAGCAGAAGGGGCTCCGGGTCTACGGCGAGACCTGCCCGCAATACCTGGTGCTGACCGAGAAGGACCTCGCGGGCCTCAACATGGAGGGCGCGCGCTATGTCTGCTCCCCGCCCCCGCGCGACGAAGCGAGCCAGCGGGCGTGCTGGGCCGGGCTCGAGCAGAAGGTGTTCGCGCTGTTCTCCTCGGACCACTGCCCGTTCCGCTACGACGACCCGCAGGGCAAGCTCACTCCGAAGGGGCGGACCAGCTTCCGCTGGGTGCCGAACGGGATTCCCGGCGTCGAGACCCGGCTGCCGATCCTGTTCTCGGAGGGGGTGAAGAAAGGCCGCATCAGCCTCAACGACTTCGTCGCGCTCACGGCGACCAACCACGCGCGGATGTACGGGCTCTACCCGCGCAAGGGCACGATCGCGGTCGGCGCCGATGCCGACCTCGCGATCTGGGATCCGGAACGGCAGGTGACGATCTCGCAGCGCCTGTTGCACCACGGCTCGGACTACACGCCCTACGAGGGCCTCGCGGTCACGGGCTGGCCGGTCTCCACCATGGTGCGCGGGCGCTTCGTGGTGCGCGACGGCGAGCTGGTCGGGACGAAAGGAAGCGGCGCCTACGTGCCGCGGGCGAAGTCGCCCTATGCGGTACCGCGGCCGTCGTAGGGTGGATCAGCGACGCGGGTATTCCGCCGCCGGAGCATCGTCGCGGACTGCAGCTGTGTCGGGGTTCCCTTCCCCCCTTGTGGGGGAGTGAGCCGGCCCAGGGCGCGGCATCGCGTCAAGCGTCACTCCGCACGGCGGCCGGCACGGCGAAGCGCTTGCGGTAGTCCCCGGGTGACAGCTGTGTGATGCGGCGGAAGAGGCGGCGGAAGAAGGCCGGGTCCTCGTAACCGACCTGCCAGCTGATCTCGTCGACCGAGCTCTGCGTGCGCTCGAGCCGCCGCTTCGCCTCCTCGATGCGCAGGCGCTGGACATAGGCGATCGGCGCCATGCCGGTCGCGGCCGTGAAACGGCGCTTGAAGGTGCGCTCGGTGAGGCCCGAGCGGCGCACCATCTCGGCGATGGGGTTGGCGACCGCGTGGTGCGTGCGCAGCCAGTCCTGGACGTCGGCGATCACGGCGTCGCCGTGATCGCGCGGCGCGTCGAAGGTCACATAGGGTGCAAGCCCCTCCTGGTGCGCCTGCAGGGCGAAGAACTTCGTCACCGACTGCGCGGCCGCGGCGCCGGCGTGCCGGGCGATCAGGTAGAGCACCAGGTCGTGCCAGGACGTCGAGGCGCCGCAGGACACGAGCTCTTCGCGGGGCCCCGCACTCACCAGCACCTTCTCGGGATGCACGCGCACGTCCGGATAGCAACGGCGGAAGGAATGCGCATAGGACCAGTGTATGGTCGTCTCGCGCCCGTCGAACAGGCCCGTCTCGGCGATCAGGAACACGCCGGAACAGGCCGAGCAGATCATCGCGCCGGCGCGGTGCATCGCGCGCAGCCAATCCACCAGCCCGTCATAGCGGCCCTTGCGCCAGGCGCCCCCCGGCACAAGGAGCGACGGCACGATGACGATATCGGTACGCGGGACATCCGCGACCGCGCGATGCACCGGCAGTGGCAGGCCGCTGGCGAGCATCATCGCCCCCGCCGCGGCGCCGACGATCTCGACGACGAAAGGCGGCTTCTTTCCGATGATCCTGTCGAAGCCCGCGGCCACGTGCGCGAACTCGAGCACGTCGTACATGCCGCCGATACTCGACACGGTCGCCTCCGGAATGGCGACGAGCGAGACGTGCAGCGTCTCCTGCGAGCGGCTCATTGTCTGCCTTGCGGATCCGGTGTCGTGTGTCGCCGCAAATTGGCACGAACGGACCGGTCCTGTCACGGCTGCCTCTGACGCCGCGCGCCGGATTGCCGCAAGAGAGCACCCGACCGCGGCGCGTGCCGCGCCGCGCAGCGGAGGATCCCGACATGCAAATGGACCAGACCAGGCTCGACTCGCTCCTCGGACAGGTGGTCAACGACCTCGCCGCCGGCTATGCCGGCGTCATGGTCAGCATCGGCGACAAGCTCGGACTCTACCGGGCGATGGCCGGCGCCGGCCCGATCACCTCGGCGGAGCTCGCGAAACGCACCAGGTGCGCCGAGCGCTACGTGCGGGAATGGCTCAACGCCCAGGCCGCGGGCGGCTACGTCACCTATCATCCGACCAGCGGCACCTACGAGCTCACCGCCGAGCAGGCCTTCGTGCTCGCCGACGAGGCGAGCCCCGCCCATTTCACGCCGGCCTGGCAGGTGGTGGCGTCGATGTGGTCCGACGAGGACAAGGCGATCGAGGCGTTCCGCACCGGCAAGGGCGTCGCCTGGGGCGATCACGACCACCGCCTGCATTGCGGCGTCGCGGCCTTCTATCGCAATGCCTATCGCGGCAGCCTCGTGCCGCAATGGATCCCCGCCCTCGACGGCGTCGTCGAGGCGCTCGAGCGCGGCATCGAGGTCGCCGACGTCGGCTGCGGCCACGGACACTCCACGATCCTCATGGCCGAGGCGTTCCCCGATTCGCGCTTCGTCGGCTTCGACGTGCACGCCGAATCGATCGAGGCTGCCCGGCAGAATGCGGCCAAGGCCGGCGTCGCCGGCCGCGTCCGCTTCGAGGTCGCCAAGGCGGATGCGTACCCGGGCAACGAGTTCGGCCTGATCTGCTTCTTCGATTGCCTGCACGACATGGGCCGCCCGGCCGCGGCGGTCGAGCATGCCGCCAAGGCGCTCGCGCCGGGGGGCACCGTGCTCCTGGTGGAGCCGTTCGCCGAGGACCGCATCGAGAAGAATCTCAACCCGGTCGGCCGCCTGTACTATTCGGCCTCGACGACCATGTGCGTCGCCCATGCGATCTCCGAGCGCGGCACGCACGCGCTCGGCGCGCAGGCCGGCGAGGCACGGCTCGCCGAGATCTTCGCGGCCGCCGGCTTCTCCCACTTCCGCCGCGCGCTGCAGACGCCGTTCAACCTCGTCCTGGAGGCGCGGCTTTGAAGGTGTGGCTCGTCTCGCTCCTGCGCGACCTGATGGCCGGACTCGTCCCGGCCATCAGCACACTGCTGCAACTCAGGCACCTGCGCGCCGACCGGCGCCTAGACGACCTGATTGCGGATCTCCGTCTCGCCGCGCCAGAGACGCTCGAGGTTCTCGAGCAGGAGGTCGAGCACGTTGTCCTCGTAGCGGCGGGTCTCGCCCGCCGTATGCGGCGTGATCAGCGCGTTCGGCAGCGCCCACAGCGGCGAGGCCGCGGGCAGCGGCTCCTCGACCGTGGTGTCGATGCCGGCGCCGGCGATGCGGCCTTCCTTCAGCGCCGCCACTAGCGCGGCCTCGTCGACGACGCGGCCGCGTGCCACGTTGACCAGGAAGGCCGACGGCTTCATGGCGGCGAGCGCGCTCCCGTCGATCAGGCGCTCGGTCTCGGGCGTGAGCGGACAGGTGAGCGCGACCACGTCGGCCTGCGGCAAATGCGCCATGACGCGGGACTGGGGGATCACCTCGTCGGCCGCCTCGGCGCCGGAGGTCACGTCGCGCTTGGCGCCGACCACGTACATGCCGAAGGCGCGCGCGAGGCCGGCGAGGTGCGCGCCGATCCGGCCGAGCCCGACGATCAAGAGGGTCTTGCCGCCGAGCTCGTCCTCGCGCTGGTCGAGGTCGGAGATCATGCCGCGCCAGTGACGCTGCGCCTGATTGTCGCGCGCGACATGGAGCTGGCGCGCGAGCGCCAGGGTCAGCGCCATGGCGTGCTCGGCGACCGCGCGGGCGTTCACGCCCTGGGCGCTCGCCAGGCGGACGCCGGCGGCGCGCAGCGCCTCGCGGTCGTACTGGTCGGTGCCGGCGCTGATCGACTGGATGAAGGCGAGATTGCCGGCGCGCGCGAGGAGGTCGTCGCGCCAGAGGCCGGAGACCGAGAGGACGTGCGCTTCGCCGATCCGCGCCTCGAGCTCCTCGCGGCTGCGCACCTCGACGTGGCGGATGCCGGTGTCGCGCAGCGCGAACCGCTCCGACATGCGATAGGCGACGTGGGCGAAGAGAACCGTCAGTTGCTCCCGCGGCGGGAGGCGGCGTGCGGACATGGATCAGCCCTTGCGGAATGGAACGCGCGAGGGCCGGCACTATAGCGGAGTCGGGGGGGAGCGCTACCTCACCTTGCCGCGGGCCGCGACCGGGAAGACGGCCTCGACCCGGCCGCCGCGGATCCCGTAGACCTCGTCCATCATGTTGGTGACGGCGCAGCAGTGGTTCGGGATCAGATGCACGACCTCGCCGACCTCCGGCCGCCGCGCGCAGGACGCAAGATCGACCTTGCCGTGCTCCTCGGAGAAGCCCGCGACGACCGCGTCCGGGTACTCGACGATGCGACCGAATCCCTGCGCATTGTGCTGCTCCCAGGTCAGCACCTTGGAGCCGGCGTCGAGGATCGCGCGCGACCCGGTGGGGCGGCTCACGACGGTCGCGCGCACGCGCATCGCGCAGTCGTCCCAGCCGGCGGCGCCCGCGGTCACCATCATGACGTCGTTGTAGATGTAGGTGCCGGCGCGATGCTCGGTCAGCATCGGCACGTCGCCGACGCTGGCGACCGCCGGCGTGCCGCCGCCGGAGACGACCGGCACGGGGATTCCGGCTCCGTTGAACAGCTGCAGGGCGCGTTCCAGGAACTGGCGCGTGTCCGGCAGCTTGAGCGGAAAGGTCATCAGGCCCTCGAACTGCATGCGCGGCAGGCGCGCGGCCGCGCGGGCGAGGTCGAGAGCCGCCTGCGGGCTCTGCACCCCGGTGCGGCCGAAGCCGGTGTCGCATTCCACCAGGAAGCGGATGTCGACGTCGTGCCGCACCGCCGCCTCGGCGAGCCCGCGCGCGACGGTCTCGTTGTCGAGCACGACGGCCATGCGCTCGAGCCGCCGAACCAGCGCCGCGAGGCGCTCGGTCTTGGCGGCGCCGATCACGTTGTAGGTGAGCAGGATGTCGTCGGCGACGCCGGCCTCGGCGAACACCTCGGCCTCGCCCAGCTTCTGGCAGGTGATGCCGACGGCGCCGGCCGCGATCTGCAGCTTCGCCAGCGCCGGGATCTTGTGGGTCTTGATGTGCGGCCGGTTGGCCACGCCGAAGCCGTCGAGGCGCTCCTGCAGGCGGCGGATATTGGCCTCGACGATGTCGAGGTCGATCAGGACGGCGGGGGTATCGATGTCGGCGACTGCGAGCGGCATGCTTGGTCTCCCCGACGGCTTTCGCATGGTGGTGCGCGGAGCGTCAACCTTCGCGCGCGACTGGCGGCTCGGGAATTTCCTGTCTAAGAAAGCGCGAGCCCGCCAGGAGGATCCCCGATGGCCGAGCAGTTCGCCGAGCTCAACCCGCCGCCGCGCCTGCTGATGGGGCCGGGCCCGGTGGACGTCGACCCGCGCGTGCTGCGCGCACTGTCGATGCCGATGCTCGGCCAGTTCGACCCGGCCTTCACGGGCTACATGAACGAGACCATGGAGCTCTACCGGCGCGTCTACCAGACGCGCAACCGCTGGACCTTCCTGATCGACGCGACCGCGCGCGGCGGCATCGAGGGGCTTCTGGTCTCGCTGATCGCGCCCGGCGACAAGGTGCTGGTGCCGGTGTTCGGCCGCTTCGGCCACCTGCTCGCCGAGATCGCGGCGCGCTGCCGCGCCGAGGTGGTCACCGTCGCGCGCGACTGGGGCACGGTGTTCGCGCCGGACGAGATCGAGGATGCGGTCAGGCGCCACCGGCCGAAGGTGCTGGCGCTGGTGCACGGCGACACCTCGACCACCATGGCGCAGCCGCTCGCCGGGATCGGCGAGATCTGCCGGCGCCACGACGCGATCCTCTACGTGGACGCGACCGCGACGCTCGGCGGCATGGAGGTGGCGGTCGACGACTGGAAGCTCGACGCGGTGTCGGCGGGGCTGCAGAAATGCCTGTCGGGCCCGCCCGGCTCGGCGCCGGTGACGTTCAACGAGCGCGTGGTCGAGATCGTGCAGGCGCGCAAGCACATCGAGGCCGGCATCCGCCCGGACGACGCGGTCGCCGAGAACGGGCCGGTCATCCAGTCGAACTATTTCGACCTCGCGATGCTGATGGACTACTGGAGCGAGGCGCGGCTCAACCACCACACCGAGGCGACCCCGATGCTCTATGCGGCGCGCGAATGCGCCCGCATCGCGCTCGCCGAGGGCCTGGAGGCGCGCTTCGCGCGGCATCGGCTGGCGAGCACGGCGCTCACCGCCGGTCTCGCCACCATGGGGCTGACGCTGTTCGGGGATCAGAAGAACAAGATGCCGAACGTCACCGGGGTGGAGATCCCGGACGGCGTCGACGGGGAACGGGTGCGCGCGATCATGCTGAACGATTTCGGCATCGAGATCGGCACCTCGTTCGGTCCGCTCAGGGGACGGATCTGGCGGATCGGCACGATGGGATACGTGTGTCGCAAGGAGAACGTGCTCGCCTGCCTCGGCGCGCTCGAGGTGGCGCTGCGGCAGTGCGGCTTCCGGACGAAGCCGGTGTCCGGCGTCGACGCCGCGCTCGCGGTCTACCGCGAGGCGGAGGCCTGATCGGGCGACGCGGGCGGCGGCTCCGCGCCGGCGGCGCCGCGGTCCGGCTCGAGGAGCGCGAGCAGGCCCTTGAGCAGCGCGACCGGATCGGGCGGGCAGCCGCGGATGTGCAGGTCGACGGGCACGACCCGGGAGACGCCGCCCACCACCGCATAGCTGTCCGCGAAGATCCCGCCGTCGAGGGCGCAGTCGCCGACCGCGACCACCCATTTCGGGTCGGGCGTGGCGTTATAGGTGCGTTCCAGAGCCTCCCGCATGTTCTTGGTCACCGGTCCCGTCACCAGCAGCACGTCGGCATGGCGCGGCGAGGCGACGAAGCGCAGGCCGAACCGCTCGAGGTCGTAGAAGGCGTTGTTGAGCGCGTGGATCTCCAACTCGCAGCCGTTGCACGACCCCGCGTCGACCGCGCGGATCGAGAGCGAGCGGCCGAGCCGGCGCTTGGCGGCGAGGTCGACGCTCCCGGCGAGCGCCGCGAGCGCGGCCTCCTCGACCGGCGGCGCCGCCTCCGTCACCGGCCGGCGGGTCAGGTTCGCGAACAGGGTCCTGCGCATGTCGTCGAGCCTACAGGTCGTGCCCGGAATACGAGCAGTTGAACGACTTGTTGCAGAGCGGGAAGTCCGCGACGATGTTGCCCTCGATCGCGGCCTCCAGCAGCGGCCACTGGAACCAGGAGGGGTCGCGCAGGTGCGCATGCGCGATGCGGCCGGCCGCGTCGATGCGCACCCAGGCGAGCACGTCGCCGCGGAAGCCTTCCACCAGCGCGAGCCCCTCGCGCGCCTCGCCGGCCGCGGGCAGCCCGGCCGTGACCGGGCCGTCGGGCAGCCGGTCGAGGATGGTCTCGATCAGCGCGAGGCTCTGCTCGATCTCGCGGATGCGCACCCAGACCCGCGCGTCGACGTCGCCCTCGGTGAACACCGGAACGTCGAAGGCGAGCTCCGCATAGGGCGCGTAGCCGGGCATGCGCCGCGCGTCGAAGGCACGGCCGGAGGCGCGGCCGACATAGCCGCCCGGACACCATTGGCGCGCGAGCTCGGGCCGCAGGACCCCCGTGGTCACGGTGCGGTCCTGCAGCGAGGCCGTATTGTCGTAGAGCTCGACCAGGGTCGGAAACCGGCTGCGGATGTCGGCGACGAGGCCGCGCAGATGGGCCGCACCCTGCGGCGGCAGGTCGGCGGCGACGCCGCCCGGCACGACGCGGTCCATCATCAGGCGGTGCCCGAAGCAGGCCTGCGCGGCGCGCAGCACGATCTCGCGCAGGATGCCGCATTCGGCATGCATGATCACGAAGGAGGCATCGTTGCAGATCGCGCCGAAATCGCCGAGGTGATTGGCGATCCGCTCGAGCTCGGCCATCAGCGCGCGCAGCCAGACCGCGCGCGGCGGCGCCTCGACGGCGAGCGCCGACTCCACGGCGCGTGCGAAGGCGTAGGCGTAGGCGACCGTGCTGTCGCCCGACGCGCGGCCGGCGAGGCGCGCGCCGCGCACGAGGTCGGCGCCGGCGAGGAGCTTCTCGATGCCCTTGTGGACGTAGCCGAGGCGCTGCTCCAGCCGCACCACGGTCTCGCCATTGGCCGTGAAGCGGAAATGGCCCGGCTCGATGATGCCGGCATGCACGGGGCCGACCGGGATCTGGTGCAGGTTCTCCCCGTCCACGGGCAGGAACACGTAGGGCGCGGTCGCCGAGCCCTCGGCGGGATGCGCGCCGCGGGGGTGCGTGACGCCCCAGAAGCCGAGGTCGAGCCAGGGGCGCAGGTCCCACAGGCCCCTCGCCTTGATGCCGTAGAGATCGCGGATCGCGCGCTCGAGCCGCAGCGCCGGCGGATGCGCGGCGCTGAGCGAGGGAAACTCCCCGTCGATGCAGTCGGTGCTGACCACCACGATCTCGCGCGCCGCCTCGTCGAGCGCCGCGAGATGGGCGGCCTCGCCGTCGCACCAGAGGCCGAGCAGCGCCCGCTCGCCGGCGGCGATCCCGTGGCCGACGTCGCGCCAGGCGTCGTGGCCGACGACGAGGCGCGGCCAGGGCCGATGCGCCGCGACCCGGCGCGCACCGCTGAGCGTGTCGACCAGGCTTGGCATGGCTAGCCGAGGATCCTCGCGACGTTCTGGAACCAGGTGACGAGCGGCGCCGGCAGCCAGATGCCGCCGGTCAGCACCAGCGCGAGATGCGCGTACATCGGGACGTAGGAGGCCTTGGCGGGCTCGTTCGCGCCGCGCACCTCGCCGAAGGCGATGCCGTTGAGGCGCAGCATCAGCGCGCCGAAGCCCACCAGCAGCCCGAACACCAGGGGAACCGCGAGCAGCGGCTCGCGCGCCATGGTGGAGGAGACGACCAGGAACTCGCTCATGAAGATGCCGAGCGGCGGCAGGCCGGCGATCGCCACGACGCCGATCACCAGGCCCCAGCCGAGGCCCGGATGGGACTCGGTGAGCCCGCCCATCTCGGCGATCTTCTGGGTGCCCTTCACCTGGGCGATGTGGCCGACCGCGAAGAAGATCGCCGACTTGGTCAGCGAATGCATGACCATGTGCAGCAGACCGGCGAAATTCGCGAGCGGGCCGCCCATGCCGAAGGCGAAGGCGATGATCCCCATGTGCTCGATCGAGGAATAGGCGAACATGCGCTTGATGTCGCGGCGGCGGTAGAGCATGAACGCCGCGAAGATCAGCGAGACCAGCCCGGCGATCACCATCAGGGTGCCGGGCGCGACCGCACCCGGATTGGCGGCGAGCAGCAGCTTGAAGCGCAGCAGCGCGTAGAGCGCGACGTTGAGCAGCAGGCCCGAGAGCACGGCCGAGATCGGCGTCGGGCCCTCGGCATGGGCGTCGGGCAGCCAGGCATGGAGCGGGGCGAGCCCGACCTTGGTGCCGTAGCCGAGCAGCAGGAAGACGAAGGCGAGGTTCAGGAGCCCGGTGTCGAAGCCGGCCGCACGCGCGATCAGGTTGGTCCAGATCATCGCGGCCTCCCCCTCGCCGATCTCGGGCCGGGCCGCGAGATAGACCAGGATGGTGCCGAACAGCGCGAGCGCGATGCCGACGCTGCCGAGGATGAAGTACTTCCAGGCCGCCTCCAGCGCCGCGTGGGTGCGGTAGATGCCGACCATCAGCACGGTGGTGAGCGTGGCGAGCTCGATCGCGACCCACATCAGCCCGATATTGTTGGCGAGCAGCGCGAGGTTCATCGCGAACATCAGGACCTGGTACATCGCGTGGTAGAAGCGCAGGTAGACCGGCGTGAGGTGGCCGGTCTCGAGCTCGTGGGCGATGTAGCTCGCGCTGAACACGCTGGTCGTGAAGGCGACGAAGGTGGTGAGGACGACGAAGACGATGTTGAGGTCGTCGACCAGCAGGTAGGGCCCGGAGGCGGGCCGCTCGACCAGCAGCGTGAGCGCGGCGAGCAGGGTCAGCAGCGTCGCCAGCATGTTGAGCCGCGCGCCCCAGCGGTAGCCCGGCAGCAGCGCCAGCACGACGGCGGCGGCGGCCGGGATCACCAGCACGGCGGCGACCGCGTCGATGGGGAGCGGGTGCGGGATCACGGCCGCTCGCCCCGGAAGCGGTCGAGCGCGTGCACGTCGACGGTGTCGAAGCGCTCGCGGATGCGGAACAGGAAGATGCCGATCACGATGAAGGCGATCAGCACCGAGAAGGCGACGCTGATCTCGACCACCAGCGGCATGCCCTTGGCGCCGGTCGCGGCGAGGATCAGGCCGTTCTCCAGCGACATGAAGCCGACCACCTGGCTCACCGCGTTGCGCCGCGTGACCATCATCAGGAGGCCGAGCAGGACGACCGCGAGCGCGAAGGCGAGGTCCTCGCGGGTGAGCGGATCGGCGGTCTCCGTGACGCGCAGCATGATCACCATGGACAGAGCGACCAGGCCGATGCCGACCAGCATGGTGAGGCCGATGCCGACCGCGGTCTCGATCTCGCGGTGGATGCCGAGCCGGGCGATGATCCGGTGCAGCGCGACCGGGATGAACACCGCCTTGAACACGAGCGCGATCGCCGCCGTGACGTAGAGATGCGGCGCGTGCTGGACATAGGCCTGCCAGGCGACCGAGAGCGCGAGCACCGCGGCATGCAGTGCGAAGACGTTGAGCAGCGCGTAGAGCCTCACCTGGTAGAGCTGGATGAAGCTCACCAGGACGAGCGAGCCGGCCAGGAGATGGGCGACGTCGAACTCGAGCCCGCGCATCTCACAGGCTCCTGGAGACGAAGAGGAGAAGGGTGCCGAGCAGGCCGAGCATCAGGGCGGCGCCGAGGAACTCCGGCACGCGGAACACGCGCATCTTGGCGATCGAGGCCTCGAACACGGCGAGCAGCGCGCCCAGGCCGGCGAGCTTGAGCGCGTAGAGCGCGGCGCCGAGCAGATATCCGAGCGGCCCGTCGCCGGGCGCGGCGAGCCCCCAGGGCACGAAGATGCAGGCGATCAGCGACACGTAGAGCAGCAGCTTGAGGGAGGCGGCGAGCTCGATGAGCGCGAGATGGCGCCCGGCATATTCGAGGACCATGGCCTCGTGCACCATGGTGAGCTCGAGATGGGTCGCCGGATTGTCGACCGGGATGCGCGCGTTCTCGGCGAGCGCGACCATGATCATGGCGATCAAGGCGAGGCCGAGCGACACGCGCAGGCCGACCTCCGGCGAGGCCATGGTCCCGGCGACGCTGGAGAGCTGGGTCGAGCCGGCGACCAGCGCGAGGGTGAACACGATCATGATCATCGCGGGCTCGGCGAGCGAAGCGAACATCATCTCGCGGCTCGAGCCGATGCCGCCGAAGGAGGTGCCGACGTCCATGCCGGCGAGGGCCAGGAAGAAGCGCGCGCTCGCCAGGAACGCGATGATGGCGATGAGATCGGCCGACCAGCTGAAGATGAGGCCGGTCGCGAAGGTCGGCACCAGGGCGGCGGCCACCCAGGTGGCGGCGAACACCACGTAGGGGACGACGCGGAACAGCCACGAGGCGCTCTCGGCGACGATCGCGTCCTTGCGCAGCAGCCGCACGAAGTCGCGATAGGGCTGGAGCAGCGGGGGCCCGCGCCGGCGCAGGACGCGCGCCCGCACCTTGCGCACGAGGCCGGTGAGCAGCGGCGCGGCGAGGAGCACCAGCAGCATCTGCAGGCCCTGGATCGCGAGGTCGAGGATCAGGGCCATAGCGCGAGCACCGTGAGCAGCGACACGAGCGCGACGAAGACCAGGGTCAGATAGCGCCTGATGGTGAGGAACTGCAGGTAGTTGAGGCGGTCGGCCGCGCCCGTGACGCCGGCGGCGAGCGGCAGGTAGAGCCACTCGTAGGCGAGGTCGCGCAGCTCCACCACGAGGCGCGCGGCGCGCGGATCGCCGGGCGGCGGGATCTCGACGCGCTCGCGGGCGCGGAACACCACCGTGCCGAACACCCGGCGAATCGGCTGGGCGAAGCTCGACGCGGAATACTGCGTCGCCGCGCTCGGGTCCGGATAGCCGCAGTCCCAGGCCGGCGCGCGGCGGATCCGATCGGAGGCCCAGCGGTGGATCACGACGGCCGCGAAGGTGCCGCTGAAGACGACGAACAGCAGCACCAGCAGGCCGTTGTACGAGCTGCGGCTCTCCGCGATCGGCACGATCGACAGCCACGGCACCGAGACCTGCACGGGCATGCGGGCGCCGACCAGCCCCTGCACGGTGGGCGCGAGCGCGTCGATGACGAGGCCGGGCAGCACGCCGGGCAGCAGGCAGAGCGCCGCCAGCAGCGCCATCGCGGCGAGCGAGAAGACGTCGACCTCGTGCACGCCGATCGCGGCCGAGGAGCGCGGCCGCCCCAGGAAGGTCACGCCGAACGCCCTGACGAAGCAGGCGCCGGCGAGCGCCGCCGACAGGGCGAGCACGGCGCCGACCGCCGGGATCAGGAACTTGAGCCCCCATTGCGGGACCTGCGGGCTCAGCAGGATCGCCTGGAAGGCGAGCCATTCGGAGACGAAGCCGGTGAGCGGCGGCAGGGCCGAGATCGCGAGGCAGCCGGTGAGCACCGCGAAGGCCGTGTAGGGCATGCGACGAATCAGGCCGCCGAGCCGTTCCATGTCGCGCACGCCGGTGGCGGCGAGCACGGCGCCGGCGCCGAAGAACAGGAGACTCTTGAAGATCATGTGGTTGAGGACGTGGAACAGCGCGGCGGTGGCGGCGAGCGCCGCCGGCAGCGGCATGCCGTTCGCCTTGAAGGCGAGCGCGAGCCCGAGGCTCACGAACACGAAGCCGATGTTCTCGATGGTCGAATAGGCGAGCATGCGCTTGAGATCGGACTGCATCAGCGCATAGAGGATGCCGAGCGCCGCCGAGCTGGCGCCGGCCGCCAGCACCGGCACGCTCCACCAGAACTGCGGCGTGCCGAGCAGGTCGAAGACGACGCGGACGAAGCCGTAGACCGCGATCTTGGTCATCACGCCGCTCATCAGCGCCGAGACGTGGCTCGGCGCGGCCGGATGGGCGAGCGGCAGCCAGACGTGCAGCGGCACGAGGCCGGCTTTCGAGCCGGCACCGAACAGCACCAGCGCGAGCACCAGCGCGGCGAGGCCGGACGACACCGGATTGGTCCGGATGGTCGCGAAGGCATAGCCCCCTTCGGGACCCGCGAGCAGCCCGAAGGCGAGCAGGAGCGCGAGCGTGCCGACGCTCGCCATCAGGAGATAGATGTAGCCGGCGCGGGCGTTGTCCGCCTCGCGATGGTGCGCCATCACGAGCGCCCAGGAGGAGAGCGACATGAACTCCCAGGAGACCAGGAAGGCGAAGGCGTCGTCGGCCAGCAGGACGAGGTTCATCCCCGCCAGGAAGGCCGGATAGAAGGGGAGCACGCGGGTCGGCGCCGGCTCGTGCGTTCCGTAGCCGAGGGCGAACAGGCTGGCGGCCGCCGCGCCCAGGTTGAGCACGGCGAGAAAGAAGGCCGAGAGCGCGTCGATGCGGAAATGCGCCCCGAGCCAGGGGACGCCGAGCGGCAGGATCAGCTCGGACGGGGCCGGCTGCGCGAGCAGGCGCGTCAGCGCCAGCACCAGCAGCACCAGGGCAATCGCCAGCGAGGCCGCATAGACCACGCGCGTCGCGGGCGGCCGGCGGCCGATGCCGACGGCGAGGCAGGAGGTCGCCAGGAGCGCCGCGACGCACCACAGTGCTGCGACCACCGTCATCCCGATCCGACCCCCGACCTCGACTCAGCCACGCCCAACAGGTGATTTCCGGCAAAGCTTCACAGGCCGAGCCACCTGCCGCAAGCACCAAGATGGAATGGCCGAACCCCGCCCGCGCGGTCGGATCGAGCGCACGCTTCAGCCGTGAAAACGTCCGCCGCCGGCGAGGAAATCCGCATAGGCCCGGGCGAGCCCCTCGCGCAGCGGCGTGCCGGCGCGCCAGCCCAGCGCGCCGAGGCGGGAGACGTCGAGCAGCTTCTGCGGGACGCCGTCCGGACGCGAGAGGTCGAAGGCGAGCTCGCCCCGATAGCCGACGACGTCGGCGACGAGGCGCGCGAAGTCGCCGATCGCGATGTCCGCTCCGGTGCCGATGTTGAGGAAATCGTCTGCCGAATAATGCTTCATCACGAAGACGCAGGCATCGGCGAGGTCGTCGACGGCGAGAAACTCGCGCCGCGGCCTGCCCGAGCCCCAGACCGTCACGGAGGGGGCGCCGGCGAGCTTGGCCTCGTGGAAACGGCGGATGAGCGCCGCCGGCACATGGCTGTTCTCGGGATGATAATTGTCGCCCGGTCCGTAGAGGTTGGTGGGCATCACCGAGATGAAGTCGACGCCGTATTGGCGGCGATAGGCCTGGCACAGCTTAATGCCGGCGATCTTGGCGACCGCGTACCATTCGTTGGTGGGCTCGAGCGGACCGGCGAGCAGCTGATCCTCGCCCATCGGCTGCGGCGCGAGCTTCGGATAGATGCAGGACGACCCGAGGAACATCAGCTTCCTCACGCCGACCCTGTGGGAGGCCTGTATGACGTGGAGCGCGATCGCGAGATTGTCGGCGATGAAGTCCGCCGGATAGGTGCTGTTGGCGTGGATGCCGCCGACCCGGCCGGCGGCGAGGAACACGGCATCCGGCCGGTTCGCGGCGAGCCACCGTTCGGCCGGCTCCTGGCGGGTCAGGTCGATCTCGTTCCGGTCGGCCACGAGAACCTCGCAGTGCTCCGATCGGAGGCGGCGGACGATGGCGGCGCCGACCATGCCGCGGTGCCCGGCGACGAACACCCGCGCGCCGGCAAGATCGAACAAGAGCGGCGGGCTCATCGGTCACGAACTCCCGTAGTCGCGGTACCAGGACACGAAGCTGGCGATGCCTTCCGCGAGCGGCGTGCGCGGCGCGAAGCCGGTCGCGGCCTCGAGGTCGGCGATGTCCGCACAGGTTTCCGGCACGTCGCCCGGCTGCATCGGCAGGAGCTCGCAGACCGCCTTGCGCCCGACCTCCTTCTCGATCAGCGCGACCAGGGTCTTGAGCTCCTCGGGCCGGTTGTTGCCGATGTTGTAGACGCGCCAGGGCGCGCGGCTGGAGGCCGGGTCCGGGCGATCCCCCCGCCAGCCGGGATCCCCCTTCGGCGGCAGGTCGACGAGCCGCACCACGGCCTCGACGACGTCGTCGACGAAGGTGAAATCCCGGCGCATGTCGCCGTGATTGAACAGCCGGATCGGCCGCCCCTCCGCGATCGCCGCGGTGAACAGCCAGTAGGCCATGTCGGGGCGTCCCCAGGGACCGTAGACCGTGAAGAAGCGCAGGCCGGTCGCCGGCAGGCCGAAGAGATGGGCATAGGAATGCGCCATCAGCTCGTTCGCCTTCTTGGTGGCGCCGTAGAGGCTGAGCGGATGGTCGACATTGTCGGCGGTCGAGAAGGGAACGCGGGTGTTCGCGCCGTAGACCGAGGAGGACGAGGCGTAGAGGAGATGCCCCGTGCCGGCCCGGCGGCAGCCTTCCAGCACGTTGAGGAAGCCCGTGAGGTTGGCATCGGCATAGGCGTGGGGCGCGGTCAGGGAATGGCGCACGCCCGCCTGGGCCGCGAGATGGACCACGCGCGGGAATCGAAACTCCGCGAACAGGGCCGCCATGCCGGCGCGGTCGGCGAGATCCAGCTTGCGGAACGCGAAGGCCGGGAGACCCGCGAACTGCGCGAGCCGCGCCTGCTTGAGCCGCGGATCGTAGTACGCGTTGAGGTCGTCGATGCCGATCACCCGGCGCCCGGCGGCGAGCAGCCGGCGCGCCACGTGGAAGCCGATGAAGCCGGCGACGCCGGTGACCAGGACGGGGGCGGTGTCGCTCATGCGGCAGGCGGGCTCACTCGCGCGCCTTGCGCCGCTGCTCGTCGCGCATGACGATGCGGTCCGCCTCCACCATCTCGCGCACCAGCTCGCCGAACGTCACCCGGTGGCGCCAGCCGAGCCGGGCGCGCGCCTTGGAGGGATCGCCGAGCAGCACATCGACCTCGGTCGGGCGGAAATAGCGCGGATCGATCTCGACCAGGACGCGGCCGGTGGCGGCGTCGACGCCGTGCTCGCCGCGCCCCTCGCCGCGCCATTCGATGCGCTTGCCGGTCAGCGCGAAGGCCTGCTCGACGAACTCGCGCACCGAATGGGTCTCGCCGGTGGCGAGCACGTAGTCGTCGGGCTCGGTCTGCTGCAGCATCAGCCACATGCCCTCGACGAAGTCGCGCGCATGGCCCCAGTCGCGCCGCGCGTCGAGATTGCCGAGATAGAGGCGGTCCTGCATGCCGAGCTCGATCGCCGCCACCGCGCGGGTGATCTTGCGGGTCACGAAGGTCTCGCCCCGGGTCGGCCCCTCGTGGTTGAACAGGATGCCGTTCGAGGCGTGGATGCCGTAGGCCTCGCGGTAGTTCACCGTGATCCAGTAGGCGTAGAGCTTGGCGGCGCCGTAGGGCGAGCGCGGATAGAACGGCGTGGTCTCGCGCTGCGGGGTCTCCTGCACCTTGCCGTAGAGCTCGGAGGTGGAGGCCTGGTAGAAGCGCACCTTGCCGGCGAGGCCGAGGATGCGGATCGCCTCGAGCAGGCGCAGCGTTCCGAGCGCATCCGCGTTGGCGGTGTATTCGGGCGTCTCGAAGCTCACCTGCACGTGGCTCTGGGCCGCGAGATTGTAGATCTCGGTCGGCCGCACCTCCTGCACGATGCGGATCAGGTTGGTGGCATCGGTCATGTCCCCGTAGTGCATCTGGAAGCGCAGGTTCTCCTCGTGCGGATCCTGATAGATGTGCTCGACACGGCCGGTGTTGAACGAGGAGGAGCGGCGGCGGATGCCGTGCACGCGATAGCCCTTGGCGATCAGGAGCTCGGCCAGGTAGGCGCCGTCCTGGCCGGTGACGCCGGTGATCAATGCGACGCGTTCGCTCATGACGATTCCTAGCTCCGCCGGTAGACGTCGTCGAGGCGGATGATGTCGTCCTCGCCCAGATAGCTGCCGGTCTGCACCTCGATCAGCTCCAGCGGGATCTTGCCGGGATTCTCGAGCCGGTGGGTCCTGCCGATCGGAATGTAGACCGACTCGTTCTCGTGCACGGTGCGGGTCTCCTCGCCGAGGGTGACCTCGGCGGTCCCGCGCACCACCACCCAGTGCTCGGAGCGGTGCAGGTGGCGCTGCAGCGACAGCCGACCGCCCGAGTAGACCGCGATGCGCTTCACCTGGAAGCGATCGCCGATATCGACCGAGTCGTAGTAGCCCCACGGCCGATGCGTGCGCCGATGCGTGGTCACCTCGGCGCGGCCCGCCGCCTCGAGCCTCTTGACGAGGTCGCGCACGTCCTGCGCGCGCGCGCGCGGCGCGACCAGCACCGCGTCGGGGGTGGAGACCACCAGGAGGTCGCTGACGCCCAGGACCGCCGTGAGCCGGCCCTCGGCGTGGACGAGGCAGTTGGTGGCCTCGTGGGCGAGCACCGGCCCCTGCACGGCGTTGCCGTCCGCATCGCGCGGCATCACGTCGAACACCGCGTCCCAGCTGCCGATGTCGGACCAGCGGAACGCTCCTTCCACGACCGCGGCGCGGTCGGTCTTCTCCATGACGGCGTAGTCGATCGAGCGCTGCGGCGCGCGCGCGAAGCTCTCGGCCGAAAGCCGCACGAAGCCGAGCTCGTCCACGGTGGAGCCCGCGACGGCCGCTTCCACGGCCTCCAGCATCGCGGGGTCGAAGCGCTCGAGCTCGGAGGCGAGCACGCGCGCCTCGAACAGGAAGTTGCCGGAGTTCCACAGATAGCCTTCCGCGACGTAGCGTGCCGCCGTCGCGGCGTCCGGCTTCTCGACGAAGGCGTCGACCGCGAACACGCCGGGCGGTCCGAGCGGCGCGCCGCGCCGGATATAGCCGTAGCCGGTCTTCGGCTCCGACGGCTTGATGCCGAAGGTGACGATGCGCCCGGCGAGCGCCGCCTCGCGGCCCGCGCGGCAGGCGGCGTGGAACAGCTCGAGGTCGAACATCACGTGGTCGGCCGCGATGGTGAGGACGACGGCCGCCGGATCGCGCCGGCGCGCGACCGCGGCCGCCGCCGCGACCGCCGCGCCCGAGTCGCGCCGCATGGGCTCGAGCACGACGACCGGGGCGACGCCGAGCTCCTCGGCCTGGCGCTGGGCGAAGAAGCGGAAGCTCTCGCCCGTCACGACGATCGGCGGCAGGAACAGCTCCGGATCCGACACGCGGGCGAGCGCCTGCTGGTAGGTCGAGCGCTCGCCGACCAGCGGCAGGAACTGCTTCGGCATGGCTTCGCGCGAGACCGGCCACAGGCGCGTGCCGGAGCCGCCGGCGAGCACGACCGGGATGATGCGAGGGGACATGGATCGTTCGCGGACTTTGCTAGTGAGAGGGCTGGGCGACGTGGTCCCGGCGGCGCGCGTCCCACCAGCGCGTCGTCAGCAGCGCGCGATGGAACAGACGCCCGAACCACCGCTCGGGTAGCGTCTTGGCGAGCAGCAGAAGGGCCGCGCCGGCGGCGAGCGAGACGCGGCCGCCGGTGTCGCCCCGTGCGCGCCAGAGCGACCAGAGGCCGGTGGGCCGGAACAGGTCCCGGTGCTTGGCGCGGATCCGGCGCCACAGCGTGCCGTGGCGCGGAATCGAGATGCTGAGCAGCATGCCGCCCGGGTTCACGGTGTAGACCAGGAGCGGCTTCGCGACCTCGAGGCCGCGATAGCCCGCGGCGGCGAGCCGGATGTTGAACTCCCAGTCCTCGTAGCCCTCGCGCATGTCCTCGTCATAGCCGCCCACCGCCTCCCATGCGGACCTGCGGATCAGCATGCCGTAGGGCAGGTCGTTGATGAAGAGCTGGTCGAACCGGTCGAAACGGCACGGCCGGACGCCGGTGCGCGCGCCGACGAGACGCATGTGGGTGAAGGCGAAGCCGACGTCGGAGGGCGCCGCGGCCAGCGCCGCGTGGGTCTCGGCCAGGAAGGCGGGGTCGAGCTGGTCGTCACAATCGAGCGGCAGCACGTGGTTTCCGCGCGCCTCCCGAAAGCCCGTGTTTCGGGCACCCGAGAGACCGCGGTTCTGCTGCCGCACCACGCGAATGCCGGATTCGATCGCAGCGAGCTTCTCGCGGGTGACCGCGTCGGTCGAGCCGTCATCGACGATGACGGTCTCGAAGTCGCGGAATGTCTGCGCGGAAAGGCTCGCCAGCAGCGCATCGAGATAGCGGCCGGCATTGTAGCACGGCACGACCACGCTGACGGCCGGGGCGTTCATGGGCGCGCCGGGTCGGCTGCATGGGCCCGGCTCGACGGGCCGGCGCCCGCCTGCGGACGGAGCGAGGCCCAGATCTCGCCCCACGGGGTCTGCAGCTCCTCGATCTCGAGGCCGGCGGCATGGGTCTCGGCGCGGAATTCCGAGAGCATCGGCTCGATCTTGTGATCGGGATCCGAATAGTAGTTGGCGCCCACCTCGCGCCGCATCGGCAGCTTCCAGTCGCGCTCGAACAGGGGGACGCGGATGAGGAAACGCCGGGCGCCGGTCCCGGCGATCAGGGCGGAGAGGAATCCGACGCGATCGCTGATGTGCTCGAGCACGTTGGAGAGCACGACCACGTCCCAGGGGCCGTCGGGAACCGCACGGGTGGCGTCCGCCTCGACGAAGGCGAGGTTGGACGGGTTGTCGGCGGCGCGCGCCTGCGCGAGCCTGCCCTTGTCGTAGTCGAGCCCCACGACCTTTGCCCCGGGTCGGCCTCGCGCGATGCTACGCGCGACCGCCCCGTAGCCGCAACCGACATCGAGCACCCGTTCGCCGTCGGCGATGCGGTCGACGAAGAAGTCGTGGTAGCGCATCAGCCGGTGCTTGGGATGCTCGCCCCGCCCGTGGACGAGGGCGCGCTCGTTCACGACATGCTCGAGGTCGTCCTGGAGGGCGAACAGCCGGGCAAGCGCCGCGCCGGTGTCCGGGCCGCGCGACTCGAGCACGAACAGCCCCTTGACGAGGAGATGCCGCAGGCGGCGCGGCAGGATGCGCCATCCATGAGCCAGGAGGTCGGCGAGCCCGAGGGCGAGACGTTTCATGGGCGGACGTGCCCCACGAGGGCGGCGAACAGCCGCTCGTGACGTTCGAGCCAGGCGGCGAGACCGAAGTGCGCGACCGCGCGCGATCGCGCCGCCTCGGACATGGCGTCGCGACGGGCGATCACCTGCGCCATGCCGGCCGCGACGGCGGCGGGAGCAGGCGTGGGCGTGCCCTCGAAGGTATCGGGCACCGGCAGGGGCACCCCGGCCTCCGCGCCGACCAGCTCGGGGACGCCGCCCGAGTTGCCGTAGAGCACGGGAAGCCCGCTCGCCAGCGCCTCCAACACGGTGTTGGGGCAAGGATCATTGTGCTTGAGCATCAGGTAGGCATCGGCCGCGCGATAGACCGCCGGCGCGCCGGCGCCGTCATAGGGGCCCGCGAAACGAACCGCGTCGCCGAGGCCGTGGCGCCCGGCGAGCGCCCGCGCCTCGGCCTCCACCGCGGGATCGAGGGTGCCGGCGATCGCCAGGCGCAGGTCGAGGCCGCCGCGGCGGGCCGCGGCCAGGCCTTCGATCGAGGCGGCGAGACGATAGGCCGTAGCCGCAGCGATCTTGCCGGTGACCAGGAAGGTGAAGGGCCGCGGTTCCGGCGCGCGGTCGGGCGGCGTGAAGCGTTCGACGTCGACCGCGTTGTAGAGGATCTCCGAGGGGCCGTCGCGCCGGCCGAGGAAGCGCTCGGCGCAGCGCCGGCAGAAGGCGCTCTGGTAGAGCACGTGGGACGCCATGCGGTGGACCGCGGCCATGCGCGCGTTCTCGCGCTCCCAGCCTTGCGGATACCAGGACGGATAGAACACGCCGTTCTGATTGAGCACGATCGGCACGCGCGCCCGGTGGAGCGCCGCGAGCACGCGCCCGGGAAGATGGATCGCGTTGGAGAGGACATACAGCAGCGAGTAGCCGACACGGTGCTCCGGGAAGCGCTCGCCGAGGATGCGCCGCTTGACCAGCGGCCCCCCGGCGTCACCGGCGCGGGCCCCGCCATAGGACACGGCGACCCGGCCGCGGCGCGTGAAGGGCAGGCCGGCGAGCGCGACCGCGCCCATGGCCCAGCGATAGAGCGCACGCTGCGCATCGTCCGGCACCCTCATCACCCCTGCCCCGCCATCAGCGGCCGCCAGACCTCCTCAAGGTGACGGCGGCCGACCACCGACCAGTCCGCGACCTTGACGGCCTCCCGCGCCGCGACTTTCAGCGCGGCCGCATGCGCGGGGAGCGCCAGCAGCTCGCGCGCCCGGGTCGCGATCGCCTCGACGTCGTCGACCGCGACCAGCGCGCCGGTCTCGCCGTCGCGAATCAGGTCGGGCGCCATGCCGACGCGCGTGGAGACGACCGGGACGCCCGAGGCCATGCTCTCCATCAGGGCCATGGGTCCGCCCTCCTCGCGGCTGGTGACCAGATAGAGATCGAGGGCGTGGTAGAGGCGCGCGAGCGCGTCGCGGTCGGCCGCATAGTCGTGGGCGAAGCGCACGCCGAGGCGGTCGAGGCCGCTCTTGACGTAGCCGCGCGCCGGCCCGGAGAGCAGCACGAAGACCGGCAGGTCCTTGGCGAGCCGCGCGACGGCGGCGAGGAAGACGTCGGGTCCCTTGACGGGCTTCGGCTCCGCGCCGTCGCCCCAGCCGACGCCGTCCTTCTGGAAGGAGCCGATGACGATCTCCCGGTCGCGGATGCCGAAGCGTGCGCGGGCTTCGCGCCGCTGTTCCGGGGTGGGCGGCAGGAAGCGATCGGTCTCGCAGCCGATCGGGATCTGAACGATCTTGCCGGCGGGGACGCCCCAGGACAGGAGCCGTTCGCGCACCAGGGAGGCGGAGGCGACGATGCGGTCGAGGCGCGGCACCGTCTCGAGGAAGCGCGCGATGTGCGCGGCCACCTCCGGGCCGTCCTCCGGCTTGCCGTGGAAGAACGTGGTCACGAAGCGGCAGCGCGGCGAGAGGAAACGCCCCCACGCCACCCATTGATACTGCGAGCCGAACTCGACCACGCCGGAGGTGAGCGCGGCCGGGTCGGTCGTGGTCCAGGCGGTGCCGGGCGCGATCCGGTTGGCGGCCTCGGCCGTGAAGGTGCCCCACCAGCGGATCGCCCAGTCGGCGCGCTCGATGACGATGCCGACCGGCGGGCGCGCGGGGGCGAGGCCGGCGCCGGCGAGCGCGCGGCGGCCGAACGCGCTCGCCGCATAGCCGGCCACCTTGAGGCGCGAGATCAGCGGGGCGTTCACGACACGGCCCCCGCCCCTTCACGCTCGGCGCGCAGCATGCGCGCGACCAGCCCATGGAAATCGACCTTGGGCGTCCAGCCGAGCAGCCGCGCGGCCTTGCCGGCATCGCCGAGCGAACAGGCGATGTCGGTCGGGCGCGCGAGCGCGGGGTCGCGGTCGACGTGATCGCGCCAATCGAGGCCCGCCTCCGCGAAGGCGGCGGCGACGAAGTCCTCGAGCCGGTGCGCGACGCCGGTCGCGACGACGAAGTCCTCCGGGCGCTCCTGCTGCAGCATCGCCCACATGGCCTCGACATAGTCCGGCGCCCAGCCCCAGTCGCGGCGGACCGCGAGGTTGCCGAGCTTCAGCCGCTCGCGGCTTCCCGCCGCGATGCGCGCGGCCGCCGCCGTGATCTTGCGGGTGACGAAGCGGTCCGGGCGCAGCGGCGACTCGTGGTTGAACAGGAGCCCCGAACAGGCGAAGAGCCCGTAGGCCTCGCGGTAGTTGGCCGTGAGCGCGACCGCGGCCGCCTTGGCGACGCCGTAGGGGCTGCGCGGGCGGAAGGCCGTGAGCTCGTTCGCGGGCGCGTCGCCGGTGTCGCCGAAGCATTCGGAGGAGCCGGCATTGTAGAAGCGGATCGCGGGATCGATGAAGCGGACGGCCTCGAGCAGGTTGAGGCTGCCGTTGACGATGCTCTCGATGGTCTCGGCCGGGGCGGCGAACGACATGGCGACCGAGGACTGTCCGGAAAGATTGTAGATCTCCTGCGGCCGGATCCGGTCGACCGCCTGGACCACCGAGCGCGGGTCGTTGGGCGAGATCGAGTGCAGCCGCACCTTGTCGCGAATGCCGAGCGCCTCGAGACGGTGCAGCGAAACAACTTCGGCGTCCCGCGAGGCGCCGTGGACCTCGTAGCCGTGGGCGAGCAGCAGGCGCGCCAGATAGGCGCCGTCCTGGCCGCTGACACCGATCACGAGCGCGCGCCGGGGCATGTCAGGGCGAGATCCGGGCGAGCATCGCCGTCACGGGGGCGCGCCAGGGACGCCGGCGCGCCGCAATGCTGCTGCGGTCGGCATGGAGGCGCTCGAAGAGATCCACGTAGCGGTGCGACATCCGCTCGGCGGTGTGCGGATAGGCCGCCATCCGCCGTTTCCAGCCGGGATAGGACGCGAGCATGCGCGTGAGCGCAGCCGCCACGTCCGACGGACCGTCGAACGGCTCTCCGTATCCCTCGCAGTATTCCGGAAGCGCGCCGCTGCGACGGTAGATCAGGGGCAGGCCGACCAGGGCGCCCTCGATGTGATGCATGCCGGCCGGCTCGTTGACGGAGGCGCTGAGGTAGACGTGATGATCCGCGAGCGCGGCGGCGAGCGCGGCGCCGTCCAGCGGCGGCATTCGCGTCGAATTCGCCAGCGTCACGTCGGCCGGCAGGTTGCCGATGCAGGTCAGATGGATCCGGTCGCGCCAGGCCGCCTCCCCGGCGAGCGCGTCGACCTTGCGGTACACGTCCCATCCCTTGTTGGCGTGAGCGCCCCAGTGGTGAGTGACGATCCGCAGGGGCTCGCCGACGTCCCATGTCCTGGCGCTGCCGCGGCGAAAGATCCGCTCGTCGGCGCCGTTCAGGATCACGGTGGCATCGGACTCCCGCCGCCAGAGATCGAGATCCCTGAGCCAGCTGGCGATGAACACGGTGTGGTCCGCGCAGTAGTTCGCCCAGCGCAACCGCGCATTGATCGTCGACGTGCCCTTGCGCTCGTCGCACTCGTTGATCCGATGGACGATCAGCAATTCCGGGTGCCGGCGCTGTTGCGCCATGGCCTGGCCGGGCGTGAAGCTGAGCTGCGGATTGCGCCGGCGCGGATCGATGATCAGCGCCAGGTCCACCCGGTCGTCCAGCTCGAAGGCGACCTGGTGGCCGCGATGCTGCAGGGTCTCGGCCAGGGATTGCACGAAGCGATTGCCGCCGCCCCATGGACCGTCGAGCGGCCGGGTGTTGATCGCGACCTTCACGCTTCACTCGATTGGTGCGCGGCGGCGGATGAACTACCCGGTTCCACCGCGGCCGCGATCGAGCGGACCTGCCGCGCCATCGCTTCGCTCGACACGTGCTCGACCTCCAGCATGCGGCGCGCGCGCGCCCCCATGGCCTCGGCTTCGGCGGGCCGTGCGAGCAGCGCGGCCACGGCCTCGGCGAGGGCGGCCGGGTCGCCCGGCGGCACCAGCCGGCAGGCCTCGTGGCGCCGCAGCTGCGCGGCGTCCCACAGGCCCCGGTTGGCGCTGAGCACGACGGGACGGCCGCAGGCCATGGCCTGGAGCGCGAAGCTCTGGCCGGAGGGCTGGATCGTCTCGCGCACCGGCACGACGACCAGGCGCGCGCGACGGATATGCTCCCGCATCTCCGGATCCGAAATGAGCATGTGGCGCCAGTCGCCGCGCAGCACGCGGATGTTCGCGCGGCGGGCCGTCACGGGCAGCGACGTGATGATGGTCAGGCGCGGAAACTCCTCGCGCCACGCCGCCACCAGGGTCGCGAAATCGCGGGCACGATCGTTGCCGACGCTGAGCACGTCCGCGTCGGCGGCCGGCGCGGCGCCGGGCGTCCAGAAGCCGAGATCGGGACCGAACACGAAGTCCCGGATCGCGAGACCGGGCGGCATGACGGCCCGCAGCCATTCGGCCTCGGGGCGGGACAGCACGGCGAGCGTCGCGCCCGACAAGGCGCGCGCGAGAGCACGCCGGCGCAGCCGCGGCGCCTCCGGTTCGATCAACCCCATGGTCATCACCACGACCCGCGGGCGCGCTCCGGCGAGCTGCCGCGCGGCCGAGAAGGCGAGACCGAGCGAGTGAGTGGTGCACACCAGCACGTCGAAGGATGCGAGATGCGACCGCAAGGCGCGGCCGGCCTGCAGCGTGAGGCGCGGGGACGGGCCGATGCGCGCCCCGACCCGCGCGGACAAGGCCTCGGCAAGCCGCCCCCAGGGCGCGATGCCGAGGTCCGCCTCCTCGAACAGGAAAACCGGCTGCCCGGCCCGCGCCAGCTCGGCATATCCGTACAGGAACTCGGTGGGCCCGTCCGCCAGCCGCGCGTGGCGCCCCGCGCGGGTGATGAACGCGGTGCGGGGCATGGGCGCGGCCGAATCCTGCGGGGCAATGGCCGGGTCGCTGCGCATCTCCGCCAGCGCTCGTGTCATGGCGAAGCCGCGCCCGCGCCGGGCGCGAAACTGCCCTGCTTGACGTACCAGGCCTCGAATTGAGACCAGTCGGGCAAGGTCTGGCGATACCCCTTCGCCGAGAGCAGCGCGTGCAGCTTCGCCTGGTTGGGGCCGTGGTTGTGCTCGACCGTGATCAGGCGCACGTCGTGGGACCCGAAATCGAAAGCTTCGAGGATCTCGTATTCGCTGCCCTCGGTGTCGATGCTCAGGTAGTCGACGACCCGGGGGGCGCCGTGCGCCTTCAGCAGGTCCAGCAGCGAGATCGTCTCGAGGCGGTGCGTCTCGTGCTGCCGGCGGCGGCTCGCGTGATAGTCGCTGTCGGCATAGCGCCCGATCGTCGAGAGCTCGGGGACCGACGCCGCCCAGAACTCGACCGTCTCGCCGCTCCGGGCGGCCACGCAGCGATCGCTGATCGAGGAGCGCGTCCGCTTCTTCAGGGCCTCGTGGTGGCGCGGGTCGGGCTCCGCAAGGATCCCGCTCCAGCCGTAGGTGCGTTCCAGCAGGTACGTGTTGCTGAGATGCTCCCCATCGAAGGCGCCGATCTCCACGAAGAAACCGTTCCTCAGGAAGTTCGTCTGCTCGAGCACCCAGAGATCCTGGAACAGCTGGGCGCGCGATTCACCGACGCGGCTGAGCACCGTGAACAGCATCCGCGCCTCGGGCGCGGCCGCCCCGGCCTGGAAGCGTGGGTCCATGCGCAACCGGTCGATCAGGCGCGGTGCGAGCGCCAGTGGCCGCCTCGCGAACAGCGCCGAGATCAGAACGCTCTTCGTCGCCCTCTTTACGGCCGTGAACACACGCGCTCCCCGCAATGCGCCATGCCACGGTCGGCGGACTGACCGCGGCCCGCAGGATGCCGTACATGCTGCCGCAGCAGCTGACGCCGAATGTCGGACGCGATGATCACGCGACGCTCTTGTGGAACCACGCGATGTACTTGCGGTTCTGCAAGTACCGCTTGGGATTTTCCCGTTTCAGAAGAAGGCCGTTCGCCCAGGGCTTGCGGGCCTTGACGTACTCGATGACCCGGAACGGTGCGAAGTCCTCGTTGCGGAGCGCCGGATCGCTACCGTCGGGCACCATGATGTCGTCGCTGAGCAGCCAGCCGCCGGCGCGCAGGCGGCCGAGACAATAGGCATGGTCCCAGGCGACCTCCGGGTAGTGGTGCCCGGCATCGAGCCAGACGAGGTCGAAGCACGGCAAGTCCAGGGCGGGCAGATCGAAGGTGTTCGCCCGGATCTGCCGGATGTTGGCGTGAGGCGCGAAGCGCGCGGTCATGTCCGCGTCGCGCTTCGCGCTGTCGCCGTGCCAGGTCGCGAGCAGGGGATCGTCCGCCGGCAGCTCGACCGTATGGATCGTCGCGCGGGGAAAGAGCGTGGCGAGATGGATCGTCGCCTCGCCGTGCAGGGTGCCGAGCTCGAGAATGTTGGCGGGATCGAAGCCGGACATCTGCAGGGCCGTGAAGGCGAGCCGGTGGACGCTCTCGTCGTCGTCGGTGCGCAGGCCGAGGGCGGCCGACAGCTCGCGGTGCCGTCGGCGGACCGCCTGCTGGTCGACGCCCAGCATGCCGAAGAAGGCGTCGTTCGCGCGACGCGCCTTTTGCACGACGTCGTCCGGAATCGGGACCCGTCCGTTCCGACGTCTCCGCCAGCGGCCCTTGACGCGTTCCAGCAGGTTCAGCACACGAATCTCCTCCTCGGCTGCAGAGATCGTCGGGTCACGGCCGTCCGTGACGATCCGTCGACCCCTACGCGATCACCGGCTCGGGCAGGGCCAGCTTGCCACGCTCGAGCAGGAACTCGACGAATTCCCAATCCGCCGGCGTATTGACGTCGACGCCTTCGTGGCCCTCGGTGACGAAGGGGATCACGATCTCGCCCGCGATGCTGCGACCCTCGAGCGCCGTCGCGACGCGGGCGATCTCGAGGCTGGCATTCTGCACGTAGATTTCCGGGAGCGCCGCGTACTGGTTCGAGTGCCAGGGCGTGTCGCCGATCCGGAACGGCAGCAGCGGATACATGACCTCGCCGCGAATGACCCACATCTTGCCGGGATGCTCTCCGCAGGGCTGGACGGCGCGCAGCGAATGCGCCTCGGGATGGCGCAGGAACAGCTGCCAGGCGCGGCGCACCGTATCGTCGGTGCGGAAGGGGTTGGTCGGACGCAGGATCGAGAAGCAGTCGAAACATCGCCCGCCGGCCGCCAGCCGCTCGAGGGTGTCGACGACCCACTCGATGTCCGGCGAGGTGTCGGTGGCGAGCTGCGGCGGGCGCAGGAACGGTACCTCGGCGCCGTAGCGGACCGCGATCTCGGCGGTCTCGGCATCGTCGGTCGAGACGACGACCGCATCGAACACGCCGCTGCGGCGGGCCGCGGCGAGCGAATAGGCGATGAGCGGATGGCCGGCGAGCGAACGGACGTTCTTCCGCGGCACGCGCTTGGAGCCGCCGCGGGCCGGGACCAGCGCGACCGCACGCGGCCGGGCGGGATCGGTCATCGTTCACCGCCCGAGACGAAGGCCACGCCGGAGCTCACCACGCGGTCCATCCGCCGTCGGCCACCAGGTTCGCGCCCGTGACATAGGAGGCCGCGTCGGAGACGAGGAACAGGAGCGGGCCGACCGCCTCCTCGCGCCGCGCCATGCGGCCGAGCGGCATGCGCTCGCAATAGGCCTTCAGGAACTCCGGGTGCTGGTCGTCGAACACGCCGGCCAGCGTGAGCGTGTTCACGCGCACGCCGGCACGCGCCCAATAGGTCGCGAGGTAGCGCGTGAGATTGAGGATCGCGGACTTCGAGACCGAGTATCCGACCGGCTTGTAGAAGTCCTCGCCGCCGCGGCGGCGGTACCCGTAGATGTCCTGGACCGGCGAGAGCAGGCCGTAGATCGACGAGATGTTCACGATCGCGCCCCGCCCTGCCCGCGCCATGCGACCGCCGACGACCTGGCAACAGTGCACCGCGCCCTTGACGTTGACGTCCAAGATCCGGTCGAGCGACTCGGCCGGATAGGTCTCGAACGGGCCGTTCTCCGAAAGGGGCGCGTCGGGCGGCGCATCGATGGCGGCGTTGTTGACCAGGATGTGCGGCACGCCCCAGGCCGCCGTGACGGCGTCGACCGCCTGCTCGAGCGCGCCGCGATCCGTGATGTCGGCCGGGAAGGCGGCGACGCGTCCGGCCGCGAGATGCGCGACGAACGCGGCATCGCCCGCCGGCGCATCCGCGATGGTGTCGACGACCGCGACGCGCGCGCCGCGCTCGGCGAGCGCGCACGCATAGGCGCGGCCAAGCTTCCCCATGCCGCCGGTCACGACGGCAACGCGGTCCGTGAAATCGAAGAGGGGATCGCTCATTCGGCCGCACGCCGCTGGTCGGAGAGCATTTCGAGGGTGATGTCGGCTTCTACCGCGAGCGGCACATTCAACCTGCGTCCCACCACCTCGTCATAGTGCATCGCCGAGAGTCCGTCGCCCGGAGAGCGCATCTCCACGTCCGCCGGATCCAGGACGTGACCGGCCGGGAGCGCGCGCGCCGCCACCAGCTTCTTGCTCATCTTGACGATGGGGTCCACTTCCGCCGGATAGACCTTCTTGACGCCGTCGCCGAGCGCGACCTGCGCGCGGTGGAGGTCGCGCACGAGCTTGGTCATTCCGCCGGGCTCGAGCGAGAAGGCCTGGTCGGTCCCCTTGAGCGCGCGATTCAGGGTGAAGTGCTTCTCGATGACCCGTGCGCCCAGAACGTATCCGACCAGCGCCATGGCAATGCCGCTGTCGTGAGAGGACAGGCCGATGATGGCTTCCGGGAACTCGCGCCGGTAGGTCTCGATCACGCGCAGGTCGAGCTGGTCGAACTCCGGCGGATAGCCGGAGGTGCACTGCATGATCACAAGCTGGCTGTTGATCGGCAGGATGAGCTCGTAGGCGCGCCGGACGTCGTCGAGCGTGGCGCCGCCGGTCGAGATGATGACCGGCTTGCCGAAGCGCGCGACGTGCCGGATCAACGGCAGCGTGCGCAGGTCGCCGGAGGCGATCTTGTAGGCCGGCGGATCGAACTGCGCCAGGAAGTCGGCGCTCGCGATGTCGAACGCGGTCGAGAACAGCGTGATCCCGACCTCCCGGGCGTATGCGGTGAGCTCGGCGAACTGCGCGCGGTCGAGCTCCAGCGCCTCGCGGTGCAGGCCATAGGTCGCGCCGTAGCTGTTGCGGTTCTCGTAGGGCCGGTCGAACGCCTCCCGGGTGTAGAGGGTCCGGTTGTGCCGCTTCTGGAACTTGACCGCATCGGCACCCGCGAGCTTGGCGGCGCGGATGATATCGCGCGCCTTGGCCAGATCGCCCTGATGGTTGGCGCCGATCTCGGCGATCACGTAGCAGGGAGCCTGCTCGCCGATGGTCCGGCCGTCGATCACGATTTCTCTTGGCATGGCCCCGTCTTGCTCCTGCGGAATTCGTCGATGGCTTCGAGGGTGGCGTCCAGCACGCGCTCGGAGGTCCGGCCGTCCGGCTTGAAGTACCAGGTCTCGCGGAACGCGCGCCGTGCCTGTTCCTGCTCGCGGGTCATCGCCAGGGATCGGGGCGAGGCCGCGAACCGCTCCAGGGTGGTCGAGAGCTCGGCGGGCGACCTGCACCAGACCAGGCCGCCGCTTTCGTGGAACGGCATGAGGGTCGTCTTGATGTCGTCGAACAACTCACCCCAGGCTGCGTAGATCACCGGCTGGTCGGTAAACATGGCTTCGACCAGGCCGAGGGTATGAAAGCCGAGCGTGCCGTCGCTGACGCGCAGGAGATCGAGCGTGGAGACGCGGCTGTCCAGCACGACGACGCCGTGCGGGTCGAGCGCCGCGGCCTTTTCGAGGAACTCCTGCGCGCCGAGGAAATTGTCGCGCACGGGCTTGCCGCCGATCTTGTAGACGATCTGCAGACGCCCTTTGTGCCGGGCGAGAATCTCGAACAAGACCTCGTGGATCTCGCGGCCGAGCGGCGTCCAGTCGCGCTGCTCGCCCGCGTAGAAGAAGTTCAGGTAGTTGTAGCGGCCGAAGGCGAAGAACACGAGCAGAGTGCGGTCATCCCTCAGGCGGGGATCGATCTGCGCGCGGCGGCGCACGGGCGGCGGGTAGGTCCAGAAGTCGGCGTCCGGCTTGCCGGTCACCACGAGTCGATCCTCCGGATATCCGGCCAGGCGGAAGAAGTCGCGATGGATGAAGTTGCTGAGCAGCAACCGCTCGGACATGAGGTCGCCGATGAGCGGGCGAAAGTACGCCGGATAGACCTCCATCCGCTTGGGAGTGATCCCATGTTCACGATCCTGGACCACCACGGGGAGGCCGGCCTGACGAAATCCCATCAGGACGTCGATGATCCAGTCGTCGTTCAGCTTGGGCAGGAGCACGCCCTCGATTCCGTACAACCGCACGAGATCGCGACCGATATCCGCGCAATAGCGACGATATCGCTCGCGATACGCCTTGAGCTCCGGTTGATAGTAGCGGCGCATCGAGTTCTCGCCGAGGACATCGACGGGCCTGTAGCCGTTGAGCTGGAGAACAGCTTGAAATACAGGCCGGAAAATGTCGCGCGGCACGTGGACGATCTCCACATCGCGACTGGCGGACACGCGATCGAGCCATTCGAAGCGACGATCGAGATCGGCGAGGGCGGCGATGCGTCGGCGACGCTTCTGCCCGAACGACGCTCCGGACGCCCGGTTGGATTGAAACTGCGCCACCGCCTTGCGGACCACGGCCCGGCGCCAGCCCGGGAACCGCAGGCGGGCCTCCGCCGAAGCGGCGATGCGCGTTTTCCGCACCCAAGAGCGCATCCGACCGATCATGCGACGAATCATCTCCGAAGAGGACTCACGCGCCGGCGAGCGCGGACGCGGCGAGCGGCGGCTCCGCAACCATCCGCCCGCTTTCGAGGACGATCGAGCGGCCGATCGCCCGCATCGCCTCGGTGCGGTGAGTGACCACGACCACGATCCCGCCTCGGCTGGCGAAGTCGAACAGCGCGTCGAGGATCCTCGACTGCGTGTCCTCATCGACGGCATTCGTCGCCTCGTCGAGGATCAGGATGTCGGGCTCGCGAATGAATGCCCGCGCGAGCGCGATACGTTGCACCTGCCCACCGGACAGGGTCTGGCCCCGCTCGGCCACGACCGTGTCGTAGCCGTCCGGCAGACGCTGGATGGTCTCGTGCACCGCCGCCCGCTCGGCGGCCGCAACCACGGCGGCGTCATCCGCCTCTGGCCGTCCCATCCGGATGTTCTCGCGAATCGTGCCGGCGAAGAGCGGCGACTCCTGCATGACGACGGACACCCGCCGGAACCACGCGTGCGGCAGCACCTCGGCCAGATCGACGTCGTCGATCCAGATCCGGCCCGCCTGCGGCCTGATCAGGCCCGCGAGCAGCGCCACGGTGGTCGACTTCCCCGAGCCGGACGGACCGCACAAGGCCGTGACGGTTCCACGCAGCAGGGCGAATGAGAGGCCATGGACACCCTCGCCGCCCGGATAGGCATAGCTGACGTCCTCGAAGGCGACCCGCTGCGCGACCCGCGCGATCGTCCGCCCGTCGCGAATGGCCGTCGGCCGTGCACGCGCGTTGTCGAGCACCAGGTGAAGCGAGGGCCGCAGCGTGCCGATCTCGATCGCGATGCGCTGACTCGACGCGAACGCAGCCTGCATGCGTGACCCTACGACTGCGAAGAGGCCGATGGTCGCGAAGGCCGCGGTCACGTCCATCGCAGCGCCGAGCAGGACGTAGGCGAGCAGCAGAAGCATGAGCACGGAAATCGTGACGGGCAAGATGGCCGCCGCCAGCTCCTCGCGCACGGCTTGGTGCCGATGGAGGCGCGTGTACTCGGCGAGTCGCCGCGCCCAGCCCTTCCAGCTCGCCTCCTGCGCGCCGTAGAGCCGGATCTGGGTGAGGCCCATCAGCTGCTCGGCGGCATAGCCGGAAAGGTCGTCGAACACGGGTCGCAAGGCATGGGCGTCCCGAATCGCGGATCGGCGCAGGGGGCGGACGAAGAGCATATTCGCGAGGAGAAGCGTGCCGAACACCAGGACGGTCAGCATCGGCGAGTTCAGCAGCAGGACGGCGCAGAGCACCACCAGGTTGGTGACCTGATAGGCGAGGTCGATGTGGCGCCGCACGCATTTTGCCGCGTGCAAGGGATGATGCAGGAGCGACTGTATGCGAGCGCCGAGACGGGAGGATCTGGACTCGACGAGATCCTCTTCCAAGAGATTGCTCAGGATCGCCTTCTGCCAGTCGCGCACCAGAATGTAGTTCAGCCGCGTCGTGACGTGGACGCGCCACACGGACAGGGCATGGCCGAGCGCGACCATGATCACCAAGCCGGAGGCGAGAACGAGGGTCGCGGTGCGCGCATCCAATGCGATACCGAAGGCGGCGAGCCGGGCCAGAAGGCGCTCACTGCCGCTGCCGAGCATGAATGTGATGAGCGGCGCGATCAGCGCCAGTCCGAAGCCCTGAAAGATCCCACCCGCGACCAGCAGCACCCCCAGCAGGGCGGCGCTGCGCTTGTGGTTGCGCAGCACGCCGGCAACGCGGCGCGCATCCCCGAGCGCCGTCAGTTGCAAGCCGGAGGACGTCGACACGCTCAGGCCGCCCGCTCGGTTCGACCGGCGGCGAAGCGCTGCACCAGCTCGACGAGCCTCTCCCCGTAGGAACGGTCGAAGCGCGCCACGAAGTGTGCGCCGAGGTCCTCGAGACGCCTGGCAACCGCCGGATCGCCGCTCTGCGCCAACAGGCCACGGATCGCCGGCACGAGCTCGGCGCGGCTCCGCGCCAATACGACATGGGGGCTCGTCTGCACGTCGCGGAAGTGGGTCAGCTGGTGCACGGCCTGGAAATGCCGCGCGTCCACGTCGTCGAGCGGCAGGTAGCACATCGTCGGCTTGCCGTGGAGCAACGCCTCGACCAGGATGGTCGACATCGGCGAGACGATCGCATCGATGTTCGAAAGCACGTCGTGGGTGTCGCGGGTGTCCGCGAGCATGATGTGATACCCGCGCTCGCACAGGCGCTCGAGATAGGCGCGGGTCGTGGATTCGATCACCACGTGACGCCAGCCCGCCTGCAGGATGCGGCGTGCCCGGTCGACGTCGCCGCCCCAAGGGTGCGGCCGGTAGAGCACCGCGGCGTTCGCGATCGCGCCGGACTCGATCGCGGCGTCGAGCGCCGCGAGATCGGCGAACTCGTCGGTGCCCAGGCTCCCGCCCGCGTAGAGCAGCATCCGGCGGCCCGGGTCGATGCAGTGGCGCGCCGCGAAGGCGCGCCGGTCGAGGCGCGGCGGCTCCCGATAGTGATCGAACTGGGCCGCGCCGAAGGCGAGCGCGCGCTGCGGCGGGACGCCGAGGAAGTCGATCGCGTGTCGCCGGGTCTGCTCCCCCCAGACGAGATAGAGGTCGGGCATGCCGCTCACCAGCCGGTTGCCCGAAGGGTTGTCCCAGGAGTTCATGATCATGACGCAGGGCACGCCGCGCCGATTGCATTCGTAGAGGATATCCTGGCTGAATGGGGAATCTGGGGTGCCCGGAATGAGGACCAGGTCGTGGCGGTTCGCCATCAGGGCATCGAGAGCGGGATTCTCGATCCGCGCGACGCGCGCCAGGGTCCAGCGGCGGAACGCGGCATAGATGCCGGGCGCGCCGGCCGCCGTGTAGAGGATCTCGGCCTTGGCGGTGAGCGCCAGCCGCCACATGCGGCGCAGCTCGAGGCTGACGGCGTCGAGCCGCGGCCGCATGCAGGTGACCTGCAGCAGCCGCGCCCAGAGGCGATGGCGGTCGGGATGCGGCGCGAGTCGGTGCAGGCGCGCGCCGGCCACGTACGGCGCCGGGTCGGCGGAGAGCCGCTTGTGCCCCTCGGGCGGAACGATCACGTCGACCTCGTGGCGGGCGAACAGGTCCCGGAGCACGCCGCTGTGCAGGAAGTGGCGCACGAAGATGTCGTGGTCGATGAAGACCGCGACCCGGAGGCGACGGCGCGACGCGGGCGCCGTCTCGCCGCCCGGCGCGGAATAGTGCGCGACCTTCACGTCCATGCCATTCGGTCGACGGGCCGCACGTCCGCCAGCGTGCGGGTCAGGTGGTAGGCCGCGAAGGAATCGACCGCGTCCTGGCCGAGGAACGCGGCCAGGCGATCGCGCTCGGCCCGAATGGCAGCCGGGTCGCGCGACCAGCGGTCCATGATCTCGTCATAGAGCCGCGAGCCGAGGGAATCGCAGCTGATCCGCAGCGCGCCCGTCTCGGGCGGCGGCTCGCCGACCGAGAGCGCGAAACAGGCGGCGGCGCGGTCGCGCCGGTCCCGATCGGGCGCGGGAAGACGATGCGCCTGCCGCAGCAGCCGCACATAGTCCTCGCGGCTCGCCGCCTGCGCGCCGAGGTCCCAGTCCGAGTAGTAGCTGCGATCCGCGAAGATCGCCGGCACGCCGGCGGCCACCGCCTCGAGACCGCCGGTCCCGTGCACCGTGACCACCGCATCCGCCGCCGCGAAGGCGGTCGCCGCGTCGGTGTCGATCGGCAGCAGGCGCACGTGGTCCGGCAGGTCGCGCGCGACCTGCGCAAGGAAGAAGCGGCCGTACCAGCGTTCGGTCGGATGCGGCTTGAGCAGCCAGACGGCCTCGCGGCAGTCGTGGATCGCGGCGAGCGTGACCTGTGTCCAGTCGAGGAAGTCCGTGAAGTTGGTCATCCCGAAGGAATGCGGGAAATCGTACCAGACATGTCCCAGCACCAGGACCGCGGGGCGTTCGGCCTGGCCGCTGAGCGCGAGACGCGCCGCACGGCGGTCGGCGATCCGCAAGTCGGGGCGATAGGCGGACCGGGCATTGATATCGGTCGACTGTCCGCTGGCGCGCCGCGCGAAGGCGGCGTGACCGAGCGCGGCCAGGCGCGCCCGCGCCTGCGGGTCGAGCGCGGCGAACTGCCGGTAGGGCAGGTGCTCGACCGGGTCGAGGTAGTCCGCCCGCGAGCGGAAGCGCCGCACGCGAAGCCCCTCGGTATGCGACGTGACGTAGTGGACCGGCACGCCGCTCCCCAGGGCCAGCCAGACGAGCGCCGCCCATTCGGACTTCCAAGGGTGGCTGAGCACGACATGCGCGACGCGGCGGCGCGCCAGCTCGCGCGCATGGATCGCGAGATTCCTCAGCGTCTCGGCGAGGGTCGTGCGCCAGACCGGATGATCGAGCGGCGGCTGCGGATGGGTCGCGACCTTGAGGGCGGTGTCGTACCAGACATAGGCCGGCAGGTCGTGCGGCAGCCGCAGTGCGAGAAGGTCGGCGTGGCTCGCCGCGCCCGACAGCAGCGCGTCGGCCTCGGCCGTGAAATCGGCGGCGCGATGCTCGCCATCGTCCTCGAGCACGAAGAATTCGGAGAAGCCGATGCGCTCGAGCGCGCGCCGCGGGCGGAGATCGTCCTTGCGGCGCAGCAGCCCGAGCAGCCGGAAGGCCTCCCCGCGCGCGGCCAGCGCCTCGACGAACATCCGCAGGCGGAAGTAGTGGTTGGGGCTGTGATACATCGCGTCCGCGATCACGACGCCCTCGCCGGTCGCGTGGCGCACGGGTCCGAGCTCCGCCAGGAAGGCGTCGAGACGATCGTCGCCGCGCCGACGGCGCATCACCTCGATCTGGCCGGCCGCGAAGCGCTGCCAGCGGCCCGGATCGAAATAATGCGAGAGGGGACGCACTCAGGACTCTCCGGCCATCGGCTCGGCGATCAGCGCACGGCTGAGGGGCGTGCCGCGCGGAATCGCCGCGCGCGCATGCTTGCCGAGAACATCCGGCAGGTACTTGGGCGCAAGCCCGTAACCCGGGCGGATCGAGCGCACATTGGCCTGGGTGAACGCCTCGCCGGCGGCGACGTCCTCTACCACGTAGAGCGAGCGACGGAACGCCATGTTGCCCTTCTCGCTCTCGGCGCGGCCGTAGTCGGCGCGCCCGAGCGCGGCATGGGCCGTGCGCACGCCCTTCACCAGCGCGGCGAGCTCGTGCGGCTCGAGCGAGAAGGCGGCGTCGGGGCCGCCATCCGCCCGCGCCAGGGTCACGTGCTTCTCGATCACCACCGCGCCGAGTGCGACGGCGGCGATCGCGACCTCGATGCCGAGCGTGTGGTCCGACAGGCCGACCGGCACCGCGAAGGCGGCGGCGAGCGCCGGAATGCGCAGGAGGTTCGCCTCCTCGGCGGGCGTCGGATAGCCGGATACGCAATGCAGCAGCACCAGGTCCGGATCGCCGCCGGCCTCGCGCGCCGCGGCCACGGCTTCGGCGATCTCGTCCGCCGCCGCCATGCCGGTCGAGATGATGAGCGGCTTGCCGGTTTCGGCCGCGCGGCGGATCAGCGGCGTGTCGACGATCTCGAAAGAGGCGATCTTGTAGGCCGGCGCGCCCAGGCGCTCGAGCAGCTCGATGGCGGTCGGGTCGAAGGGCGAGGAGAAGCAGGCGATCCCCAGCTTGCGCGCGTGCTCGAACAGGGCCGGATGCCAGTCCCAGGGCGTGTGCGCCTCGCGATAGAGATCGTGGAGCTTGCGCCCGTGCCAGAGCCCGCCCTCGACGACGAATCCCGGTCCCGCGTGGTCGATCGTGATGGTGTCGGCCGTATAGGTCTGCAGCTTGACGGCGTCGGCGCCCGCTTCCCTGGCGGCCTCGATCAGCCGGACGGCGCGGCCGATCTCGCCGTTGTGGTTGCCGGACAGCTCGGCGATCACATAGGGCGGCTGCCCCGCCCCGATCGCGCGGCCCGCGATGGACAGGCTCGCGGTCACGCGGCGCGGCTCCGGTAGCGGTCGCGTCCCTCCGGCCGGTAGCCGGCGGATGCGAACAGCGCGAGCGAAGGACGGTTCCCGGGCATCACGGTCGCGACCAGGTCGACGCCCGGCGCGAGGCGCCGCACCAGCGCCAAGGCGGCGCGGCCGATGCCCTCCCCGTGCCGGCGGCTCTCGATCGCGATCGAAACCTCGAAGCTCGCCGCCTCTTCCGCAAGGCGATCGAGGCGGACCATGCCGGCCGCGACCCCGTCGACCTCGACCAGCATCAGCAGCCGCGCAGGATCGTTCAGGATGCCGGCGAACCAGGCCGCGTGCTCGGCGGGTCCGGGGACCGCCGGGTTGCGCGCGTGGCGGCGGGTCGTCTCCTGCCGCTGCAGGTCGAGCAGCCACGCCTCGTCCTCGGTCTCGGCGAGACGCAGCCGCACCGGCGCGCCACCCTTCGACGGCTCCTCTCCGGCGACCGCCGTCAGCAGCCGCAGAGAGCCGCGTCCGTCGGTCAGCGCGGCGGCCTTGCGCGACATGGCGATGCGACGCCCGGCATCGGCTGTCAGCGCCGCCATGCGCGCCGCCAGCCCCGCCGGATCGTCCAGGCACTCGGCCGGCGCGATCTCGGCCGCCCCGCCGGCCGCGAATGCGGCGGCCACGAAGCGCTGGTTGTCCGCGAGCGGGATCAGGATCGCGGGGAGCCCGAGCGCGGCGCGCTCGAAGCTCGAGGTGCCGGGCGCGCCGATGGCGAGATCCGCCGTCGCGGCGATCGCGGCCGGATCGGGCGGATCGACATGCAGCGTCACGCCCGGGCCGACCATGCCGGCGATGCGGGCGAGCTGCGGCGCGCCGGCCCCGAGGATGACGTCGACATGGACGCCGAGCTTCGCCCGCGCCAGTGCGGCGAGCACCCGGCTGGTGGCGTCGCGCGGATCGGTTCCGCCCATGGAGACGACGATGCGCTCCACCGGCCGCGGCTGCGCGAGGCGCGCCAGGGCATCCGGGCGGCGCGCGAGCCAGCGCTCGTGAAGGATGGCGTGCTTCGGCCCGAGCATCAGGCGGCAGGATCCGGGAACCCGGTCCCGGTAGTCGTCCGCCACCCGGCCGGGCGTCGGATCGACCAGGATCGCGCAGTCGTGCGGCCGGTCGGCGAGGTCGTCGAACACGACGACGGTGGCGCCCTGCGCGCGCGCCTGCCGCTCGAAGCCGGCATCGAGGCCGTAGTGGTCGACGACCATCAGGGTCGCATCCGCGACATCGAGGCGCGCGTCCTCCGCCGGACGGATCGCGACGCCGGAGCTCGCGAGCGCCGGCACGGCGCGGAGGGTCTCGGGCCCGGTCGCGAAAGCGCAGGACCAGCCGGCCCAGCGCAGCGTGTCCGCGAAGGCGAGACAGCGCATCACGTGGCCGATCCCGACGCCGACCGAGGCATCGCAGCGAAACAGCGCCCGCATCACGGCTTCTCGAACAGCCACCAGGTGAGGTTGTCGAGCCCGGTCACGCGCTTCCAGGCGAAGCCGTAGGCGACGATCCGCAGGTCCGGAAACGTGTCCATCCACAGGCCGCCGAAGTCGCGCTTGAACAGGCGCTCCTCGTGTCCCCGATAGGGAATCGTCTCGGGCTTGTCGGAGAAGTATTCGACGCAGGCGATCCAGCGTCGGGCACAGCGATGGATCTCGCCGAGCGAGGCGGCCAGGTGATCGGGATGAATGTGGATCAGCACCCCCGACGTGAACGCGAGATCCGCGGCGCCGTCCGGAAACGGGATCTCGGAGGCGAGCCCGCCGCACACGTCCTCGGCCGCGACGACGCCGTCCCGCACCAGGATCGCACGCGCCTTGTCGTTGGGCTCGAGCGCGAGGCAGCGGGCCGAGGAGAGCAGCCGCAGGGCGCGCAGGTTGATGCCGAGATTCGCGCCCACCTCCAGGATCGTGGCCGGGGGCGCCGAGATCGTGTGGGAGAGGATTTCCGACCACAGCGCGAGGCGCGCCTGCATCTGCGCGGGCGACGCGACGTTGCGGTCCGTATAGGCGTTGCCGAAATCGCCGCGCCAGAATTCGGCCTGGGGAGTGGAGCTGGTCATGCGAGGCCTCGCTGGTCAGGCCGTGGCGGCCCGGCGGTGGCAGGCGTTGATGTCGGCGATGCCGGGATGCGCCGCGATCACGGCGAGGACGTCGTCCATGAGCCCGCGGCTGCCGCGCGGCAGCGCCGCGAAGACCGCGCGGAAGAAGGCGAGGTCCTCGGGGAAATCGAGGGTCCAGCGGTGCCGCTCCAGGGCGGGGTCGCGGGACGCGAGGTTCGCGCGCGCGACCTGGGGCGCGCGCCGCAGCCACGGCGTGACATGCTCGCGGTCATAGGGCTCCCGGGTGCTGCGGTCGGCTTGCGCGAGCGCCGCGGTCGTGAACGCCTCGCAGTCGAGCCCGTGGGGAAAGCTGCGCGGCATGTTGTTGGCCGCATAGCCGGCGTCCTCGCGCGCCCGCAGGGCGAGGACGGCGCCGCAGATCTCGGGGTCGATCAGCGGACAGTCCGATGTGACCCGCATGACGACGTCGGCCCCGACGGCGCGCGCGGCGCCGAGATAGCGGCCGAGCACGTCGGTCTCCGGGCCGCGGTGCACCCGGGCGCCGCAATCGCGGGCGACCGCCTCGAGCGGCGCGCTTTCGCCGCTGTCGGGGACCGCGCACACGACGAGGTCGCTGCCCGCGATGGCCGCGCACCGCGTCAGCACGTGGGCGAGGACCGGGCGTCCCTCGATCGGCTCCATCACCTTGCCGGGCAGCCGCGTCGAGCCCATGCGGGCCTGCACGATCACGGCGGTGGTCACAGGCGCACCCGGAAGCCGCGCTCGGCGAGGTAGCGCTTCGCCTCGCGCGGCGTCTGCTCGGTGAAATGGAAGATCGAGGCCGCGGCCACGGCGCCGGCGCGCGTGCCGCTCAGCACGTCGGCCATGTGCCGGTAGCTGCCGCAGCCGCCCGAGGCGATCACCGGGATGCTGACGGCCGCCGCGACATCGCGCACGAGGTCCACGTCGTAGCCCGACATGGTGCCGTCGCGCTCGACCGAGGTGAGCAGGATCTCGCCGGCGCCGAGGCGTTCCATTTCCTGGGCCCACGCGACCGGATCCCGGCCGGTACGGTTCTGCCCGCAACGGGTCACGACCTCGGGCGTGCCGTCCGCCCGACGCTTCACATCGATGGAGACGACGATGCATTGGGCGCCGAACTCGGCGGCGCCGTGGCGGATCAGCTCGGGGGTCTCGACCGCGGCCGTGTTGATCGCGACCTTGTCGGCGCCGACCGCGAGCAGGTCGCGGATGTCCTCGACCGACTTCACGCCGCCGCCGACCGTCATGGGCATGAAGCAGTTGTCGGCGAGCTCGTCGATCTCGCGGAAGTTCGGGCGCCCGCCGGCCGGGGTCGCCGCGATGTCGAGGAAGACCAGCTCGTCCACCTCGCGCAGATTGTAGACGCGGATCGACTGCAGCGCCGCGCCGACGCGGCGCCCGGAGTCGAACGCCCTCCCCTTCACGAGGCCGACGCCCTTGAACAGCAGGGTCGGGATGATGCGGGTCTTGAGCATCAGGATCAGGCCGCCAGGAAGTTCCGCAGGAGCCGGAAGCCGGCCTTCTGGCTCTTCTCGGGATGGAACTGGGTGCCGAAGACCGGCCGGTCCGCGAGCTCGATCGCCGAGGTGAAGCCGCCGCAATAGGGCGTGCGCGCGGCCTCGTTCGCCGTGTCGCCCAGCTTCAGGTGATAGCTGTGCACGAAATAGAAGTCGCTCGCCTCGGGGATGCCCGCGAGCAGGACCGAGCCCGGCCGCGCGACCACCTCGTTCCAGCCGATATGCGGGATGCGCTCGTCGGCGTTCTGCCGCTCGAGCCGGATCACCTCGCCGTCCACCAGGCCGACGCCCTCGAGCCTGCCGTTGTCCGCGCCCTCGGTTCCGGCGCGCGCCATCAGCTGCATGCCGAGGCAGGCGCCGAGGAACGGCACCTCGCGGGTGCTGCTGCGCTGGCGGATCGAGTCGAGCAGGCCCCAGGCCGCGAGATTGCGCATGGCGGCCGCGAAATTGCCGACGCCCGGCAGGACGATCCGGTCGGCCCGGTCGACGACGCGCGGATCGCGCGTGCGCTCGACGTCCCGGGCGCCGCATTCCTCCAGCGCGCGGACCATCGAATCCACGTTGCAGAGGCCGTAGTCGACGACGACGGTCAATCCCGCGCCCATGGTCAGGCGAGCTCGAACACGGGAAGAAGGTTGCCGTCGCGGTCGCGCACCGGCTTGCCCCGGTTGTCGGTGCGGAACAGCGCCTTGTTGGTGAAGCGGTCGCAGATTGCCTGGAACTCGTCGAGCGTCATGTCGATCTCGCGCAGGATCTCGGCGATCGGCCGCCCCAGATAGGTCCAGGGGAACTTGCCGTCGTGGCGCTTCACCAGCGCGACCGCGTCGGCGCGCGAGAGGCGGCCGCGGCGGATGTGGTTGTTGGCGATGTCGGTGGCGCGGCCGAAGCCGAATTTCAGGTACTTGAAATAGTCGTGGATGCCGGTCTGGTAGTTGTCGAGGTTCTCGTAGGCGGCGAGCGAGCCCTCCACCATGTGCGGCAGCGTCTCGAAGCCGAACCCTTGCGCGATCAGCGCGTTCTGGTAGCCGTCCCAGGGGAAGAAGTAGCCGAGATAGATCCCGGTCACGCCGACCGCCTTGAGCTCCTCGTCGCTCGGGTAGCTGTACTGCACGAGGTCGCGGCGCGAGATGCCGTCGAGGCCGACGAGGTCGGAGACGCGCAGGCCGAGCAGGCCGCCGAACTCCTCGAGCCAGCGCCGGTCGAGCACGTGGTCCTCCTGCGCGGTGGCCGGGCCGCCGTACTCGTTCTGCGGATTCTCGCCCCAGACCAGCAGCGGCACGCGCATCGCCACCGCCATGCGCACCGGCACCGTGAAGATCGTGACGTGCTCGGGCCAGCTGATGTCGCCGATCTCGGCGAGCGCCAGGCGGTTGATGCGGCGGCGCAGCGCCGGATTGGTGGTGATCTCGATGTGGTCGACGCCGAGCCGGGCGATGTTCTGCAGGTTGCGGCGGCCGACCTCGGAGAGCGAGTCCGTGGTCGCGGTCACGCACAGGGGCTTGAGGTCGTGCTCCAGCAGGCGGATCACCTGGTAGGTCGAGTCCTTGCCGCCCGAGACCGGCACGATGCAGTCGTAGTTCGAACCGTCCTTCGCGCGATAGCGGTCGGTGATGCGCAGGAACTCCGCGCGGCGCGCCGCCCAGTCGACCTCGGTCCGCTTCTCGAAGCCGATGCAGGCCGAGCAGACGCCGCGCGCGTCGAACCAGAGGTCCGGCTTGGTCTCGGGATAGAGACAGTGGCTGCAGAACCTGATCACGCGGACCCTACCAGCCGTGCGAGCGAATCCGCCACGTGACGCACGTCCTCGTCCGTCATGGCGGGGAAGAGCGGAATCGAGAGGCAGCGGGCGTAATAGGCCTCCGCGCCCGGAAGACGGAGATCGCCGTAGCGCTTGCGGTAGTAGGGCTGCAGGTGGACCGGGATGTAGTGCACCTGCGTGCCGACGCCCTCGGCGCGCAGCGCGGCCATGAAGCGGGCGCGCGTGGTGCCGAGCGCCGCGAACTCGACCAGCACCGCGTAGATGTGCCAGCCGTGCGGATGGTTGCCGTGCGGCACCGGCCGCAGCCGCGGGAACAGCGGCGCCAGCAGCGCGTCGTAGCGGCGCGCGATCTCGACGCGCCGGCGATGGAAGCGGTCGAGCTTGGCGAGCTGGCTCACGCCGAGCGCGCAGAGCACGTCGGGAAGCCGGTAGTTCCAGCCGACCTCCGGCATCTCGTACCACCAGGGATTGGCCTCGCCGTCCTCGAAGGCGCGCGCGCGGTCCGTGAAGGCGTCCGGCTCGCGCACCATGCCGTGGCTGCGCAGGCTGCGCATGCGGGCGGCGAGATCCGCGTCGGCCGTGGTCACCACGCCGCCCTCGGCGGTCGCGATCGCCTTCACGGGATGGGTCGAGAAGCAGGCCGACTGCGCGTGGGGCGTGGCGCCGATGCCCTCCACGCCGAGCGCGTGACAGGCGTCCTCGATCAGCGCGACGCCCTTCGCCCGCGCCACCGCGGCGAGCGCGGCCATGTCGCAGACCTGGCCGTTGAGATGCACCGGCAGCGCCGCCCTGGCGGTGTGATCGCGCGGCGCGCGGGCGAGCGCCGCCGCCAGGGTCTCGGCGGTCATCAGCCCGGTGTCGGGGTCGACGTCGGCGAACACCACCTCGGCGCCGGTCATGCGCACCGCATTGGCGGTGGCGAGGAAGGTCGCGGCCGGCACCACGGCGGCGTCGCCGGGGCCGAGGCCGGCCGCGAGCGCCGCGAGATGCAGCGCCGCGGTGCCGCTGTTGCAGGCGACCGCATGGGCGGCGCCGGTGGCGCGCGCGAAGGCCCCCTCGTATTCCTCCACCTTGGGGCCGGTGGTGAGGAAGTCGCCGCGCAGCGCGGCCGCGACCGCCGCCACGTCGTCGTCCTCGATGGTCTGGCGCCCGTAGGGCAGGAAGCCGGTCATGCGGCCTTGCGTCCGATCAGGCGGGTGAGCCCGGCGTGGTCGAGCCACTCGGAATTGCGGTCGGAGGCGTAGCTGAAGCCCTCGGCGACCGGCTTCGCGCCGAGGCGCGCGAGATGGTCGCGGGTCCAGCCCGGGTTGACGGGGCAGATGACGTAGCGGTCGTCGAGCTCGACCGTCATGCGCGCATCGTCCTCGGTGACCATGATCTCGTGCAGCTTCTCGCCCGGGCGGATGCCGACGGTCTGGTGCGGGAGCTGCGGCGCGATGATGCGGGCGAGATCGACGATGCGCATGGAGGGGATCTTGGGCACGAAGATCTCCCCGCCCGCCATGACGGCGAGGGAGGAGAGCACGAAGCCGACGCCCTGCTCGATGGTGATCCAGAAGCGGGTCATGCGCGGATCGGTGATCGGCAGCGACTTCGCGCCCTTGCGCGCCAGCTCCTCGAACAGCGGCACCACCGAGCCGCGCGAGCCGATCACGTTGCCGTAGCGCACCACCGAAAAGCGCGGGCCGGTCTCGCCCGAGAGGTTGTTGGCCGCGACCATGATCTTGTCGGAGGCGAGCTTGGAGGCGCCGTAGAGGTTGATCGGGTTCGCGGCCTTGTCGGTGGAGAGCGCGACCACCTTCTTCACGCCGGTGCGCAGCGCGGCTTTCACGACGTTCTCGGCGCCGTGCACGTTGGTCAGGATGCACTCGAAGGGATTGTACTCGGCGGTCGGCACGATCTTGAGCGCGGCGGCGTGCACCACCATGTCGACGTCGCGCATGGCGAGCTCGAGCCGCGAGGCGTCGCGCACGTCGCCGATGAAGAAGCGCAGCCGGTCGAACAGCGCGGGCGAGGCCGCCTGCAGCTCGCGCGCCATGGACTCCTGCTTCTGCTCGTCGCGCGAGAACACGACCAGGCGGCGCGGCGGATCGACCGCCAGCAGGTTGCGCACGAAGGCGCGGCCGAAGGATCCGGTGCCGCCGGTCACGAGCACGGAGGCGCGGGAGAGGTCGGGCGCCGGATCGGCGAAGCTGCGATAGATGGACATGGGGTCGGGTCGCTGCGGGTTTCGGGCACGCTACCGCAGTCCGGGTGACTCGGCGGCCACCCGAACCGACAGGCGCAGGGCGTCGGCCGGCGTCAGGTCGTGCCGACCGACGCCGCGGGAACGAACACGCGCACCTCGCGACCGAGCAGCTCGAGCAGGATCGCGACGCGCCGGTCGTCGGCGATCCGTTCGAGCACGCCCTTGGCGTCGGCGAAGATGCCGTCGATCAGCCGCACGCGGCTGCCGGGGCCGATGCCGGCCGGCAGCCTGAGCGCGACGTAGCCGTCGTCGGTCTCGCGCGCGCGGATCTCCGCGACGATGCGGTCGGGAACCGAGAGCGGCTCCTCGCCCGCGAGGATCAGGTGGCTCACGCCGATGGTGGAGTGGATCGAACGCCAGCGGTCGCGCGCGACGTCGAGGGCGACGAACAGGTAGCGCGGGAACAGCGGGCGGGCGACGGTCTCGGTGCGGCGCGCGTGGCGGCGGCTGCGCTGGTAGCGCGGCAGGTAGGTGGCGAAGCCCTGGCGGCGCAGGTGCAGGTCGGCATGCGCCTCCTTGTGCGGCCGGGTGTGCACCACGTACCACTGGCGGGCCATCACGCGGCCTCCGAGGGCTTGGCGCCGTTGCGGTTGAGGCGCAGCAGCTCGGGCGCATAGACGCGCTCGGCGCCGAGCGCGGCGAGCGCCGCCTCGTAGGCGCTGCGCGGGTCGAGCAGGGCCGT
>PQAH01000202.1 GCA_003105195.1 Bradyrhizobiaceae bacterium
GGCGGCGCCGGCCGCGAGCAGCAACAGGCCCTCGGGGTTGCGCGATACCGCGCCCATGAGCCAGTCGCCGGTTCCGGAGAATGATTCTGATCGTCGGCTCATGTCAGCTGCTCCTTGGTGGTCGCGATGTCCGCCCTGATCTGCGCGAGCGTGCGGGTCGGCATCAGCTCCTCGCGCGCGTCCGCGCGGCCGCGCAGGAACGCGAAGGCGGCGCCGGCCGCGAGCACGGCCGCGACGATCAAGCAGGACCAGTGAAGGGGAATGCCGAAGCTCGCGATGGCGAACACCAGGGCCTGCACCACGAGCAGGGCCGCGACCAGGCCGAGCACGGCGGCGGCCGCCATCCAGACGCCGGCCTGCACCTTGGTCGCGAGCTTGGCGGAGAGCTCGGCCTTGGCGAGCCGCAGCTCCTTCTGGAACAGGTCGGCGAGGTCGGCCACCACGTCCGAGACGGTGCGCGTCAGCGTCGAGTTCCGCAGCGGGTCATGCGTCATGGGGCTCGCTCGCGCCGTTGTGCGGGCGGCGGCCCGGCTGGATCGAGGGCGCCGACATCGCGGGCGCGCTCTTGACCGTGCGGTAGAGCAGGAACCCCGCGAGCGCGGCCACCCCGAAGACCAAAGCGGGCTGGCGGCGCGTGAAGTCGGACGCGGCCCGGACCAGCTCGTCCACCGACTGGTCGCGCAGCCCGTCCGCATAGTGGTCGATGCGGTCGGCCGCCATCCGGACCAGGCCGGCGAGCTGCGGGGCATTCTGATCGAGATCGTCGGCGGCGCGCTTCGCGGACTGCGCGAAATGGCCCACCATGTCGGCGCCGGTCTCGACCTGCCGGTCGAGCAGGCCCATCACCTGGGTCTTCATGGTGGCGGCCGCATCGGCGGCCGTCTGCCGCGCCTGCGCGGCCACGTCCTGCGCCGCGTCCGAGGCCTTCGACACGACGTCGCCCGCGCCCTTGCGCCGCGATCCGCCGCGTGTCCCGCGCGCGGATTCGAAATCCTGACTGCTCATGGGAGTCCTCCGTGTATCCCATGCAACGATGGGGCCACGCGATGGTTCCGCGTGCGATCGCCGCAGCGCGACTTCCGGGCCGGAGGCGACGACCGCGCCGGCGGCTGCGCACGCGATGGTGGTCCGCGACAGAGAGACCGCAGCATCTGTGACGTCGCTCACAGGCGGGCTTGCGAATCCATGGTCGAATGACGCGTCGCGCCGCAAAGGAGACGATCATGCGCGTCAGTGAGGGTTTCGCGGGGCTCGCGGCCCTGGCCGGATTGCTGCTCGCGGGCGGCGCGGCTCTTGCCGAGGACCATGCGCACCACGGCTATCAGGGCCGCCACGGCATCGGCCACGAGCGCTGGCACGGCGCCTTCTATTCCCGGCTGGTGCGCCAGGACGGCAAGAGCTGCTGCAGCCTCACGGATTGCGTGCCGACCCAGTCGCGCATGGTCGACGACCACTACGAGGTGCTGGTGGACGGCGAATGGACCCCGGTTCCCGAGCACGTGATCCAGCACGTCAGCGCGCCCGACGGCGGCGCGCATGTCTGCTTCCCGAAGCAGCCGCATCCGCAATACCCGAAGGGCACGCTGTTCTGCGTGGTGCTGCCGCCCGAGGGGTGAGCCGCGCCGGCCGGTCGTGCAGGGCGCGCGCACAGCCGCGCCGCAGACCCGCAGCGGGCGTCGTCTCCGGATCGCCCAGCCCCTGAACGAGCCGCCACCCGTTGAGCGGCAGCAGCGCCGCATGCAGCAGCAGCACCGGCAGCGCCAAGGTCACCGCGCCATAGACCATGAAGGCGAGGTTGGACGCGATCGCGACGACGCGCAGCGGCGCTCCAGTTCGTCGCATTTTCGACGCCGAACCGGTGCCCACTTCGACGGAAAATGCTCCATATCCCGGGTCCAGAAGGCGGCGAACACCAGCGCCGCGCCGAGATAGCCGATGTACTCCGCGATGCGAGGATCCATCTCCCTGCTCCCGTCCCGCATGGATCGCGCGGACAGGGGTAGCCGGGCCGGGTACGCCGGGCTGTGACCGGGGTCACGGGAGCGGCGGATGTGAGGAGACGTGATCGCATAGGGCAGGGGCGTCGAAGGTGTCCTTTTTCTTTGCACGCATCAATGCCGCAACGTCAGGTTCGTGCGGCCGAGTGGTAAATCAGGTTGCCTGCGCGCAAGAGTTGATGGACAATGCACCGCAGGGAAGCTGCGGGGGCGTGATATGCGTATCGTGATGACGCTCGCAATCGCCGCGACGTGGGGCGGCTGCGTGACTCAGGAGACCGTTTTCAGGCCAAGGCCCAGCAGGGATCGCTGATCCGAGACGGCAATCCCGCGCTGGTGTCGCGCAACCCGAGTTCCCTCGTGCTGATCCGGCCTGCGGCGCGCCACTTCGTGCCGGGTGGTCGTCCGATCTTCGTCGTGGGCATCTACAATCTCGGCAAGGGGCCGGTCGAATTCCGCGTCGCGAATGTCGAGGCGGTGCAGACCGTCAACCGGCAGGCCGTCGACCTGAAGGTCATCACCTATGAGCAATTGGTCAACGAGGAGCGCAACCGGCAGATCTTCGCCGCCGTTCTCACCGGCGTCGCGGCCGGTGCCAACGCGGTCGCCGCCTCGCAGAGCGGCTATTATCATGGCAACACGACCATCCACACGTCGCGCGGCACCTACACGGCCCACACGACCGGCTTCAGCCCGACTGCGGCCGCGATCGCCCAGGCGCGCGCGAGCGCACAGAACGAGGCGATGATCGCCAGCACGATCGAAGCGGGCCAGCGCAACATGGCGATGCTCGAGCAGGCCGTCATCAAGGACAATACACTGCTGCCGGGCGAATGGTATGGGGGCCAAGTTCATCTGCAGCCGCTCGGCTCAGACGCCGCAAGCGGGCCGAAGACATACTCGATCGCGCTGCTTGTGGGGCCGGACCGGCACGAAATCGACATCGTGCAGGAGGCCGTGCGGTAGAAGCAGTCGCCGACTCGGCCCGGCACCGCTGCGGTTCGTGTTGGCGAAGCCAGGCGCCAGCCTCTGTATCTGCAACGCACCGCCGAAAACTTCGCTGAGTCCCAGATGAGGCGGTCGAGGCGACACACGGTCTATTCGGCCGCTTCGATCAGCTCGATGTCCTTCTTCAGGAGGGCGTTGACGAGCTCGTTCAGTGTCACCCCGCGCGCAGCGGCGCGCTCGGTGAGAAATGCCAGCACCTCGGGGTCGAGATGCACCGGCGGGTTCAGCATCGCATTCGGGCGATGGAACTTGCCGCGCTGGCCCCGGGAAAGATCGTACTCGTCTTTCATGGTATCGGGTCCTCCCGGTACTGACGCGCTTCGGCCCGGGTCGGCGGTCGAGCCGAGATG
>PQAH01000203.1 GCA_003105195.1 Bradyrhizobiaceae bacterium
CCCGGCGCGGGGGCCGGGCGCAAGACTTCGACGATGAATTTTTCCGGCGTTTTGCCTGACACGTCAACCCGCGCGCGCGCAGGAACCTGTCAATAATGAACACAACGCCGCGTCCTCGACGCCCGCCGGGCGCCGCGCGCAGGCAATCGCGCGCCTCACCCCGCCGGCGCGACCAGCCGCCGGTAGAGGTGCCAGGTGGCGTGGCCGAGCACCGGCAGCGTGACCAGGAGGCCGAGGAAGGCGGGCAACGCCGAGAGGATCAGCAGCATCACGATCACGGCGGCCCAGCCGATCATCGGCCCCGGGCTCGTCGCCACCGCGCGCACGCTGGTGATCATGGCGGTGACCACGTCGACCTCGCGGTCGAGCAGCAGCGGGAACGACACCACCGTGAGCGAGAACAGCACCAGCGAGAGCGCGGCGCCGACCAGGTTGCCGATGGCGAGGAAGATCAGGCCCTCGCTGGTGGTGAGCACCACCGCGACGAACTGCTCGAGGCTCGAGAACGAGCGGTTCACGCCGAGGAACAGCGCCATCAGCAGGCGCACCTGGTACATCCACAGGATCAGGACGAACAGCGTGACGAAGGCCATCCAGCCGATCTCGCCGCGGCTGCGCACCGCGGCGACGATGCCGCGCAGCGAGATCGCCTCGCCCGCCTCGCGCCGCCGGCTCACCTCGTAGAGCCCGGCCGCCGCGAACGGGCCGACCAGCGCGAAGCCGGCGGCGAGCGGATAGGCGAGATAGCTCATGCCGAGCGCCGCCACCATCGCCACGATGGCGATGCCCCCCGCCGCGAAGGCCGCGCCGGTGGCGAGCCCCGGCCAGGGCACCGCCTGGAAGTCGCGCAGGCCGGCGGCGAGCGCCTCGACGACGTCGCCCGCCGATATCCGCCGCACCACCGGGTCGGTGCGGCCGGAAAACGATGTCGTACCGTCCTGCTCCATGGGCTCCCCTCTGCAACGGCGCTGCGCAAGCATGCCCGGGCGCGCCCGGCCCTCATTGACCTGCCGCAAGGCCGCGCGGGCCATGCGGCCGCGATCGCGCAGACTTGCCCGGCGCACAGACCAGCCGCGCGCCGGTCGACTTTACTCCCCGCCGCGGCGGGTGGACACTTCCCGGGTTCCGGCAACCCCAGGAGGGAGGGGTCAGATGACCTCGCGATTCGTGGTCGCCCAGAACATCGCCAGGTACCAGCAGCTGCTCGAAGCCGCCCCGACCGAAGCCGAGCGCAGCACGCTGCTGCGGCTGCTCGCCGAGGAGCAGGAGAAGCAGCGCCGGCTGCAGGCCGAGCGGGGCGAGCCGCACTGACCGCCCGGGCACTTTCGCCAGCCCGGTGTCCGCAAGCGACCGACCGCCCGGCCGGGCGTTGATCTGTCTCAAGGCAGGCCGCGCACCCCTCGGCTCTGCTGGCCGAAATTCGTGCCGCGAGGACCCCATGACCAAGACCAGCGCCGACAGCAAGGACCGGCCCGCCACGCGCGAGGACATCCTGAGCATCCTCGGCGAGCTCGACATCGGCAAGCTCATTCCGATCCTGGACCTGCATCCGACCATCGCAGAGCTCGAGGAGGCCGTGGTGACGCTGGAAGGCGACGCGGACGTCTTCGGCCCCGGCCGCACGGTCGCCGGCGTCGCCGGCGAGATCGTCGCGCTGCTGACCGCCGACGAGGAGGAGGAGGAGCGCCGCGCCTGACGCGAGCCGCAGGAGCAAAGCCATGACGCCGTCCCACGCGCCCGAGAAACCCGGCCGCCGCACCGCGGAGCACCTGGTCGCGGCCGAGGCCTATCGCCGCATCCTGGCGGGCGAGGCGCCCGAGACGCTGACCGCGCTCGCCGCCGCGCTCGCCGACTGGCTGCGCACCGCGCATCCGGACGTGCCGCCCCTCGCCCCCGCGGCGATCGAGACGGCGGTGCGCGAGACCTGGGACCGCCGCCACGAGCTGATCGGCAGCGCGCTCTGACGCGCAGGAAGGGCGCGCATGAACCCGGTGCTGCAGTCCCTGCGTCACGACCACCGCGCCATGGAGGAGGTGCTGCGCGTGCTCGCGCAGGAATGCGCCTTGCTGCACCGCGCCGAGCGCCCGGACTACGACCTGATCGCCGAGACCCTCGACTGGCTCGCGGCCTTCCGCGCCGAGCATCTCGCCCCGCGCGCGGCGGCGGTGCTGCGGCTGATGCGCGCGCGCGGCGCCGATCCCGCCCTCCTCGACCGGATCGCGGCCGAGGGCGCCGCAGCCGCCGGGAGCCTGCAGACGCTCGCCGCGCTGTTCGGCGAGATCCGCAACGAGCAGCGCGTGCTGCGCGAGGACTTCGACGCGGCCGCCGCCGGCTACATCGCCCAGGAGCGGCGCCGCATGGCGCTCGAAACGGACGCGCTCGTTCCCGCCGCCATGGCGAAGCTCGCCCCGCAGGACTGGGCCGAGCTGCAGGTCGCGCTCGGCGAGGCGCGCCGGCGGCCGCACCGCGGTCGCCTGGAGGAACGGCTCGAGGCCCAGCACGACGCCATCCTGGAGGTCGCCCGCGACGACCGCGCCGCGCGCAGGACAGGCGCGCCGTGACCGCGCGTCTCAATCGGGCCGCAGCAGCCGGTGGCGCGCGAGGTCCGCGCGTTCCCAGAGCGAGATCCCGGCCCGGTCGTCGATGGTGTCGATGACGATCACGGCGTCCGGGTCCGCGAACGAGATCGTGCCCGGCGTGCCGGCCTCGCGCAACGCCGCGAGCACCGCGTCGTCGAGGCGGCGCTCGGCGTCGGGCGTCCGCAGCTCGTGGCGGAAGCCGCGCCGGTGCAGCCGCACGTGGAAGCTCTTGCCGGCGAGCCGTGGCGCCCACTCGCGCAGGATCGCGGTCGCGCCCGCGAGGAATTCCTCGGCCGAGGCGAACCGGAAGCCACGCATGGCGGGCGCGACCCGCGCGATCGCGTCGTAGAGGTCCGGCCGCTCCTCGGTGAGGCGCTCGACCGCGGTGAGCAGCGCCTCGGGCGCCTCGACCGACATCACCAGGAGATTGTGATAGGGCGCGCGGCGGACCTCGCCCAGCGCCGACAGCGCGCGCAGCGCGCGGCGGAAGCCGTCCTGGTAGAGGCTGACGACGACGTTCCAATCCTCGGACATGGCGCTCCCGTCGCCGCTGCGGCGCGCCCGTGCAATGACCTGCGTCAACGGCGGCGCGCGACGCCGCGCGTGACCCGGCGCCGCCCGCCGTGCGAGGATCGCGGCGGCAAACCGGTTCGAGCCATGAGCGCGCCCCTCGCCGAGATCTCGCGCCACGTCTGGGAGACGAAGTACCGCGACGCCGGCGAGCATTCGCTCGACGACACGTGGCGGCGCATCGCCCGCGCGCTCGCTTCCGTCGAGGGCGCCGACCGCGCCGGCTGGGAGGCGCGCTTCCTCGCCCTCCTCGCCGACTTCCGCTTCCTGCCCGGCGGCCGCATCCAGGCCGGCGCCGGCAGCGGACGGCAGGTGACGCTGTTCAACTGCTTCGTGATGGGGACGATCGAGGACTCGATCCCCGGCATCTTCCGCGCCCTGCAGGAGGGCGCCGTGACCATGCAGCAGGGCGGCGGCATCGGCTGCGATTTCTCGACGTTGCGGCCGCGCGGCACGCGCGCGCGCCGCGCCGGCACCATCGCGTCGGGCCCGGTCTCGTTCATGCGGGTGTGGGACGCGATGTGCGGCACCATCCTCTCCACGGGCGCGCGCCGCGGCGCCATGATGGCGACGCTGCGCTGCGACCATCCCGACATCGAGGACTTCGTCGCCGCCAAGCACCAGCCGGGCGAGCTCAGGCGCTTCAACCTCTCGGTGCTCGCCGGCGACGATTTCATGGCCGCGGCCCGCACCGACGCCGACTGGCCGCTGGTGTTCCCGGCCGCCGCGGTCGACGGCGAGGGCGCGATCGTGGAACGCGAATGGCCGGGCGCCGCCGCGCCGGTTCCCTGCCGCGTGCTGCGCACGGTGCCGGCCCGCGCGCTCCTCGACCGCATCCTGCGCGCGGCCTACGACCATGCCGAGCCCGGCGTGCTGTTCGTCGACCGCATCAACCGGCTCAACAATCTCGGCTACCGGGAGCGCATCAGCGCCACCAATCCCTGCGGGGAGATCCCGCTGCCGCCCTACGGCGCCTGCAATCTCGGCTCGCTCAACCTCGCGCGCTTCGTGGCGGCGCCGTTCACGGACGGCGCGCGGCTCGACACGGACGCGCTCGCCGCGGCGGCGCGCGTGGCGGTCCGCTTGCTCGACAACGTCGTCGACCTCTCGGGCTTCCCGCTGCCGCAGCAGGCCGAGAGCGCGCGCGGCGCGCGCCGCATCGGCCTCGGCATCACCGGCCTCGCCGACGCGCTGGTGATGCTGGGGCTTCCCTACGACGGCGAGCGCGGGCGCGTGGCCGCCGCCGAAGCCATGCGCGAGATCTGCCACGCGGCCTACCGCGCCTCGGCCGCGCTCGCCGCCGAGAAGGGCAGCTTCCCGTTCCTCGTTCGCGAGAAGTATCTCGAGGCCCCGTTCGTTCAGGCCCTGCCGGCGGACATCCGCGACGCCATCGCGGCCGACGGCGTCCGCAACAGCCATCTCACCGCGATCGCGCCCACCGGCACCATCAGCCTGCTCGCCGGCAACGTCTCGAGCGGCCTCGAGCCGGTGTTCTCGGCCGCGCATGCGCGCCGCGTGCTCGACCGCGACGGCCGGCCGCGCGAATTCCACCTGACCGATCACGCGCTCGCGCTCTGGCGCGATCGCGGCGGCCGCGGCCTGCCGCCCGGTTTCGTCACCGCCGCCGAGCTGCCGGCGCGCGCCCATCTCGCGATGCAGGCGGCGCTGCAGCCCTTTGTCGACAACGCGATCTCCAAGACCATCAACGTGCCGGCGGACTGCCCCTTCGCGGAGTTCCGCGAGATCTACGACCTTGCCTACGACCAGGGCCTGAAGGGCGTGACCACCTTCCGTCCCAACCCGGTGACCGGCGCGGTGCTGAGCCCGGAGGCCGACGGCGCCGAGGCGCCGCACTGCTGCGTGCTCGAGCGCGAGCCGGATTGACGGGGCCCGTCGTGACCGACCCGATCCGCCTGTTCCTGTGCGGCGACGTCATGACGGGGCGCGGCATCGACCAGGCGCTGCCGCACCCCGCTCCGCCGCACCTCTACGAGAGCTACGCCGACTCGGCGCAGCGCTACGTGGAGCTCGCCGAGGAGGCGAACGGGCCGATCGCGCGCCCGCTCGGCTTCGCCGACATCTGGGGCGCGGCAAGCGCGCCGATGCGCGCCTGCGATGCGCGCATCATCAATCTCGAGACCGCCATCACGCTGAGCGAGGACCACGCGCCGAAGGGCATCAACTACCGCATGAGCCCCGCGAATGCGCCCTGCCTCGCCGGGATCGACGGCTGCGCGCTCGCCAACAACCACGTGCTCGACTGGGGCCGCGCCGGGCTCCTCGACACGCTCGCCGCGCTCGACCGGCTCGGCATCCGCCGCTCCGGCGCGGGCCGGACCGCGCGCGAGGCGCGCGCGCCCGCGGTGCTGGAGATCGCCGGCAAGGGCCGCGTCCTGGTGTTCGCCTGCGCCACGACCACCAGCGGCACGCCGCGCGCCTGGGCGGCGGGCGAGGACACGCCCGGCGTCCACGTCCTGCCCGACCTCTCCGACGCCACCGTGACACAACTCGCCGGCCTGATCCGCGAAACGCGAGGCGCGAACGACGTGGTCGTCGTGTCGGTCCACTGGGGACCGAACTGGGGCTACGAGGTCCCGGCCGCGCAGCGGCGCTTCGCGCAGGCCCTGATCGAGCGCGCGGAGGTCGCGGTGGTGCACGGCCACTCCTCGCATCATCCGAAGGCGATCGAGGTGCACCGCGGCCGGCTGATCCTCTACGGCTGCGGCGACTTCCTCAACGACTACGAGGGCATCGCGGGCTACGCGGAGTTCCGCGGCGACCTCGCGCTGATGTATCTTGCGTCGATCGCCCCCGACACCGGCGCACTCGCCGCGCTCGACCTGGTGCCGCTGCGCATCGCGCGCTTCCGGCTCGTGCCCGCCTCCGCGGAAGAGGCCGCCTGGCTGCAGCAGACCCTCGACCGCGAGAGCCGGCGCTTCGGCACGCGCGTGCGGCTGCACGAGGGCCGGCTCGCGGCGAGCTGGGCCGGGGGGCCTTGACGCACATCAACGCGCCGGCGCGCGCGCTGGAGCTGATAAGCTCATGGCCGAGCGTCCACCGAATTTCCCGGCCTCAGCGTTCCTCTGGCCGGCCTACCTCGCGAGCTCGGCGGGCGAGGTTTCGGCCGCGATCGCGCAGCAGTGGCTCGCGCTCGCGGTCGGCCCGAAGCCCGATGCGCCGCCCGAGCCCGGCTGGACGACACCCAACACCGTCGCGCTCGCGCTCAGGACGGTGCGCCTGCGCGATTTCGCGACGACGCAGGCCGGAACGCCGACGCTCGTCTGCGCGCCCTTCGCGCTGCACGGCGCGACCATCGTCGATCTCGCGCCGGGCCACAGCCTGGTCGCGGCGCTGCGCGCGACCGGGCTGCGGCGCCTGTTCGTCACCGACTGGCGCCCCGCCGCTCCCGACATGGGCGGCCTCGGCATCGACGACTACCTCGCCGACCTCAATGTCCTCATCGACGAGCTCGGCGGCCGCGCCGATCTCGTCGGCCTCTGTCAGGGCGGCTGGATGGCGCTCCTCTATGCGGCGCGCTTTCCCGGCAAGGTCCGCCGGCTCGTGCTGGCGGGCGCGCCGGTCGACATCGCGGCCGGAGACTCGCAGATTTCCGCGCTCGCGCGGGCGACGCCGCTCGCCGCGTTCCGCGAGCTGATCGACCATGGCGGCGGGTGCGTCGAGGGGCACGCGCTGCTGCGGCTGTGGAGCCCCGAGGCGCTCCCGGCGGAGGAGGTCCATCAGCTGCTGCAGGCGCAAGAGCCGCTCGAGTCCGCCGCCTTCGCGCGGCTCCAGGCCGTCTTCCACGCGTGGTATCGCTGGACCCTGGACCTGCCGGGCGCCTACTACCTCGAGACCGTGGAGCGGCTGTTCAAGAACAACGAGCTCGCGACCGGCCGCTTCGTCGCGCTTGGACGCAGGATCGACCTCGCCGCCGTGCGCGCGCCGCTGTTCCTGATCGCCGCCCGCGACGACGAGGTGACGGCGCCGGCCCAGCTGTTCGCGGCCGAGCGGCTGGTCGGCAGCCGCGAGCTGCGCAAGGCGACCGCCCCGGGCCGCCACCTCAGCCTGTTCCTCGGCCGGCGCGCACTCGGCGAGGCCTGGCAGGAGGCGGCGCGCTGGCTCGCCGCGCCCGACGCGGATCCGCCGCGCAGGCGGCCGCGCGCCCGCGCCTCGGATTGAGCCACATCAATGAACCCGCTGCGCGCCCCCGGTTGACTGGCTGGCGTCGAGACGTGCGCCCATCGCCAAGGCCCCGACCGGCCGTCAAAGGAGGCCGCGATGCTGAAGACGCTCACTGTCGCCCAGGCGAGTTTCATCGCCCTGCTGGCCAGGACCGCGCGTGCCCAGCGCGACGCCGGGCTCGTCCATGTGCCGGAACGGGATCTCGCCGCGAGCAAAGGCGCGCGCGGCGATCACAACCCGACGGCGGCAGAGCTCGGGCTCGAGACCGTGCGGCCGGACGACCTGCAGGCGAAGGCGCTGCGCGATGCCGTCGCGGAGCTTCCCCCCGAGGCGCGCACCGAGCTCTGGATCCTGATGCGCATCGGCCAGGGCGACCTCGCGGCCGAGAAATGGCACCACGGCGCCGTCGACGCGGCCCGACTCGGCGATGCCGTCGTCACGGCCGCGCTGGTCGAGGACGCCGACCTCCACGCGCATCTCGCCAAGGGCCTCTACCAGGCGGGCGCCTGACGCCCGGCGGCGTCGCCACGCAATTCTCAGCGCGCGTCCGCGCGCGGATGCTCGTAGACCGCATAGCAATCCGACTCGCGCCCGCGCACCACCCGCTTGCCCGCGAGCGCGCCGCGCGTCTCGGTCACCACCGTGCGCTGCGCCTCGCCGCCCGCGTCGGAGTGGAAGTAGAGCACCACCCAGTCCTCGACCTTGTCGATCTCGTGGGCGCGCGCCGTGTTGGAGTAGAGCGCCGTGAAGTGCCACTTGCCGCGGTCGGTGTGCAGGATCGGCAGCCAGGCCTCGCCGCGCGGGTTGAACCGCTTCGGCGCGATCGTCCTCAGCGTCTTCGCCGCGGCTCTGGTGCGGTACTCGCGGTCGACATCGAGCAGCATCGCGACGTCCGGCTCGTCGGCGGGCCGCGTGCGCACCGCGCGCACGCGCGCCAGCATCTGGCCGACCGCCGCGCGCAGCAGCGCGAGCCGGCGCACCCCGATGCCGGGCACCCGCACGTCCTTCTCGTGCAGCGCGGCCTCGAGCTGCTCGAGCGTCTCCACGTGCAGGCTCTCGTGCAGGCGCTTCGCCAGCGCCGGCCCGACGCCCGGGATGCTGCAGAACACGTCGAGCGGGCCGGCGGAGCCGCGCAGCCGCTCCAGGTAGATCCAGCGCCCGGTGCGCGCGAGCTCCGCGAGCGCGGCCGCGATGCGCGGCCCGACGCCGGGGATCCGGTCGAGGGCGTCGATGCCGCCCTCCGCGAAGATCGCGCCGAGGTCGGTGTCGAGCGCCGCCACCGCGTCGGCCGCGCGGCGGAAGGCCGCCACGCGATAGGGATTGTCGTCCTGGTGGGCGAGCAGCTCCGCCGCCTCGCGCAGCCGCTCGGCGGCGAGCAGGTTGATCGGGAATGCCTGCCCGCATCCCGGCTGCGACGGCGCCGTCGTGCTCGCCACCGTGACCCTCCCTGGAGATTCCACCGTCCCGTGCCCGCCGCCAGCCTTGCCGGTTCGATCCGCCGCGTCTTTGACGGCGATCAACGGGCCGGCGCGCATGGCGCGGGGGGCTTGCGGTGGATCAGCGGCGCCTCGGCCAGCGGGATCAGCCCGGGCCCGCCGTCGGGCAGGCGCTCATGGCTGCCGATCACGAGGTAGCCGCCCGGCCGCAGCGGCTCGGTGAGCCGCGCCAGCACGGCGCGTTGCAGCGCCGGCGCGAAGTAGGTGAAGGCGACATGGCGGCAGAGAACGAGGTCGAACCGGCCCGGCGGCGCCTCGCTCCGCAGGTCCTGCTTCACGAAGGCGATGCCTTCGCGATGCGCCGGCTTCACGCAGAAGAGGCCGTTCTTGCGCGCGAAGGCGGCGGCGGTCAGGGCCGGCGGCAGCTCCCGTAGGCTGCCCGGCGCGAAGCAGCCCGCCCGCGCCCGTTCGAGCATGACGTCGTCGATGTCGGTTGCCGTGAGCGCGAGCGCGGCCCCCGGACGGGACGGCGCCACCTCCAGGTCCCAGATGATCCTCAGCGTGTAGGGCTCCTCGCCCGAGGCGCAGCCCGCCGACCAGGCGCGCGCCGCGCGCCCCTCGCGCCGCGTGCGCGCCGCGATCTCGGGCAGGACCTGGCGGCGCAGCGTCTCGAACACCTGCCGGTCGCGGAAGAAGCGCGAGATCGTGATGTGGCAGCAGGCGTCGAAGGCGCGCCATTCCGCCGGGTCGGCCTCGAGCCGCGCGCGGTAGGCGGCGAGATCCGCGAGGCCGAGCTCCCCCAGGCGCCGGTTCAGGCGCTTGCAGACCTGGCGGCGCACCTTGCGGAAGCCGGGCCAGGCGAGCGCGCAGCGCGGCAGCGCCCATTGCAGGAAGGCGACGCAGTCCGCGTCCCCGCCCGGCATGGCGGCGTCACAGGCGCTCGATCTCGTACTCCTCGCAGGAATAGCCGAGCAGCGACAAGCCCTCCTCGAGGTAGTCGCCGAGCAGCGGCATCCCCAGCAGATAGTCGCAGGTGCGCGCATTGTGCAGGCGCGCCGCCTCCGCGCGCACCTCGGCCCAGTCGGCCGCGACATGGTCCTCGCGCCCGAGCCAGGCCAGCGCCACGAGGTCGACCTGCTCGTCGACCGACAGGGCGTTGATCAGCGAGGTCAGCTCCTCGACCACCGGGTCGTCCTCCCGGTCCTCGAGCACCGACACGTCCTTGTCGTCCGACGGGTTGGAGCCGGGGTCGGGTTCGGTCACCGCATCCTTGGCGTCGAACTCCCGCGCCTTGATCATGATGAAGCAGACCTTCTCGGGCGAGATGGTCAGCACACCCTGCTCGGCGCCGGTCTCCTCGGTCTGGCGCGATCGTCTGGTCATGGCATCACCTCATTCTGGGCGGCGGCGGGGCGCCGGGTTTCGCCGGAGCCGCCCGCGCGGCGCGCCGCGCGTGCGACCGGCCATCAGCCGCCCGATCCCGTCGAGCAGCGCATCCACGTCGGCGTCGGTCACGTAGGGCGCGAGGCTCGCGCGCGCGGCGCCGTCGACGCCGAAGGCACGGACCAGCGGCTGGGCGCAATGATAGCCGCCGCGCAGGGCGACGCCGCCCCGGTCGAGCGCGCGACAGACCTCCTCGGCCGAAACGCCGTCCACCGCGAAGGTGACGACGCCGCGGCGGTCGCGCGTGTCGGCCGGGCCGAGCACGCGGATGCCCGGGAAGGTCGCGAGACCGTCGAGAATGCGGCGCGTGAGGGCGAGCTCGTGGCGCTGGATCGCGGGCCAGGGAAGCGCGCGCATCCAGTCGAGCGCCACGCCGAGCCCGATCGCCGCCGCGATCGGCGGCGTGCCGGCCTCGAAGCGGCGCGGCGGCGCGCGGAAGCTGGCGCTCTCCAGCGTGACCCGGTCGATCATCTGCCCGCCGGTCATCAGCGGCGGCATCGCGGCGATGAGCTCGCGCCGCCCCCACAGCACGCCGATGCCGGTCGGGCCATAGGCCTTGTGCCCCGCGAAGGCGTAGAAATCGATATCGAGCCGGCGCACGTCCACCGGGCCGTGCGGCGCGCGCTGGGCGCCGTCGAGCGCCACCCGGGCGCCGACCGCGTGCGCGGCCGCGACCACCCGGCGCACGTCGGTGAGCGCGCCGGTGACGTTCGAGCAGTGCGTGAGCGCGACCAGCCGGCAGCGCGGCGTGATCTCGCTCTCCAGCCAGTCGAGGTCGAGCCGGCCGTCCGGCGTCATCGGCAGGAACCGCAGCGTCACGCCGCGCCGGCGCGCGAGCTGCTGCCAGGGCACCAGGTTGCTGTGATGCTCGAGCACCGAGAGCAGGATCTCGTCGCCCTCGCGCAGCGAGGCTTCGAGACCGTGCGCCAGCAGGTTGAGCGCCGCGGTCGCGCCGGCCGTGAACACGACCTCGTCGGGCGCGGCATGGAGGAAGCGCGCGACGCCGCGGCGCGCCCCCTCATAGGCCTCGGTCGCCGCGCGGGCGCGCCGGTGCACGCATTCGTGCACATTGGCGCGCGTCTCGATCTCGAAGCGCCGCAGCGCGGCGAGCACGACCTCGGGCATCTGCGCGGTCGCCGCGTTGTCGAGATAGTGCAGCCCGGGATCGGCGAGGCCCGGGAACTCCCGCTTCAGGGCGGCGGCGTCGAAGGCGCGATCGCGCGGCGCGTCCATGGGCTCAGCCCTTGATGCAGATCAGCGGCGTCAGCCGCGCGACGCGGCGCGCGAGCCCCGCATGCTCGGCCGCCGCCACCACCGCGCCCACGTCCTTGTAGGCTCCGGGCGCCTCCTCGGCGACGCCGCGCGTCGACACGCTCTTGACCAGGATCCCCTGCGCGGCGAGCTCGTCGACGATGCGCCGCCCGCTCCAGTGGCGCAGCGCCGCGTGGCGCGACATCGCGCGGCCGGCGCCGTGACAGGCCGAGGAGAAGGCCTTCGCCTCGCTCTCCGCCGCGCCGACCAGGATGTAGGAGCCGGTGCCCATGCTGCCGCCGATCAGCACCGGCTGGCCGGTCGCGCGCAGCGCCGCGGGCAGGCTCGCGTGTCCGGGGCCGAAGGCGCGGGTCGCCCCCTTGCGATGGACGAACAGATCGCGCGTCTTTCCGTCGACCGCATGCGGCTCCACCTTGCAGGTGTTGTGCGAGACGTCGAACAGGAGGCGCAGGTCCGCCTCCGGGAAGAAGTGGCCGAAGACGCGCCGCGCGAAATGCCCGAGGATCTCGCGGTTCGCCAGCGCGCAGTTGATCCCCGCGCGCATGGCGCCGAGGTAGCGCTGCCCGATCTCCGAGCGGATCGGCGCGCAGGCGAGCTCGCGGTCGGGCAGCCCGATGCCGGCGGCCTGCGCGGCGATCACCATCTCCTTGAGGAACTCGGTGCCGATCTGGTGGCCGAGCCCGCGCGAGCCGCAATGGATCGTCACCACGACCTCGTTCTCGGCGAGGCCGAAGGCCTCGGCGGCGGGCGCGTCGAAGATCTCGGCGACCGCCTGCACCTCGAGATAGTGGTTGCCGGAGCCGAGCGTGCCCATCTCGCGGCGCTGGCGCTCCTTGGCATGCGCGGAGACACAGGCGGGCTCGGCGCCCGCCATCGTGCCGCCTTCCTCGATGCGTTCGAGATCGCGCGCCTCGCCCCAGCCGCGCGCGACCGCCCAGGCGGCGCCGCCCGCGAGCATCGCCTCCATCTCGAACGGATCGAGCGCGATCGCGCCGCGGCTGCCGAGCCCGGCCGGGATCTCCCGGAACAGGCTCTCGGCGAGAGATTGCTGCACCAGCCGGATCGCCGGCACCGCGAGGCCGGTGAGCATGGTCCGCACGCCGCAGGAGATGTCGAAGCCGACGCCGCCCGCCGAGACCACGCCGTCCTGATCCGGATCGAAGGCCGCGACGCCGCCGATCGGGAAGCCGTAGCCCCAGTGGGCGTCCGGCATCACATAGGACGCCTTGACGATGCCGGGCAGGGTCGCGACGTTCACGGCCTGCTCGTAGACCTTGTCGTCCATGGCGCGGATCAGGTCCTCGTCCGCGTAGATGACGGCCGGCACGCGCATGGCGCCGTGCGGCTCCACCCGCCAGGCCGTGGCATCGACGCGGGTGAAGCGGGCCGGGTCCATGTCACACGTCCACGATGCAGGCCGCCGACCAGAGGCCGCCGGCGTCTTGCGCCACCTTCAGCGCCGTATAGGTCGCGCCCTTCGGCTCGCAGGCCGGTGCATGCCGCGCGACGTCGATCGGCTCGCCCCGAAGCGTGCCCGCGAGGCGCCCGTCCGCGATGGTCACGGCGAAGCGCGCGAACAGCATCTTGCGCACCGCCATCTCGTAGATGACGGCGTTGAGCCACGCGACGAACAGGAGCTCGAGGTCCGGCGCCCTGCAGCTCACCTCGACCGCCGTGGCGGGCGCGACCTCGGCATCGGTGACGATCGCGGTCAGCGCCATCGCGGCCTGCGCGAAGGCCTCTTCCGGCGTCGCGCCGAAGCCGCGCACGCCGACATCGGCGTCGTGCGGGAAGTGCTCCCAGCGGGCCGTGCCCCTGGTCGCCGGCGCGGAGCCGTTCATGCGCGGGCCTTTCGCGAAGAGCGAAGGAGAGCGCATCGCCGGCGCGGCGGCGTTGACCTGGATCAACGCGACCGCACCGGCCGCTCCTAGACTTGATTCCATTCCCAACCGAAGGAGGAGAGCCATGGCCGAAGCCGTGACCAAGGTACCCGTGAAGACCGAGAAGGGTGAGAAGGCGGCCGCCTCCGCGCCGGCACGCCATCCCATGCAGACGCTGCGCCAGGAGATCGACCGGCTGTTCGAGGATTTCGGCCGCGGGTTCTGGCCCTCCCCGTTCCGCCGCCCGGTCTTCGACATGGAGCCGCTGTGGGAGCGGGAGCTGAGCTTTGCGGCCACCCCGGCGGTCGACATCGCCGAGAGCGACAAGGCCTATGAGATCACCGCCGAGCTCCCCGGCATGGAGGAGAAGGACATCGAGGTGAAGCTCGCCAACGGCACCCTGACCATCCGGGGCGAGAAGTCCGAGGAGACGGAGGAGAAGAAGAAGGACTATTACCTGCAGGAGCGCCGCTACGGCTCGTTCGAGCGCCGCTTCCGCGTGCCCGAGGGCGTCGACGCCGACAAGATCGAAGCCGCCTTCAAGAAGGGCGTGCTCACCGTGACGCTGCCGAAGAGCGCGCAGGGCAAGGCCGAGAAGAAGATCGACGTGAAGGCCGCGTGAGCGGCCGCCGCACCAGGGTGCAATAGCGGTAGGTGCAAATAGCGGTAGGTGCTAGGTGCGCAGCACCGCATTGCACCGGGCGGTACATCCGTGGCGTTGTTGGTGCAACATGCCGCTTGGCGGCTGTTGCACCCTGCGCGGCCCGGCCTCAAGATCCCGGCAATCGACCGGTTGATCTGCCTCAAGCAAGGGCGCTTGCGTTCCGGTAGGGTGCCGTCACAGGCGTGTCATCCGAACATTGTTCGAGACAGGCGCGGCTCGGTCCGCGAAGGGCTGACGTCGAGCAACGGAAAACGGAGGGAGATCATGAAGCTCAAGGCAGCTCTCGCGGGTATCGCGACAGCCCTGCTGGTCGTCGCCGGCGCGGCCAAGCCGGCCACGGCCGCCGACGTCATCTGCTACAACTGCCCGCCCGAATGGGCCGACTGGGCCTCGATGCTCAAGGCGATCAAGCAGGACCTCGGCCTCGACGTCCCGCACGACAACAAGAACTCCGGGCAGACCCTGGCGACCCTGATCGCCGAGAAGGCGAGCCCGGTCGCCGACATCGCCTATATGGGCATCTCGTTCGGCATCCAGGCCAAGCGCGAGGGCGTCGTCGCACCCTACCGGGTCAAGCACTTCGACGAGATCCCGGCCGGACTGAAGGATCCGGAAGGCCATTGGTTCACGATCCACTACGGCACCATCGGCTTCTTCGTGAACGTCGACGCGCTGCGCGGCGTCCCGGTGCCCCGCGCCTGGAAGGACCTGCTCAAGCCGGAATATGCCGGCCTGGTCGGCTATCTCGATCCCTCCAGCGCCGCCGTCGGCTATGCCAGCGCCACCGCCGCCAACCTGGCGCTCGGCGGGAGCTTCGACAACCTCACGCCGGGCATCGAGTTCTTCAAGGCGCTCAAGAAGAACCGGCCGATCGTGCCGAAGCAGACCGCCTATGCGCGCGTGCTCTCGGGCGAGATCCCGATCATGTTCGACTACGACTTCAACACGCTGCGCGCGAAGTACAAGGACAAGTGCAACTGCGTCTTTGTCATCCCGCAGGAGGGCACGATCGTGCTGCCCTATGTGATGGGCCTGGTGCGCAACGCGCCGCATCCCGAGAAGGCCAAGCAGGTGCTGGACTATCTGATGACCGACAAGGGACAGGCGATCTGGGCCAACGCCTATCTGCGCCCGATCCGCCCGGCCGCCATGACGCCCGAGATCGCGGCCAAGTTTCCTCCCGCCGCGGAATACGAGCGCGCCAAGGCGGTCGACTATGCCCGCATGGAGGAAGCGCAGATCGCCTTCCGCGACCGCTACCTGGCCGAAGTCCGCTAGGCGGAGAGGGCTCCTGGGATAGACTGAAGCTGAGGCGGGCGGGACCGGCCGGTCCCGCCCGTCCCTTGCCCGGGATGCGCCGGCCGGAAGCGCCATGCAGAATCGCGAGACTCCCTTCCTGCTCGTCATGGTGTTGCCGGCCGTGATCCTCGGCACGGCGTTCTTCCTGCTGCCGCTGGCGCGCCTCGCCCTGGTCGGCGGCAGCGGGCCGCTCGGCTTCGGCGCCTATCTGGCGGTGCTGACGACGCCGCGCTACTTCGAGGCGCTGGTGTCCACGATCCTGCTGTCGATCGCGGTGACGCTCGTCACCCTGGCGATCTCCGGCGTGTCCGGGGTGTTCCTGCAGCGCAACCAATTCCCGGGACGCGACATCCTGGTGTCGTTCCTCACCTTCCCGCTGGCCTTTCCCGGCGTCGTCGTCGGCTTCATGGTGATCATGCTGTCGGGGCGGATCGGGCTGATCGGCGACGTCACCGCGCTCTTGACCGGCCAGCGGCTGGTGTTCGCCTATTCCATGGCCGGCCTGTTCATGGGCTACATCTATTTCTCGATCCCGCGGGTGATCCTCACCATCATGGCGGCGGCCGAGAAGCTCGACCCGGAGATCGAGGAGGCCGCGCAGTCGCTCGGCGCCGGGCCGACGCGCGTCGTGCGCGACGTGATCCTGCCGGCGCTGCGTCCCGCGATCATCGCGTCGGGATCGATGTGCTTCGCGACCTCGATGGGGGCGTTCGGCACCGCCTTCACGCTCGCGACCGACATCGACGTGCTCCCGATCGTGATCTACACGGAATTCACCTTGCTCGCGAACATCGCCATGGCGGCGGCGCTGAGCATCGTGCTCGGCGTCATCACCTGGGCGGCGCTCGCCGTCTCGCGGGCGTTCGCCGGCGCGACCGCCGCGGCAGCCGGGTGACGACCATGCGCCGGCGCCGCGAGTTCTATCTCCAGCTCGGCCTGACCCTGCTCGCCTGCGCGTTCCTGATCGTTCCCGTGGTGATGTCGGTCGTGGCCGGCTTCACGACGAACTTCTTCGTCGGCGTGCGCAGCGGGTTCACGCTGCGATGGGTGGTCGAGGTGTGGACGCTCTACTCGCACACGATCTTCCGCAGCATCCTGATCGCGCTGTCGTGCCTCGCCGTGACGCTCGTGGTCGGCGTGCCCGCCGCCTATGTGCTGGCGAAACGTCCGGGACGGGTGACGCGGCTGGTCGAGGAATTCCTCGTGCTCCCGGTCGCGATCCCCGGGCTCGCGACCGCGCTCGCGCTCATCATCATGTACGGGACCATGCGCGAGTTCCGCACCAGCTGGCTGTTCATTCTGGTCGGCCACGTCCTCTACACCCTGCCCTTCATGATCCGCTCGGTGCTCGCGGTGCTGACCAGCATCGACTTCCGCACCCTGGAGGAGGTGGCGGCGAGCCTGGGCGCCCGCTTCTGGCGGCGCTTCTTCACCATCATCATTCCGAACGTCCGCTCCGGCATCGTCGCGGGCTCGCTCACAGTGGTGACGCTCTCGATCGGCGAGTTCAACCTGAGCTGGATGCTGCACACCCCGGTCACGATGACGCTGCCGATCGGCCTCGCCGACAGCTACGCCTCGATGCGGCTCGAGATCGGCAGCGCCTTCACGGTGATCTTCTTCGTCATGATCGTTCCCCTGCTCGTCGCCCTCCAGCGCTACGGCACGCCGCGCGTCCGGCACCGCCCCCGCGCCCAGGAGGAGCTCAAGGCGGCCGCGCCCCGCGCCGGCGCGCCCGTTCCCGCGAAGGCACCCCCATGAGCCCGCAGCCCGCAAGCCCGCCCGAGAAGGGCGGCACCCGCATCCGCCTCGTCGACTGCGCCAAGACCTTCGCCGACGGCACCAAGGCGCTGGAGCGCACGTCGCTGGAATTCGCCAGCGGCGAGATCATCGTGTTCCTCGGCCCCTCCGGCTGCGGAAAGACCACGCTGCTGCGGGTCATCGCCGGGCTCGAGGCGCCCGATCCGGGCGGGCGCGTGTTCTTCGACGACGAGGACGTGACCGCGCTGCCGATCGAGCGCCGCGCCGTCAGCATGGTGTTCCAGCGCTACGCGCTCTTCCCCAACATGAACGTCGAGGAGAACATCGCCTACGGGCTGCGGGTCCGCAAGGTTCCCCCGGCCCAGCGCGAGAAGCGCGTCACCGAGATGCTGGAGATGATGCAGATCCCCGAATTGCGCGAACGCCGGGTGGACCAGCTCTCCGGCGGCCAGCGCCAGCGCGTCGCGCTGGCGCGCGCGATCGCCGTGAAGCCGCGCGTGCTGCTGCTCGACGAGCCGCTGACGGCGCTCGACGCCCTGTTGCGCGAACGGCTGCGGATCGAGATCGACCTGCTGCTGCACGATCTCGGCATCACGGCCGCCTACGTCACCCACGACCAGGCCGAGGCGATGGCGATCGGCGACCGCGTCGCCGTGATGAACAAGGGGCGGCTCGTGCAGATCGGCCCCGCGCGCGAGGTCTACTTCAAGCCGGCGAGCGACTTCGTCGCCAACTTCATCGGCACCATGAACCGGGTGCACGGCACCGTCGCGGACGCGATGCTCGCGCTCGCGGGCGGGCGCGTGCCGTGGGCGCATGGCGGCGCCGGCGAGGTCGAGGCCCTGTTCCGCCCGGGCGACGCGCGCGTCGTCCGCGCCGCCGAGGCGCCGCTGCGCGGCAAGGTGGCCGCGGTGTTCTTCCTCGGCGACCGCACGCGGCTGCACGTCGACGGCGTCGCCGACGTGCCGGTCATCGTCGAGACCACCGAGCGGCGCGAGTTCCGCGTCGGCGAGGAGGTCGGCCTCGCGATCGAACCCGAGGCGCTGCTCACCTTGAGATCATGACCCGCATCGCCGCGCCCGGAGAGCACTCCCGATGCTGATCGCGCAGATCACCGACACCCATGTGCGGGCGGGAGGCCGGCTCTCCTATCGCCAGGTCGACTCCGCGCAGAAGCTGCGCGACTGCGTGGCGCATCTCAACGCGCTCGCGCCCCGCCCCGACCTCGTGCTGCTGACCGGCGACCTCGTCGATTTCGGCACCGCCGAGGAGTATGCGGTGGTGCGCGAAATCCTCGCCCCGCTCGCGATCCCGCTCTTCGTCATGCCGGGAAATCACGACGACCGCGACGAGATGCGCCGCGCCTTCGCGGACCACGCCTATCTCCCGCGCGACGGGGAATTCCTGCACTACGTCATCGAGGGCTTGCCGGTGCGCATCGTCGCCCTCGACACGCTGATCCCCGGCGAGCAGGCCGGCATCCTGTGTGCGCGGCGCCTGGCATGGCTCGCGGAGCAGCTCGGCGGCTCGTCGGGCACGCCGACCGTGCTCGCCATGCATCACCCGCCCTTTCTCACCGGTCTCGCCAACATGGACCGGCAGAACTGCCGCAACGCCGCGGCGCTGGGTGCGCTGGTGGAGCGGCACCGGCAGGTCATCCGCATCCTGTGCGGCCACGTGCATCGTTCGGTGCTGATGCACTGGCACGGCGTGACCGCCAGCATCGCGCCGAGCCCCTCGCACTCCTGCGTCCTCGACCTCGACCCGGACGCCACCCACGACCTGGTGCTCGAGCCTCCGGCCTGCGCGCTCCACTACTGGCGCGCGGACATCGGCCTCGTCAGCCACCTGAGCTTCATCGGCGACTACGGCGGGCGGCACCCGTTCTTCGATGCCGCCGGCAAGCTGATCGACTGACGGGGGCGGGCCCGCCTCTCTTGACACGCATCAATCCCCCTCGGGCGGTCGCGGCGCATCCTGCGAGGCCACGCCATGGAGGCCGTCATGCGGATCACCTCGAGCGCCTTCGCCGACGGTGCGGCGATTCCGCGCCGCCATACCTGCGACAGCGACGATCTCTCGCCGCCGCTCGCCTGGAGCGCGCCGCCGCCCGACGCCCGCAGCTTCGTGCTGCTGTGCGACGACCCCGATGCGCCGGCCGGCACCTGGCATCACTGGGCCGTCTACGACATCCCGGCCGACCGGTCGGAGCTTCCCGCGGGTGTCACGGCGGACGCGAAGGGCTTCAGGCAGGCCGCGAACGATTTTCGCCGTCCCGGCTATGGCGGTCCCTGCCCGCCGCACCGCCACGGGCCGCACCGCTACCATTTCCGCCTGCTCGCCCTGTCGGTGGAGCATCTCGCGCTCGGCCCCGCCCCCGGCTGCCGCGAGGTCGAGCGCGAGGCGCGCAGGCACCTGCTCGCCGAGGCGACGCTGGTCGGCGTCTACGAGCGGTGACGGCGGCCGGTGCGCGATCACTTCACCGCAGGCAGCGAATAGCTCGTGCTGCGTCCTCCACCCGCGTTCCTGACCAGCATCCCGCGCTCCAGGAGTTCGGTGATGTCGCGCAACGCGGTGTCCGGCGAACATTTCTCGATGGTCGCCCATTTGGACGACGTGAGCTTCCCCTCGAATCCATCGAGCAGGCGGTTCAGCATATCCCGCTGGCGCTCGTTCAGGGAGACGCCCGCATGTTTTTCCCAGAAGCGCGCTTTCCCGAGCACGCCCGCGAGGATGTTCTCCGTGTCGTCGAACGCGCGCGAGAGGCAGGCGAGAAACCATGCGAGCCACGCCGTGATGTCGAGATCGCCTTTCTGTGTCGCTTCGAGGATCTCGTAGTAGCCCTTGCGCTCCTGCCGGATCCGCGCCGACATGCTGTAGAAGCGCTGTGGGCTCTGCTCCGAACGGGCAAGCCGCATGTCCGCGATGGCGCGGGCGATGCGCCCGTTGCCGTCGTCGAAAGGGTGGATGGTCAAAAACCACAGGTGTGCGACGCCCGCCTTGAGCACCGAGTCGATGCCCTGCTCACCGTTGAACCATGCGAGGAAGGCCGTCATGTCCACGCCCACCCGCACCGCCTCCGGCGCCTGGTAGTGAACGCGCTCTCGACCGGCCGGCCCGGAGATCACTTGCATCGGCCCCGACCTGTCGTCGCGCCAGGCGCCTACCGCGATCCGCTGCATGCCGCTGCGGCCGGTCGGGAACAGCGCCGCATGCCAGCCGAACAGCCGCTCGTCCGTCAGGGGCTCCCGATAGTTCTGAGTGGCGTCGAGCATCATTTCGACGACGCCTTCGACGTCGCGGTCCGCTGGAACCAACCCGCCGATACCCATGCCGAGGCGGCGGGCGATGGATGAACGCACCTGATCCCGGTCGAGGATCTCTCCCTCGATCTCGCTGGTCTTGAGGACGTCCTCGGTGAGGGCCTGGAGGGTGGCTTCGCTGCGCAGGGCAAAGCCCAGTCCTTCCATGCGGCCGACCAGCCGCCCCTGCCGGTGGCGCACGGCCGCAAGCGACTCCGCCAGGACGTGGTCATCCCAGCGGAACTCCGGCCAATCCTTCAGTTCGTGGATGTAGGGCATATCTCCGCATTCTTTGCGTCGATTATGCCAGCTAATCGCCGCAAGGTGAAGGATATTCTCCGCACATAATGCGGTAATTAGACCGCCTTCTTAGCGCGGCGCGCCGTTCGACGCGAGCACGGCGGCCGCCTCGGCGAGGACCCGCGCGCCCGCCGCCAGGTGGTCCTTCTCGGCCCACTCGGCTTCGTTGTGGCTGATCCCGTTCCGGCACGGGACGAAGATCATGCCGGTCGGACAGAAGTAGTGGAGATACCGCGCGTCGTGGCCGGCACCGGACGCGATCGCCATCCACGGCGCGCCGACGGCCGCGGCCGCCTTGGCGAGGATGTTGCGGATGTCCCGCGGAAAGCTCAACGGCGGATCGTGCAGCAGCTGCGCGACCGCCACCTCGCAGGGGCCGGCCTGCGCGCGGCAAATGTCGGCGATCCGGTCGCCGAGCCGCTGCAGCGTGCCGGCGTCTGGGTGGCGCAGGTCGATCGAGAACACCGCCTTGGCCGCCACCACCGACGGGGCGTTCGGCGTCACCTCCAGCCGGCCGACCGTGAAGCGCGTGACGTCCTCGGCATCGCGCATGGCGACGTCGAGCGCGCCGATCATCGCGGCCGCGGCGAGGAGCGCGTCGCGCCGCACGCTGCGCGGCGCCGTCCCGGCATGGTTCTCCTCGCCCGTGACGGTGGCCCGGAACGTGCGCTTGCCCTGGATGCCCGTCACGACGCCGACGGTCTTGCCTTCGAGCTCGAGCACCGGCCCCTGCTCGATATGCGCCTCGAGGAAGGCGGCGGCGGGACGGCCGAGCGCGCGGTGCGGCACGTCGACGTCGCGCGCCAGCAGCGCCTTCAGCGCCGTCTCGACGCTCTCGCCCGCCGGGTCCCGCACGGCCAGCACCTCGGCCACCGACCGGGCGCCGGCATAGAGGGCCGAGCCCATCATGCCGGGCGCGAAGCGCGATCCCTCCTCGTTCATCCAGGCGACCGTCTCGATCGCCCGCAGCGGCGTCCGGCCGCTCGCCCGGAAGGCTTCCTGGACTTCGAGCGCGGCGAGCACGCCGAAGACGCCGTCGAACTTGCCGCCGCTCGGCTGCGAATCGATATGTGATCCGACAAGGACCGGCGGCAGCGAAGGGTCGCGGCCTTCCAGGCGCAGGAACAGGTTGCCCGCGGCGTCGGTGAACGGCGCGAGCCCGATCGCGCGCCCCCAGCGCACCAGCTCGGCGCGCGCCGCGATCTCCTCCTCGGACAGGGCCTGCCGGTTGACGCCGCCATTGGCGAGCGCGCCGAAACGGGCCAGCGCCATGTGACGCTGCCACAGCCGCTCGCCGTCCACGAACTGCGCGATCGGGAGCGTTGCCATGCTACTCGGTGCGCATGATCTGGGCCGGATTGGAGCGCGGATCGCGCGCGAGCCAGCGGCCCTGCTCGACCTGCGCCAGGAACTCGGCGACGAGGCCGTTGAACAGCGCCGGTTCCTCGAGGTTGAGCGTGTGGCCGGTCTTCGGCAGCACCGCCAGGCCCGAGGCCGGGATCACCCGTTTCATGAACAGGCCAGGCTGCAGGCAGTGGTCGTCCTCGTCGCCCACCACTACGAGCGTAGGCACCGTCATCTTGGCGAGCCGCGCCTCGAGATCGTAGATCGAGGGGCGCCGCGCCTGGACTCCGCGCATCGTGTTCGCCGCACCGAGGGCCGAATGTTCGCCCAGCAGGCGGCGGAACTCGGCCCAGCCGCGCGGGTCCTTGACCAGGTAGGCGATGCGCGCCGCCGCCATGCCGTAGGTGTGGGAGAAGGCCTCGCTGCCCTGGGTCTCGAACTGGCGCGCCACCTCGAGCGAGACCTGGCGGAAATAGTCCTCGTGCTGCTTCTCGGCGCCGTAGCCGGCGCCGGCCACCACCAGCGCGAACGCCCGCGCCGGATAGGTCAGCCCGAAATGCAGGGTCGCGAACCCGCCCATGGAGAGGCCGACGATGTGCGCCTGCGCGATCCCGAGCGCGTCCATGACGTCGCGGATGTCGTCGACCGCCCGCGCCTGGGAGTAGCGATCCACGTCCTCCGGAACGTCCGAAGGCGGGTAGCCGCGCGCATTGAAGGTGATGCAGCGGTAGCGGCGCGAGAAGTAGCGCAGCTGCGGCTCCCAGCTGCGCTGGTCGCCGCCGAACTCGTGGACGAAGACGACAGGCCGGCCCTCGCCGGCCTCCTCGACGTGGAGCCTGACGTCATCCCTGGTCGTCACGAACGGCACGGCATCATTCCTTGCTTGCTCGGCGCATGTTCTTCATCGGCGAACCGGTCCCCACTTCGCCGGAACATGCGCTAGATGATCGACCGGCGGGAGGCGATGCCGCCGTCGACCGTGAAGATCGTGCCGGAGGTATAGCCCGAGCGGTACGACGCCAGGAACGCGATCAGGTCGGTGATCTCGTGCAGGTGCGCGGGCCGCTGCAGCGGATAGCGCGCCTCCAGCTCGCGATACCGGTCCTCGTCGCCGAGCACGGTCCGCGCGCGCTTCTTGAGCATGTTGTAGATGCGGTCGGTGTTGACGGGCCCCGGATTGACCCCGACCACGCGGATGTTGTCATCGAGGCTGTGGCCGCCGAGGGCGCGCGTGAAGGCCATCAGGCAGGCGTTGCCGGTCGTGCCCGCGATGTATTGCGGATCGAACACCTCGCCGCCATTGCCGATGTTGTTGATGATCACGCCGCCGCCGCGCGCCTTCATGCGCGGATAGACGAGGCGGCACAGGTTGATGTAGCCGAAGACCTTGAGCTCCCAGCCGGCGCGCCAGCGCGCCTCGTCGACCTCGAACAGGCTGCCGCTCGGGATCACGCCGGCATTATTCACCAGGATGTCGACCTCGCCGCAGCGCTCCGCCAGCGACTCGCAGGCGCCCGGCGCCGTGATGTCGAGGGGATGGACCTCGACCCGGACATCGGCCGCGGCGGCGATCTCCTTGCGGAGCTGCCCGAGCCGCTCCGCATTACGCGCCGTGAGGTGAAGGTGGACGCCCTCCTGCGCGAAGGTGCGGGCGATGCCTTCGCCGATGCCCTGCGAGGCGCCGGTCACCAGCGCCGACTTTCCCTTGAGACGAAGATCCATGGTCCCCTTGTCCTCGAATTGGCCGGCAGCCGCTCAGTAGAGCTGCGGCGGCTCGTTCATGCCCCGCGCCTCCTCGACGGCTTTCGGCAGCAGGGCGCAGAATTCGTCGACCCACGGCTCGGGCACCGTGACGCTCACCTTGATGAAGCGGTCCCCGAACGCCTTGGTGTGGTAGGAGCCCTGGCGCACCAGGATGTTGTGACGCGCCATCACGGCGCAGATCGCTTCCGGCCGCAAGCCGGCCTTCTCGCATTCGATCACCAGGAAGTTGCCGTTCGAGGGGAACACCGGCAGCTCGAGACCGGGAATCGCGCGCGCGGCATCGTGCACCTTGCGCTGGTTGCGACGCTGCGACTCGAGCACCTCGGGGAACCAGGCGCGCTTGACCTCCAGGCCCGCAATGGCGCCGCGCTGGGCGACGATGTTCGAGCCGAGATTGTTGGGCGGCGCGTTGGCGAGCCGCTCCATCAGGTCGGGCGCCGCGACCAGGGCGCCGATCCGCAGGCCCGCGAAGCCGAGCCACTTGGAGAAGCTCCACACCGTCACGGTGCGCTCGGGGTAATGCGCCGCCGCGAGGCTGTGCGCATAGGCGAAGTCGCGGTAGGTGCAGTCGTGGATCAGGTAGGCGCCGGCCGCGCGCGCGATCTCCGCGATCGCGCGGATCTCATCCTCCGTGCAGGCGGTGCCGAGCGGATTGTTCGGATCGACGATGTAGACGACCTTGGTGCGCGGCGTGATCGCCGCGGCGAGCCGCGCCGGATCGAGCCGGTACTCGTGCTCCGCGCCGTAGATCGGGATCTGCACCACCTCCGCGCCGGCCGCGCGGGCAAACGACATCGGCCAGGCCCAGGTCGGGTCGGTGGTGAGGAATTCGTCGCCCGGCCCGCACAGCGTCCGGCACACGTGATAGAGCCCGGCCACGGCGCCGTCGGTGATCACCGGCACCATCTCGGGCAGGCCGAGATCGGCGAGGACGAGGCTGCGCAGCTTCTCCAGCCCGAGCGGCGGCGCATAGGCGTGAAACTCCTCGTCCGTGATGCAGCGGATCATGGCGTCCCGGACGGCCGGGTGCGCCGGATAGTGGTTGGTGTTCTGCCCGAGCCAGCGCAGTCCCGGCGTGTTGACCAGGCGATCGAAATGTCGGTTCCGCAACTCGAAATCCTGCATCGGCCGGCCGTCCGCAGTCTCCGGCATGCCCAAGCTGCAGGCACCACGCCCACATGTTTGGCATGCCAATTAGCTAAATGTTGCATACCATGCGGCCGCGGTCTACGCTAGTGCGGGTTGGCCCGGGTCGGATCGCGACCGCACGGGACCCCTGCGGAGGAGAGACGATGTCATCGAGTCCAATCAGTCGAATGCTGAAGTCAGGAGCCGTCGTGATCGCTGCCGCTGCCGGCATCACGATGAGCGCGATCGGTGCGGGCGCGCAGGATTTCCCGTCCCAGCCCATCACGCTGGTGGTCAACTGGCCGGCGGGCGGCGGCATGGACCGGGCGGGACGGCTGGTCGCGGAGTTCGCCAAGAAGCGCGTCAAGGTGCCGATCACGGTGATCAATGTCGACGGCGCCGGCGGCGCCACCGGCGTGCGCCACACGGCCGAGGCCAAGCCCGACGGCTACACGGTCGGCATCCTCGGCGCGAGCATCGTGGCGAGCCAGTACATCAACGCCAATGCGAACGCGATCGGGGACATCGACTATCTGGCCTTCTTCGGGCCCGATCCGGCGGCCCTGCAGGTGCGCGCCGACGCCAACATCGATTCCGTGAAGGCGTTCGTCGAGAAGCTCAAGGCCGCGCCCAACAGCATCAAGAACGGCAACGACGCGCCCGGCGGCGTGTCGCATGTGGCCGCGGCCCTGCTCGAGGCGAAGCTGGGCGTCAAGCTGACCAAGGTCCCCTACAAGGGCTACGCGCCGACCGTCGCCGCCATGACCTCGGGCGAGGTGCAGTCGGCGACGCTGCCGGTGCACCAGTTCATCGACCAGCACAAGGCCGGCACCGTGCGCATCCTCGCCGTGATGTCCGAGCAGCGGCACTTCATGACGCCCGACGTGCCGACCTTCAAGGAGCTCGGCTTCCCGCTCATCGCCGGCGACTGGCGCGTCCTCTATGCGCCGAAGGGCGTCCCGGCCGATCGCAAGGCGTTCCTGGAGAAGCTGTTCATGGATACCTTGTCGGACCCGGAATTCCAGGAGGCCGCCAA
>PQAH01000204.1 GCA_003105195.1 Bradyrhizobiaceae bacterium
TGCCCAGCACGATCCGCTCCAGCCGCTCGGCGGCCGTCTCGCGGAAAGGCTCGCGGGTCTCGGTCTCGGGGGTCATGGCCGGGGTTTTGCCACGCCAGGGGCTAACAGAGGGTTAGCCGGATACGGGAGGCGACGGGTGAGGGCGGCGAACCACGCTCCGCCGTCATCCCGGAAGCCGCAGCGGCTGTCCGGGATCCATCGCCCCGGTAGCCATGATACGGCGAGGCATGGGCCATGGATCCCGCTCTCGCGCGTGCTTCGCACGGCTCGGCCGGGATGACGGCCGAAAGGCTTGGCCGCCGCCTGTGCACGCCCGCGCCCCGCATGTTGCGGCGCTGGCGGCGATCCTATAAGCGCTTGCCATGACGGCGCATGACAAGATTCTGATCGTCGATTTCGGCTCCCAGGTCACCCAGCTGATCGCCCGCCGCGTGCGCGAGGAGGGGGTCTATTCCGAGATCGTGCCCTTTCAGAAGGCCGAGGCCGCCTTCGCGGAGATGAAGCCGAAGGGCGTCATCCTCTCGGGCGGTCCTGCCTCCGTCCATGAGGCCGGCGCTCCCCTGGCTCCGCCCGCGATCTACCAGGCCGGCGTGCCGGTGCTCGGCATCTGCTACGGCGAGCAGGCGATGGCCCACCAGCTCGGCGGCAGGGTCGAGGGCGGCCACCACCGCGAGTTCGGCCGCGCCGAGGTGACGGTCACCGAGGATTCGGCCCTGTTCGCGGGCGTCTGGCGCGTGGGCGAAAAGTACCCGGTCTGGATGAGCCACGGCGACCGGGTCACCGAGCTGCCTGCGGGCTTCCGCGCGGTCGCGACCTCGCGCAACGCGCCGATCGCCGCGATCGCCGACGAGGCGCGCAGGTTCTACGCGACCCAGTTCCACCTCGAGGTCGTGCACACCCCGCACGGCGCCGCGCTGCTGCGCAACTTCGTGCGCGACATCGCGGGCTGCACCGGCGACTGGACCATGCGCGCCTTCAAGGACGAGGCGATCGCGCGCATCCGCGCCCAGGTCGGCAAGGGCCGCGTGGTCTGCGGCCTCTCGGGCGGCGTCGACTCGGCGGTGGCCGCGGCGCTGATCCACGAGGCGGTCGGCGAGCAGCTCACGTGCGTGCTGGTCGACCACGGCCTGATGCGCGCCGGCGAGGCGAAGAAGGTCGTCGCCTTGTTCCGCGACTCCTACAACATCCCGCTGGTGCTGGTCGACGCCGCGGAGACCTTCCTTGGCGCGCTCGAGGGCGTCGACGACCCGGAGATCAAGCGCAAGACCATCGGCAAGCTGTTCATCGACGTGTTCGAGGCGGAGGCGAAGAAGCTCGGCGGCGCCGAGTTCCTCGCCCAGGGCACGCTCTATCCCGACGTGATCGAGAGCGTGTCGTTCACGGGCGGACCCTCGGTGACCATCAAGTCGCACCACAATGTCGGCGGCCTGCCCGAGCGCATGAACATGAAGCTGGTGGAGCCGCTGCGCGAATTGTTCAAGGACGAGGTGCGCGCGCTCGGCCGCGAGCTCGGCCTGCCCGAGGTCTTCGTCGGCCGCCACCCGTTCCCGGGCCCCGGCCTCGCGATCCGCTGCCCCGGCCCGATCGCCCGCGACAAGCTCGAGATCCTCCGCCTCGCCGACGAGATCTTCATCGAGGAGATCCGCCGCGCCGGCCTCTACGACGAGATCTGGCAGGCCTTCGCCGTGATCCTGCCCGTGAAGACCGTCGGCGTGATGGGCGACTTCCGCACCTACGACTACGTCGTGGGGCTACGCGCCGTCACCTCGACGGACGGCATGACCGCGGACTTCTACCCCTTCGACATGCGGTTCATCGGCCACGTGGCGACGCGCATCATCAACGAGGTGAAGGGCGTCAATCGCGTGGTCTATGACGTGACCAGCAAGCCGCCGGGGACGATCGAGTGGGAGTAGGGGGCTCGTCGTCCGAGCGCGTGCCCCCGGGCGTTTCATGGCGTCTCGAGACGGGAGTTCTGGATGACAGCCGGCCCGATGAGATCCGATCGCCAAGGGAGCCCTTCCGCCGGGACGAAGCCGAGACGGGGAGCCAGGCTCTCGCGCTCGAGCCCGCCGGCGGATCTCGCGCCGCGCGACTGGCAGAGGGCGCTGCGCCGCCAGTTCGGCAGCGAGCAGTCCTTCGGGCTCGAGAACCTGCGCGACGAGCCGTTCTTCTCGGAGTTCCGCGTCACCAATCCGGCGTCGAAATCGCGCTACCGCGTCGCCATTCGCGGTCTCGGGCCGGGCGGCAATTTCTGCTCGTGCCCCGACTACGCCACGAACGAGCTCGGCACCTGCAAGCACATCGAGTTCGTGCTGTCGCGTCTGACGAGGAAGCGCGGCGCCAAGGCGGCCTTCGCGCGGGGCTATCGGCCGGCCTTCTCCGAGCTCTATCTGCGTAACGACGGCAGGCGTGCGGTCTATTTCCGCGCCGGCACCGAGTGCCCGCCCCCCTTGCGCGCGGCGGCGGAGCCTCTGTTCGATACGGCGCGCGACGGATTGCTGCGGGACGGCCGTTTCGACGCGCTCGAGCGCTTCGTCGCCGAGGCCTCGCAGTGCGGTCACGAGCTCCGCGTCTACGACGACACGCGCGACTACATCGCGGGCCGCCGCGACGCGGAGCGCCGGGCCCGCCTGCTGAACGAGCAGTTCCCGCGTGGCGCGGCCGATCCCAAGCTGCAGAAGCTGCTTTCGGTGCGGCTCTATCCCTACCAGGCCGAGGGCGCGCTGTTCGCGGTGCGCGCGGGGCGTGCCCTGATCGGCGACGACATGGGATTGGGCAAGACCGTGCAGGCGATCGCGGCGGCCGAGATCCTGGCGCGCCATTTCGGGGTCGGGAAGGTGCTGGTGGTCTGCCCGGCCTCGCTCAAGTACCAATGGCAGAGCGAGTTCGTGCGCTTCGCGGGCCGGCGCCGTGAAGGCGCCGTGCGGGTGATCTCGGGTGGCCGCGTGCAGCGGCAGCAGGAATTTGCGCTGGACGATTTCTGCAAGATCACCAACTACGAGAAGCTCCAGCCCGATCTCGACCTGATCGCCGCCTGGTCGCCGGACCTCGTGATCGTCGACGAGGCGCAGCGGGTGAAGAACTGGAACACGGTCGCAGCGCGCGCCCTGAAGCGGATCGACAGCCCCTACGCGATCGTGCTGACCGGCACTCCGCTGGAGAACAAGCTCGAGGAGCTGATCTCCATCGTCCAGTTCGTCGACCAGCATCGCCTGGGCCCGACCTGGAAGCTGCTCCACGAGCATCAGCGCAGGGACGAGGCCGGCCGGGTCGTCGGCTATACCGGGCTCGACAGGATCGGCCGGACGCTCGCGCCCGTCATGGTCCGCCGGCGCAAGTCGGAGGTCCTGCGCCAGCTTCCAAGCCGGACCGACCAGAACCTGCTGGTGCCGATGACGGACGCGCAGATGGTCCACCATCGGGAGAATGCGGAGATCGTCGCCAAGATCGTCCAGCGCTGGCGCCGGACGAGGTTCCTCTCGGACAGCGATCAGAGGCGGATGACTTGCGCGCTGCAGAACATGCGCATGTCGTGCAACAGCACCTATCTGCTCGACCAGGAGACGGATCACGGCGTCAAGGCGGACGAACTCGCGGCCCTGTTCGACGACCTGCTGGCGCAGCCGGATGCCAAGGCCGTCGTGTTCTCCCAATGGAAGCGGACCCATGACATCGTGATCCGCCGGCTGGAGGCGCGCGGGCTCGGCTATGTCAGATTCCACGGCGATGTGCCGGCGGACCGGCGTCCGGCCCTGATCGAGCGTTTCCGCAACGACCCGGCATGCCGCGTGTTCCTGTCCACCGATGCCGGCAGCACCGGGCTGAATCTGCAGCACGCGTCGACGCTGATAAACATGGACCTGCCCTGGAACCCGGCGGTGCTCGAGCAGCGGATTGCCCGCATCCACCGGATGGGCCAGGAACGTCCGGTGCAGGTCGTGAACTTCGTCTCGAAGGGAACCATCGAGGAGGGCATGCTCTCGGTTCTCGCGTTCAAGCGCTCGCTCTCGGCCGGAATCCTGGATGGCGCCGGCGCGGAGATATCGCTCGGCGGCTCGCGCCTGAGCCGCTTCATGAAGGACGTGGAGAGCGTCACGGGGAGCATGGGCGGCGGCGAGGTCCTGTCGCCCGCGGAGGAGGCCGGCGCCGCGTTCGACGCCTCGACCTCCGCGGACGGACCGCGCGCCGCCGAGGCGGCAGCAGCCGACGAGCCCGTCGCGCGCACCGCGGAGGCCGCCGCGCCGGAGAACGAGGCCGATGGCGATCCCTGGCAAGTCCTGGCGGACTTCGGCGCGCAGTTCGCCGCCGCTCTCGCGGCAGCCCGCAGCCCCGCCGCCGGGGCGCGCGCAGCGCGCGACGGCGGCGCCGCAACCGGCGATGGAACCGCCAAGCTCTCGCTGCCGTCGCCGGAGACCATGCGGCGCCTGGCCGATGCGTTCTCCACTATCGCCGAGACCCTGCGCCGGGCGTCGACGTGAACTCAGCCCGGCGCCCCAAGTCGTGCGAGCCGGAAAGCCTGATGGAGGGGATCCGCCGCGCCGGCCTCGGGGCGTGTCGGCGGTAGGGGCGGATTGGGCTCGCCGCGCGATGGAGGCCGCGATGCTTCTGTCGGATGGGGCGCCGGACGGCGGCGTGGCGGTCGCCGGGTAGCCGAGCAGCATGCCTTGGATGCAGGCGCGGATGGCAGCGCCTACGCCAGATGCGCCTTCACCACATCCTCATCCCACTCCAGCCCCACCCCCGGCGCGTCCCGAATGTGCAGCATCCCGTCCTTCACCGGATACGGCGCCCGCAGCACCGGATCCGCCCAGTCCTGCCATTCGAGCCAGTGCGCGGTCTCGGTGACGCGCATGACGTGGGCGGCGACTTCCGGGTAGAGATGCGTGGAGACCGGGATGCCGGCGGCGCCCGCGATCGCGGCGGCGCGCAGCCAGCCGGTGACGCCGCCGATGCGCATGAAGTCCGGCATCACGAGGTCGCAGGCCTCGCGCCGCAGCGCCTTGTGCAGCTCGCGCGGGCCGTAGAAGTTCTCGCCGATCTGGATCGGCGTAACGAGCTCGCGCGCGAGCCGGGCGTGGCCGTCGAGATTGTCGTAGAGGATCGGCTCCTCGATCCAGGCGAGGCCGTGGTCGTCGATCATGTGGCAGCGCGCCAGCGCCTCGGCGAGATCGAGGCCCTGGTTGAAGTCCACCATCAGCTGCATGTCGTCGCCCACCGCCTTGCGCACCGCGACCAGCGTCGCGAGATCGTCGCCGGCGCGCGGGCGGCCGAGCCGCAGCTTGAGGCCCGTGAAGCCGCCTTCGTCGCGCAGCTCCAGCGCCTCGTCGGCGACCGCTTGCGGCGCCTGCAGCCAGAGGCCGTTGCTGTTGTAGGCCTTCACGGGGCCAACCGTGCCGCCGAGCAGCACGCAGAGCGGCTGGCCCGCGGCCTTGGCGAGCGCGTCCCACGCCGCCATGTCGAGCCCGGCCGCGGCGATCATCGACACGCCCTCGTAGCCGACGAAATGCAGCGACTTGCGCGCCGCCTCGAACAGCTCCACGGGGGCGACGCGCCGCCCTTTGATCAGGAGCCCAAGATCCTCCAGCGCCGGCACCAGATAGCGCATGGCCTTGGCGATATAGGGCTCGAGATAGCTGCGGCCGACGACGCCTTCCTCGGTTTCAAGATCGATGAGGACCAGCGGCCATTCCGTGATGGTCGCGATGCGCGCGACCACGGGCCGCTTGAGCTCGAGGACGACGGGGCGCGCCGTCAGGCTGCGCACGGTCAGGGCAGGATGCGGCATGAAAGCCCCCTCTGCTGGCCGGGGACTCTTCCGCCTGTGCTGCCGTAAAGTAAATGCACCGGCCGGTATACTTTGCGAGGCTCCCATGCCCCGACCCGCGGGACCGACGCGCAAGCGCATCCTCGACGCCGCCTACCGCCTGTTCCGCAGCCGCGGCTTCCGTCCCGTCAGCATGGACGAGATCGCGGCGGCGGCGCGGCTCACCAAGCGCACGCTCTACCATCACTTCCGCAGCAAGGACGACCTGCTGGCCGACGTGCTGCGCGCGCAGGACGAACTGGCCGTGCAGGCGTTCCGCACCTTCGGCGACAAACTGTCCGGCTCGGCCGAGGCGATCGTGGAGGGGCTGTTTCGCGACCTCGCGGTCTGGGCGGACCGGCCGCGCTTCCTCGGCTCCGGATTCACGCGGCTGGTCATCGAGCTCGCCGACATGCCGGGTCATCCGGCGCGCGCCATCGCCCGCCGCCACAAGGCGAAGCTCGAGAGCCTGCTCGCCGGCGCTCGCCGACACCGGCGTCGCGCGCCCGCGCGATCTCGCCCGCGCGGTCTGGCTGCTCTCGGAAGGCGCGATCTCGCTGATCCTGGTGCACGGCGACCGCGGCTACGCGGCCGCCGCCGCGCAGGCCGCGATGACGCTCGTGCGGCATCACACGACGCCGGCCGCGTATCGTCAGTAGCGGGATCACGCTCTGTGGAAGCGCGAGTCTCGGCGACGCGGCGGGCAGGGGCTTCCGCTGGTGTGGGTGAGGCAGGCCTTCCGCCCCATGACTCCCGCCGCGCCCGCGCCTATGGTGACGCATTCGTCCCCGGCGCCGGAGCCCGCCCAATGCCCCGCTTCCTCGCGGTCTACACCATGCGGCCCGAAGACCTCGCCACCTTCCGCAGCCTGCCCGAAGCCGAGCAGAAATCGCGCGACGCCATCGGCCTGAAGCAATGGGTGGAGTGGGAAGCCGCGAATGCCGCGTCCTTCCCGGATCGCGGCGGCATGGTCGGCCGGACGAAGCGCGTGACCCGGGACGGGATCAGCGACGCACAGAACGCGTTCTGCGGCTATATCGTCGTCGAGGCCGAGAGCATCGAGGCCGCCGCGCACCTGTTCGAGAACCACCCGCATTTCACGATCTTCCCGGGCGACGGCGTCGACATCATGCCCTTCCTCACCGGCCCTTGACCTCGGGCTGAGTGCTCAGAACGACGCCACCAGCCCCTCGTTGATCTGGATGTCCTGCATGCCTTCGGCGCTCCGGCTCCGGACACGGGCGAGCCGTCATCGCAACGGCACGATCGCGTCGATCCTATCGTCCGCCGCCGCGAACGGCACGCGTCGTGCCGCGCCCGGGCAGGACGCCGGCGGCCGTGGCGGCCGCCGATCGCCTGCCTCGTGCGATCAGGGGCCGGCCGGGGCGAAGGCGCGGACCTCGCAGGTGCCCTCCCATCCGGGGAACAGGTCGAGATGGAGCTGCATGAACTCTTTGGCCGACGCGAGCGCCGCGTCCTTGCCGGGAAGCTCGAACACGGCGTAGCCGCCGATCACCTCCTTGGCCTCGATGAAGGGGCCGTCCGTGACGCCGATCTTGCCGGAATTGATCCGCACCTCGGCGCCGGCGGCGGGCGGCATCAGCCCGCCCGTGTCGAGCAGGCGGCCGGCCTTGATCTCCCGCTCGGCGAGCTTGCCCATGGCCTCGATCAGCGCCGGCGGGGGCGGTCCGGCCTGCGCGGACCGGACCAGGAACAGGAATTTCATCGGGGGACTCCTCTGGGGCGCGCCGCGACGCCATCGCCGCGAAACTGCGCGTCAATGAGACAGACGAACCAGGACGCGGCAAGCCGACAACTCCGCAGCGGGATTGATTTGGACCAATGAAGATCTCTGTCAGCGAAGCCAAGGGCCAGCTCAGCGAGCTCGTCCGGCGGGCCGAGGCGGGGGACGAGGTCATCCTCACCCGCCACGGGCATCCGGCGGTCCGCCTCGTGCCGGTCGCGCGCCCGCTCGACCGCGCACAAAGACGGGCCTTGCTCGAAGCCGCGCGGGCGGCCGGCGTCGCGAAGGCGAGGAAGGGGCCGCGCGCGGCACGCAGCCAGGATCATCTGTACGGCAAGGACGGCCTGCCGCGATGATCGCGGTCGACACGTCCGCTTTGATGGTCATCGTGCTCGGGGAGCCCGAGGCGGATGCGTGCATCGCCGCGCTGGAAGCCGAGGACGAGGTCCTGATTTCCGCCGGGACGGTCGCCGAAGCATTGATCGTGTCCAGGCAAAGGAACGTCGGCCAAAAGGTCGCCCGGCTGATCGATGGCCTCGGGTTCGAGGTCGTCAGCGTGACTCGCGGAGCCGCGCAACGGGTCGCCGACGCCTGCATGCGATGGGGCAAGGGCGCAAATCGCGCCACGCTGAATTTCGGCGATTGTTTCGCCTATGAGCTGGCCAAAGAGAATGGCTGCCGGCTGCTCTATGTCGGCGACGATTTCGCACGGACCGACATCGAGAGCGTTCTTTGAACGTCGCTCCGTGAAGCCCATTGCGACGCTGCTCGCGGCCTTCACGATGGAATGCGGAGTCATCATGGCGGCGCCCACCGTGTGCGGGCGCGCCCGCCCTGAGCGCCGAAACGAACAAGCCGGTGCCGGCGGTCCCGCGGACCGGGTAGACTTCGGTGACCCGGGGCACGGCGCAAGGCAGAACCATGGGATTCGGCGTCTTCGTTCATCGGTCGGATTCGATCTACGACGACAGCCCGGCCGAGCGCTATCAGTTCCCGCGGCAGTATCTGCACCGCGCGCAGGCCTGCGTCGGCGACTGGATCGTCTACTACGAGCCGCGCAAGGTCGCCGCCACGCGCGGATATTTTGCCGTGGCCACGGTCCAGGAGATCATTCCCGATCCGAAGATCGCGGGCATGTTCGTCGCCCGGATCGCGCCGGGGAGCTACCTCGATTTCGCCAACCCGGTCCCGTTCGCCGGTGCGGCCGGACCCGCGGAGCGTGGCGTTCTCAACGAGGAAGGGCGGATCTCGGGTCGCGCGCAGGCGGCCGTCCGGCCGCTCTCGGCGGAAGATTTCCACCGCATCGTCAGCCTCGGGCTCGCGGATGTGCCGGTCCTGCCTCGGCGCGACCAGCCGGCGGTGCCGCCCGGCATGAGCGAGGAGCAGGCCCCGTTCGCTTTCGCGCAGGAGCGCGATCGCGCGACCTTCACGGTGTCGCGGATCGTGCGCGACCGCATCTTCCGCCGCGTCGTGCTGCGCGCCTACGACCAGCGCTGCGCGATGACCGGGCTGCGGCTCATCAATGGGGGCGGCCGGGCGGAAGTCGCGGCGGCGCATATCCGCCCCGTGGAGGCGGGCGGCCCCGACATCGTCACCAACGGCATTGCGCTGTGCGGGACCGCGCATTGGATGTTCGATCGCGGGCTGATCGGTCTCTCGGACGACCTGGAGATCCTGATCTCCCGGCAAGTGAACGATCCCGGCGCGGTGCGCGGCCTGATCAACCCCACCGGCCGTGCGTTCCCGCCGGGTCGGCTTTCGGACCGCCCGCACCCGCATTTCCTGGACTGGCATCGCACGCATTGCTTCAAGCAGTAGGGCAGGGCGCGCGACCGGACGGCGGGTTCATCCTCATTGCATGAATTCTATATGCAAGAGCGATCTTACGCCTCAGCATTCGCGATCTGCAGAAGATCTGGAGCGACGCCATCGGCGCCTTGCCGGTGCCGATGCCGATCAAGTCGGGGCGACCGCACCGCGGGCGCAGCTCGGGCGTGCTGCTGGCGGCGGCAGGGGCCGCCGCGCTCGTGACCACCGACGGCGTCGTCCACGAGACGCGGCGCCGCGTCGCGCTCGGCCTGAAGCGCCCCGAGCTCCTGCCCATCACCGACGCCCTGGTCGCCGAGATGACGATCGTTCCAGTGGCCGCGCTGGCGCCGTTCCTCGCCGACCGCGCGGCCGTCCTGCGCGACGCGGGTGCCGAGCCGCAACGGCTCGGACAGGGACGCGCCCGTGCCCGCGCTCGCCTGCTGCCTCGACGCCGGCGTCTGGAGCACCGACCGCGATTTCGCGGGCACCGGCATTCCGGCCTGGTCGACGCCGAACCTCATGCGCGCGCGGGTGCACGGCGAGGGCGAAGGACCCGGCCGGTCTTCGCCGTGATCCCCTGGGCGGCCACGGGCGGCGTCAGCCGGCGTCCCGCGCCTGCGCGAGGGCTTGCGCCTCGACCAGGAGACCCTGGCGCTCGTATCGCTTGCGGGCGCGGCTGAAGCGCACGACGACGGCGTGCCGTGCGCTCTTCGCCTTGGCCTTGCGGGTCAGGCGCGTGTCTCCCGCCGGCAGGAATTCGAGATCGTCGAGCCCGACGCAGCGCATGCAGGCCGGCCCGTCCTTCTCCATCATCAACAGATCCCCCGTCCCGCCGCAGCGATGACACGTCCAATCCCGGGCGAGCGGCACGATGACCACGAGCTCGGGCGGGCGGCTGGCCTTCTCGACGAGCGCCGCACGCTTTTTCTCGCTCAGCGCGGGCGAGACGAAGTGGGTGCGATAGTTCTTTTCCACGCCGTCGCCGCCGCTCTTGCTGAATCGCAAGAGGGGCCGCGCCGGCGTGCGCGCGACATACACGGCCTCGCTCGGCTTCAGGCCCTTCTCGCGTGCCCAGGCGCGAAACAGCCTCATCGCCTCCGAGAGGCGCGACAGGTTGGTATTGACGCCCTGCTCCAGGTACGGAATGCGTCCCTGCCGCCAGGCGGCGAGCGTGCTCGGCGGCAGCCAGCCGATGCCGGTCAGCACATCGACGGGCGCCGCATAGCCGTTGCGCGCCAGCGCCGCCTCCGCCGCCTTTGCGACCCGCTCGCCGAGCGTCCTGCGGTTGTCGCGATGCATGCCGCGCCTCGTTGGACGAGCGATCGGCCACGCCCCGGAAGGGGGCAACCGTCTCTATCGATACTCGAATCGATCGGGATATGGCAACCGCGTCAGGGCACGGCCGGAATTTCCGTCTGATCAGAATCGAGGAGCACCCGTAAGATCGACGGCATGGGCCGCCGCGTGTTCGCGACGCGCGGCAGGGCGACAGGGTGACAGGGTGACATATGGCGCACATCGAACGCCGGCACCGCATCGTTCTCGCAGGGGCGATCGACCGGGTCTTCCCGCTGTTCACGCCGGAAGGCGAGCGGCTCTGGGAAGACGAATGGGATCCCGAATATCTCCATCCCGAGAACGGAGAGCCATGCGAAGGCATGGTGCGGCGCGTCTGGGAGAAATACGCGCGCGACCCCGTCGCCGGCAGCGACGGCCAGCTCGCCTCCTGCTATTGCTACGACGACCGCGACCCCGACGCGATCACCGTCTTCCAGCTTCACGCCGACCCGGCGGGACCAGGACTTCACCAGGCAGCCCTGGTTCGCCGCCTACCAGCGGGAGACCGCCGCCCTGCTCGAATGCGCGGGCTGCGCGACGACCGCTTCCGCGGGTTCGCCTCCGCGGGTTCTCTCCCGCCGCTCGCGCATGTTCCGGCGAATTGGATACCGGTCCGCCGACAAGAACATGCGCCGAGTAGGAATCTACAGCCATTTCTGGTCGAAGCGCTGGCCCGGGCCGATTCGATTTGAGCCGAAATGGCTGTAGGGTAGGCGCTGCGCGCAACATCCGCCGGACGCCCCGCATGAGTCTCCAGACCTGGCTGATCTACCTCCTGGCCGCCACCGGCCTCTCGCTCTCGCCCGGGCCGAACGGGCTGCTCGCGCTCACCCACGGGGCGCTGCACGGGCGCGGCAAGGCGATGTTCACGATCGCGGGCGGCGCCGCGGGCTTCGTCGCCGTGATGGCACTGTCCATGTTCGGGATCGGCGCGCTGCTCAAGGCCTCGGTGGTGTGGATCGAGGTGCTGCGCTGGGCGGGCGGCGGCTACCTGGTGTGGCTCGGCATCCAGGTCTGGCGTGCGCCGCCGATCTCGCTGACGGTGGCGGGCGTCGCGGGCCCGGCGCGCGGCGCGGTCCTGTTCCGCCAGGGCGCGCTCTCGGCGCTGACCAACCCGAAGGCGATCCTGTTCTTCGCGGCCTTCCTGCCGCAGTTCATCGATCCCGCGCGCAGCCTGTTCGCGCAGTTCGCGATCATGGCCGGCACGTTCGCGGCGATCGAGATCGTCACCGAATACGTGATCGCGAGCTTCGCGCAGCGCATCAGCCCCTGGCTCGCCCGCGCGGGCCGGCACTTCAACCGCGCCTGCGGTGGCCTGTTCGTCGCGATCGGGGCCGCCCTGCCGCTGCGCGCGTGAGGCGAGGGGCGGCGCCCGGAGGAAGGTCGCGCGCGTGGTCCGCCCCGCTCAGGCTGCAGTCCAGTCTTCCGTCTTCAGGCCGGCCACGCGCGTGAACTCGCCGGCGTTGGCGGTGATCAGAAGCGCGCCGCGGCGGCGCGCCTGCGCGGCGATCAACAGGTCGTAGGCGCCGATCGGCGTTCCCGCGCGCCGCAGCTCGGCACGAAGGATGCCGGCTTCCTCCGCATCCTCCGCATCGAACGGCAGCACCTCGATCGGCGCCTGCAGGAAGAGGGTGAGCCGTTCGGTGTTTTCCTTGCGCCGCACGCCGTCGGCGACGCCGTACTGGAGCTCGAACAGGACGATGGCGGAGAGCGCGACATCGCCGCGCGGCAGCGCGCGTGCGAACCGCGCGAGAAGCCGCTCCGGCTCCTGCTTGAGCACCGCGATCACGGCGTTCGTGTCGAGGCAGATCATGGGTCGAACGCGGGCCCGTCCTCGGGCGTCGGAGGCTGCTCGGGGCCCTGCTCGAACAGGGGCACGTCCTTGTAGCGCCGCAGCCCGGCGAGCCAGGACGCGACGTCGAATTCCATCGGCTCCAGCAGCACGCCGCGCCCGAGGCGCCGCACCCGGACCACGGTCCCCGGAAGCCGGAATTTCTTCGGCAGGCGAACGGCCTGGCTGCCGCCATGGCGGAAGAGCTTCGCAGTGTCGCTTTCGGCCAAGGTTGCCTCCACGGATTGTAGATACATTATATATCTACATCAAGGAGGCGCGTGATACAAGGAGCCGCCTCGCCCCGAGCCGCGGCCGCCGGCTCACCCACGCTCCCGGCGGCCTCACGTGCCGGAACTGCATCAGCAGCAGCAGATCGTAGAGGATCTTCAGGACGCCGCCGATCAGGAGCGGAGAGGCGCGGAACGAAGCCGCGAAAAGGGCGCCGGCGAGCGCCGGGCTGACGGCGGCGGCGAGGCTGCGCGGCACCGAGGTGAAGCTCGCGGCGGCGGCCCGCTCGGCCTCGGTGACGACCGCCATCACGTAGGAGGAGCGCGTCGGCACGTCCATTTGCGACAGCGCCGCCCGGAGCAGCAGGAGCGCGAGCGCCACCGGCAGCGTCGGCGCGAAGGCCGCGAGGATCAGCGCGATGCTCGACGGGATGTGGGTGAACACCATGGTGTTGACGAGCCCGATGCGGCGCGAGAGCCACGCCGCCACCGGGAACGAGAAGGCCGAGAGCACGCCCGCCCAGAAGAAGAACATGCTCGCTTGCGCCAGCGAGAGCGCGAAACGCTCGAACAGCCACAGCGCGAGCAGCGACTGGACCACGAAGCCGCCCGCGAAGGCATCGAGGCTGAACAGCGCCGCGAGCCGGAACACGATGCGGCGCGAGGGCCCGAGCGCCGCGCCGCTCGCGGGCGCGGGCGCGGGCGGGCGTCGCGGGAGGCGCGCATAGAGCAGGCCGCCCGCGATGCCGAGCGCCGCATAGAGCACGAACATCGCCTTCAGCGCGCTCAGCGGATCGAGCCCGATCGATCCGAGCAGCTCGGGCGTCGCCGCCGCCAGCGCGCCGACCGCGGCCGCCAGCGCGCCGACCAGGCTGTAGCGCGCGAACAGGCGCGTGCGCTCGGCGTCGACGGCCTCGCGCGCCAGCACGGCATGCTCGAGCGGCACGAACACGCTGACGCTGCCCGAGGAGGGGTTCACGGTGCCGACGAAGGCGACGATCAGCAGCACCGCATAGTCGTGGGCGAGCGCGAAGGCGACGCCCGTCGCGATCATCAGCCCGGCGGCCGCGAGGAGCAGCCGGCGGTGGTCGAAGCGCACGCCGAGGAATCCGACCCCGATGGTCAGCAGCGCCGAGCCGAGCAGCGACGCCGTCGCGATGATGCCGACCTCGAGCGCCGAGTAGCCGAGCGCCAGCAGGTAGGCCGGCAGCAGCACCGCCACGAACCCGTCGCCGAAGTCCCGCATGGCGCGCGCCGCGAACAGCCAGGTCGCGGGGCGGATGCGCGGGAGAGGGGCGGATTCAGGAGCCGTCGTCACGGGCGCGAAGGCTAGAACATTTTCCGCCCCGGCGGGCGCTGGCTTTCGCGGCGATCCGCTACGCCTTCGCGGCGCCGCGCTTCGGCCGCCGCACCGCGCGCACCTTGCCGGTCGGGCCGCCGCCGCAGAAGAAGCGGTCGCCGCCGTCCGACTCCAGCCCCGACACGCCGGTGCCTTCCGGCAGCGCAAGACGCTGCAGCACCTCGCCGCTGTGCGGGTCGATCTGGCGCAGCTCGCTGTCCTCGCCCTCCCAGGTGCCGTGCCAGAGCTCGCCGTCGACCCAGGTGACGCCGGTGACGAAGCGGTTCGACTCCAGCGTGCGCAGGATCGCGCCGGTCTCGGGATCGACCTGGTGGATCCTGCGCTCGCGGTACTGGCCGACCCAGAGCGCGCCTTCGGCCCAGGCGAGGCCGGAGTCGCCGCCGCCGCCGGGCGCGGGGATCGTGGCGAGCACGCGGCCGCTCTGCGGGTCGACCTTCTGGATGCGCGTCTCGAACAGCTGGTAGAGGTGGCGCCCGTCGAAGGCGGTGCCCGCATGGGCCGGCACTTCGAGGGCGCGCAGGATGCGGCCGCTCGCCGGATCGAGCAGGTTCAGCCAGTCGCCGGAAGCGAACCAGACGTGGCGGCCGTCGAAGCTGACGCCGTGCACGGCGCTCACGCCCTCGAAGGGCCCGTACTCGCGGAGGATCTCGGCGGGGAGGGGTTTCATGGGGGTCCTGGCTCTCGTGCTTGGAAGATGCTCCGCGGCATCCCGGGCAAGCCGCGAAGCGGCGCGACCTGGAATCCATAACCCCTGCTTGTCCGCATCGCGACCACCGAGGTGCGATCCCGGCTCTCGCGCTGCGCG
>PQAH01000205.1 GCA_003105195.1 Bradyrhizobiaceae bacterium
CACCCAGCCCGGCAAGGTCGGCAAGCGCGAGATCGCGCGCGCCTTCGGCATCAAGGGTGCCGACCGCGTTGCCCTGAAGGAGCTGCTGCGCGAGCTCGCCGACGAGGGCAAGGTGGAGCGCCGGCGCAAGACGCTCAACCGCGCCGGGCATCTCCCCCACGTGGTGCTCGCCGACATCACGGGCCGCGACGCCGACGGCGAGCTGATCGCGGTGCCGACCGAATGGGACGAGGCTGCGCATGGCGCACCGCCGCGCATCCGCCTGCACGTCCCGCGGCGCGCGCGTCCCAACGAGATCCCGGGCGTCGGCGACCGCGCCCTCTTGCGCACCGAGGAGACCGGCGAGCCCGAGGAGGCGATCCGCCATACCGGCCGCGTCATCAAGATCCTCGACCGCGCCCGCCACCGCACCATCGGCGTGTTCCGCGCCCTGCCGGGCGGCGGCGGCCGCCTGGTGCCGACCGACAAGAAGCAGCTCGGCCGCGAGATCGCGATCGCGGCCGACCATACGGGCGGCGCCGAGGACGGCGACCTGGTCGCGGTCGAGGTCGCCCGCCAGGGCCGGCTCGGCCTGCCCAGCGGCCGGGTCAAGGAGCGCATCGGCGCGCTATCGAGCGAGCGCGCCGTCAGCCTGATCGCGATCCACGCCCACGGCATTCCGCACGTGTTCCCGCGCGAGGCGCTGGCCGAGGCCGAGGAAGCCGCCCCCTCTGTCCTCGCGGGCCGCGAGGATTGGCGCCAGGTGCCGCTCGTCACCATCGACCCGGTCGACGCCAAGGACCACGACGACGCGGTCTTCGCGCTGGCCGACAACGACCCGGCCAATCCGGGCGGCTTCGTCGTCACGGTCGCGATCGCCGACGTCGCCCACTACGTGCGTCCTCACTCGAGCCGCTCGACCGCGAGGCGCTCGAGCGCGGCACCTCGGTCTACTTCCCGCGCCGCGTGATTCCGATGCTGCCCGAGAAGCTGTCCAACGGGCTGTGCTCGCTCAATCCGCAGGTCGACCGGCTGGTGCTGGTCTGCGACATGGTGATCGGNNATGTTGCCCGAGCGCATCTCCAACGATCTGTGCTCGCTCAAGCCCGGCGAGGACCGCGCCGCCATCGCGGTGCGCATGGTAATCGGCGCCGACGGCCGCAAGCGCAGCCACGCCTTCCACCGGGTGCTGATGCGCTCCTTCGCCAAGCTGCATTACGCCCAGGTGCAGGAGGCGATCGACGGCTCGCCCGACGAGGCCACCGCCCCGCTCGTGCCCATGGTGCTCGAGCCGCTCTATGCGGCCTATCGCACGGTGAAGCGCGCACGCGACGACCGCGGCCCCCTCGACCTCGATCTCCCGGAGCGCAAGATCCTGCTCAAGCCCGACGGCAGCGTCGACCGCGTCGTCTCGCCGCCGCGCCTCGACGCGCATCGCCTGATCGAGGAGTTCATGATCCTCGCCAATGTGGCGGCGGCCGAGACGCTGGAGGGCGCGCGCACGCCGCTGATCTATCGCGTGCACGACGAGCCCTCGCCCGAGAAGGTCGAGGGCCTGCGCGAGTTCCTGACGACGCTCGATATCCGCCTGCCCAAGGGGCAGGTGATGCGCGCCGCCGACTTCAACCGCATCCTCGCCCGCGTGCGCGATTCCGAATACGAGCGCCTGGTGAGCGAGGTGGTGCTGCGCACCCAGGCGCAGGCCGAGTACGCGGCCGAGAATTACGGCCATTTCGGCCTCAACCTGCGCCGCTACGCGCATTTCACATCGCCGATCCGCCGCTACGCGGACCTCGTCGTGCATCGCGCGCTGATCCGCGCCCTCAAGTTCGGCAAGGACGGGCTCCCCGAGAAGCAGGATCTCGCCGCGCTCGGCGAGATCGCGGCCCGCATCTCGGGCGCCGAGCGCCGCGCCATGCTGGCCGAGCGCGAGACCGTCGACCGCCTGATCGCCCATTTCCTCGCCGACCGCATCGGCGCGACCTTCCCGGGCCATGTCTCGGGGGTGACGCGCTCCGGCCTGTTCGTGAAGCTCGACGACACCGGCGCCGACGGCTTCGTGCCGGCCGCCACCCTCGGCAACGACTATTTCCGCTATCACGAGGCGGGCCACGCCCTGATCGGCGACCTGACGGGCGAGGCCCATCGGCTCGGCGACAAGGTGACGGTCCGCCTCATCGAGGCCGCGCCGGTCGCGGGCGCGCTGCGCTTCGAGCTCCTCTCCGAAGGCCGCATCGTGCCGCGCAAGCCGCATGGCAGCCGATCCGGCCGGGCGGCTCGCCCATCGGGCTCCAAGGCGCTAAAGGAGCGCAGCCGGACGCCGCGCGGAAAGACGCGGCGCAGATGACAGGACACCCCATGCAGGAAGCCATCACCCCCCCGCCGCGGCCGCTCGGGAACGCCTTCTGGCGCGGAGTGCGCGGCACCTGTCCCCGTTGCGGCGAAGGCCGGCTGTTCCGCGCCTATCTCAAGGTGCAGGACCGGTGCCCGGCCTGCGGCGAGGCGCTGCACCACCATCGGGCCGACGACGCGCCCGCCTATTTCACGATCCTGATCGTGGGCCACGTGGTGGTGCCGGCCACGCTCGCGGTCGAGACCGCGTTCACCCCGCCCTATTGGGTGCACTTCGCGATCTGGATCCCGATGATCCTCGGCCTGTGCCTCGCCCTGCTCCCGCTGATCAAGGGCGCGATCGTCGGCTGGCAATGGGCGCATTACATGCACGGCTTCGATCCGCTCCACGAAGACGAGATCGCGCCCGCCTGGAGCGGGGCGGCGGAGCCGCCGCGATGACCAACCTCGCCGAGCGCCTCACCCGCGTCGAGCGCGATCAGAGCTTCGCGAATTCCCGCCCCAAGGACGCCGCGACCCTGATCATCGTCGACCGCTCGGGGGCGAGGCCCAAGGTCCTGCTCGGCCGGCGCCACGAGAGCCACCGCTTCATGCCGGGCAAGTTCGTGTTTCCGGGCGGCCGCGTCGAGCCGCTCGACCGGCTGATGCCGACCGCCACCGGCCTCGACCCGCATGTCGAGGCGCGGCTGATGCGGTATGTCTCGCGGCCGACGCCTTCGCGCGCCCAGGCGCTGGCGCTCGCGGCCATCCGCGAGACCTTCGAGGAGACCGGCCTGATGCTCGGCCGCCGCGCCGAGGCGCCGGTGCCGGTCCCCGGCGGCCCCTGGGCGGCCTTCGCCGAGGCGCGGGTGCTGCCGGATCTCGCGAGCCTGCACTTCATCGTCCGGGCGATCACCCCGCCGCGGCGGCCGCGCCGCTTCGATGCGCGCTTCTTCGCGGCCGATGCGAGCCTGATCGCCCACCGGGTCGACGGCATCGTCGGGCCGGACGCGGAGCTCACCGAGCTGATCTGGATCCCGATCGCCGAGGCCAAGCGCCTCGACATGCCGACGATCACGCAGGTGGCGCTCGAGGAGCTCGAGTCACGCGTCGCCCGAGGGCTCGGCCACGACCTGCCCTCGCCGTTCTACCGCATGCTGCAGAAGAAGTTCGTGCGGGCAAACCTGTGAGGTCCCGGTCGGGGCGCCGGGACCGGCCTTCCTTGACTTTTGCCCGCCCGCCGCTAGGGTCCCGCCGATCCTGAACAGACCGCGTTTCCCACGAGGTTGCCATGGCCAAGGCCGTCACCGTCAAAGTCAAGCTCGTGTCGAGCGCCGATACGGGCTTCTACTACGTCACCAAGAAGAACTCGCGCACCATGACCGACAAGCTCGTGAAGAAGAAGTACGACCCGGTCGCCAAGAAGCACGTCGAGTTCCGCGAATCCAAGATCAAGTAGCCGCGCGCACGTCGCCGGCTGTCCGGGGCGCCCGCACGGGCGCCCTTTTGCGTTCCGCGGCATCGCCGTCGCGGCGCACGCAATTTTCACGATCGGGAAGCGGACGCGAGGCTCACCTGCGCAGATCGAGGTGGCCGGCCGGAAGCGGTGTCATGAGGAGGCCACTCACACCGCCCCCAGGCCGGCCGAACCCCACGGACCCAGGAGATGCGGCGGACCTGAGCATACCGTAGGGTTTTCGATGTGGTCGGCGACGTTCCGAACGCTCGCCGCGCCCGCCCGTCCCGTCCTGGCGCGCTCATGCGCCCTCGCCCGTGAAACTAAAGCAACCGGCGGGGAAATCAAAGCCGCGAGGGGGAGAATCGTCGCGGGATTCGCCGGTAGTGTAAAGCGTTAGGGTTTACGGACGGGGTCCCGGGGCCGCAGCGCGCCGCTCCCGTATGGTATTATGATACCGTTACGCCGCGTCCGCCACCACCCGGTTGCGGCCGTCGCGCTTGGCCCGGTAGAGCGCCTGGTCGGCGCGCTTGAGCAGGGTCGCCCCCGTGTCCTCGCGCCCCGCGAGCGCGGCGAGCCCGATCGAGATCGTCACGTCGAGGGATTTCACGCCCTGCTCGATCCGGAACGGCTCGCTCGCGACCTTGCGCCGGATCCGCTCCGCGACCAGCGCCGCCACCGCCATGTCGGTCTCGGGCATGACGATCACGAACTCCTCGCCGCCGTAGCGGCAGGCGAGGTCGATGCCGCGGATCGACTTGCGGATCCGCGTCGCGAACTCGCGCAGCACGTCGTCGCCGGCGTCGTGGCCGTGGGTGTCGTTGACCGACTTGAAATAGTCGATGTCCAGGATCAGGAGCGACAGCGGCTTGCCGCGCGCCGCCGCCTGCTCGACCAGCGTCGCGAGGTGCGTCTCCATGTAGCGCCGGTTGTGCAGCCCGGTGAGCGCGTCCGTGATCGCCATCTCCATGGAGAGCTGGACGTTGTCGCGCAGCCGCGCCGAGTAGCGCTTGCGGCGGATCTGGGTGCGCACCCGCGCCAGCAGCTCGTTCTTGTCGAGCGGCCGCACCAGGTAGTCGTTGACCCCGATCTCCAGGCCGCGCAGCAGCCGGGCCCCCTCCTCGGCCTCGGCGACCATCAGGATCGGCGTGCCGCGCGTGCGGTCGAGCGAGCGCACCTGGCTGCACAGCCGCAGGCCGTCGAAGTTCTCCAGGCCGAGCGAGACGATCAGCACGTCGTAGTCGTTCTCGGCCGCGTGGAACACCGCCTCCTGCGGGTTCGTCTCCACGTCGACGGTGTGCTCGGCCGTCAGGATGCCGGCGATGCGCTCGTAGGACGAGCGGCGGTCGTCCACCAGCAGGATGCGCCCGCCGCGCCCGGTCTCGGAGACCGCCTGCAGCTCCGCGTCCATGATGCCGATCTCGCGCGAGGTGACGGCGCGCATGCGCAGCTCGTCGGTCACCATCTTCAGCCGCACCAGCGAGCGCACGCGCGAGATCAGCGCGATGTCGGAGACCGGCTTGGTCAGGAAGTCGTCGGCCCCGGCCTCGAGCCCCTGCACGCGGTCGGCCGGCTGGTCGAGCGCCGTGACCATGACGACCGGGATGTGGTGGGTGAGCGGGTTGGCCTTGAGCCGGCGGCACACCTCGAAACCGTCCATCCCCGGCATCATCACGTCGAGCAGCACGATGTCGCACTGGGCCCGCTCGCAGATCTCGAGCGCCTCGGGTCCGCTCATGGCGGTGGTGACGTCGAAATACTCGGCCGTGAGCCGCGCCTCGAGCAGCTTCACGTTGGCCGGGATGTCGTCGACGACGAGCACGCGGGCGGTCATCGCAGCCTCTCACGCGGTTCCGAGGAAATGGCGGACGGTCTCGAGAAACTTGCCGACCGAGATCGGCTTCGACAGGTAGGCCTCGCATCCGCCTTCCCGGATCCGCTCCTCGTCACCCTTCATGGCGAAGGCCGTGACCGCGACCACCGGGATCGCCTGCAGCTCGGGATCGTCCTTGAGCCACTTGGTGACCTCCAGGCCGGAGACCTCGGGAAGCTGGATGTCCATGATGATCAGGTCGGGGCGGTGCTTGCGCGCGAGATCGAGGGCCTCGATGCCGTTGCGGGTCCCGATCGTCTGGTAGCCGTGCGCCTCCAGGAGATCGTGGAAGAGCTTCATGTTGAGCTCGTTGTCCTCCACGATCAGGACGGTTTTCGCCATGTCCGGCCCTTCTCGGCTGTCCCCCGCGCGAATTTCGCGCGACCTCCCCGTGTCGCGAGCGACTCGCATCGTCCGCCGGCGCGGATATGGATAATCTAGCGAAAAACCTAATTGGGATTCCTTAGGAAAAGGCAAACGCTCGTGACCAGGCCGGCACCCGTGACCCGCGAATCCGCCGAATCGCTGGCCGTCGAGGCGCTGGCCTTCCTGGCGGCCGAGCCGGATCGGCTCGGGCCCTTCCTGGCCGCAACCGGCATCGCGCCGGAGACGATTCGCGCCTCGGCGGCCGAGCCGGGGTTCCTGGCCGGCGTCCTCGACCACATTCTGGCCGACGAGCGCCTGCTGCTCGCCTTCGTCGACGCGGCCGCGATCGCGCCCGAGGCGGTCGGGCGGGCCCGCGCGCGCCTCGGACGCCCCTACGAGCCGGATATCCCCTGAGGGGGCTTTCCCGCCGGTGCCGGCCTGTCATGATGACGCACCCTCCCTCGGACGATGAGCAGGCGCCGATGCCGGGCTTCTGCCGCGATTGCCTGGCGGACGTGGCGGACGGCTGCTCGCGCTGCCCCGCCTGCGGCTCGCCGCGGCTCGCGCGCCACCCGGACCTCGCGACGCTGACCATCGCCCATGTGGACTGCGACGCCTTCTATGCCGCGATCGAGAAGCGCGACGATCCGAGCCTCGCCGACAAGCCGCTGATCATCGGCGGCGGCCGCCGCGGCGTCGTCTCCACGGCCTGCTACATCGCCCGCACCTATGGGGTCCGCTCGGCGATGCCGATGTTCGAGGCGCGCCGGCTCTGTCCGCACGCCACCGTGCTGCCGCCCCGCATGGAGACCTATGCGGCGGTCGGGCGCGAGGTGCGGGCCATGATGCTGGAGCTGACCCCGCTGGTCGAGCCGCTCTCGATCGACGAGGCCTTCATGGACCTCACCGGCACCGAGCGCCTGCACGGGACGATCGCGGCGAAGACGCTCGTGCGTTTCGCGGCGCGCGTCGAGGCGACCCTCGGCATCACGGTCTCGATCGGCCTCTCGGCCAACAAGTTCCTCGCCAAGATCGCCTCCGACCTCGACAAGCCGCGCGGCTTCGCGGCGCTCTCTCCGGACGAGGCGCGCGCCTTCCTGGCGCCGCGCCCCGTCTCCTTCATCTGGGGCGTCGGCAAGGCAACCCAGGCGCGCCTCGGTCGCGACGGCTTCGTCACCATCGCGGACCTGCAGGCCGCCGAGGAGACCGAGCTGATGCGCCGCTACGGTCCCGAGGGGCTGCGGCTCTCGCGCCTTTCGCATGGCATCGACCGGCGCAGCGTCGAGCCTGAGCGCGAGGCCAAGAGCGTCTCGGCCGAGACCACCTTCGAGCGGGACATCCGCGACTTCCGCGCGCTCGAGCGCATCCTCTGGTCGCTGTCCGAGAAGGTGTCGCGCCGGCTCAAGGCGGCGGAGCTCGCGGGCGCCACCGTGACGCTGAAGCTCAAGAGCGCCGACTTCAAGATCAAGACCCGGGCGCAATCCCTCGCCGACCCGACGCAGCTCGCCGGCCGGATCTTCGACGTCGCCCGGGAGCTGCTCCGCCGCGAGGCCGACGGCACGCGCTACCGCCTGATCGGCGTCGGCGTGTCGCAGCTGGTGGAAGGCGCCGGCGCGGAGCCCGCGGACCTGATCGACCGGCGCGCGCAACGCTCGGCCGCCGCCGAGCACGCCATCGACCGCGCCCGCGCGAAGTTCGGCCGTTCCGCCGTGGTCAAGGGCCTGGCGTTCGACGGCCGTCCCGAGGCGAGCGAGGATCCGGACGACTGAGTTCGTAGGGTGGGCGAAGGCGGCCGCTGCGCATCACGCTTCACGTTGCGCCTGTGCCGCCGCGCCCACGCGTGGGCACGGCGCGATCGGCGCGTCGGGACATCACGGCGCCCGGGCGGCGCCTTTGCCCACCCTACCGGCAGGGCTTGCTGTCGCGCAGCTCGAGCGAGGTCATCACGCCGTCGACGACGAAGTCGCCGTAGTCGAGGCGCAGTGCGCGCGAGACGCCGTTCTCGTACATCTCGAACGAGATCGCGTAGACCGGCGTCTGCTCGCCCTCGCCGCGCCTGCCGGCCTTGTCGAAGTAGCTGATGGTCACGGGCCAGCGGGCGAGCCCGGCGAGCTCCGCCTTGTCGGCGGCCGCGTCGGTCGGCTTCTTCTGGTCCGGCGCAATCGCCGGGCCGATCACCGCAAGCGACTGGTAGACCTTCTCGCCCGACTCCGAGCCGTCGAACACCGGCGTCTCGAACAGCCGCTGCCCGGCGCGCGCGGCGTCGAGGATCTTGCGCATGTGCGCGGTCGGGAACACGACCTCGCCGACCTCGAGCTTCTTCGCCCGCGGCTTGGCGAGCTGGACCACGACCCCGTTCGACCCGCGCTCGGCGCGCCCGTCGGCGGACTCGTTGAGCTTCTCGTCCATGAAGTTCTCGGAGTTGAACCGGAAGCTCTTGCCGTCCGCGTCCTCCCAGGTGGTGGAGCGCAGGTCGCTCATCACCATCCGCCCTTCCCCGGTATCGAGCGCGCTCACCTGGCGGAACTGCAGCGCATAGCCCTCGCAGGGGTTGCCCGAGAAGTCGTAGACGATCCGCCCGCGCACCGATTCGAGCGCGCGCTTGCCGCGCGAGGTCGCGAGCCTGAGATCGTAGATCGCGACGTGCGAGGCGAGCGCCGCGGCCTCCTTGGCCTGGGCCGATGCCGGGAGCGGAATCGCGGCCGCGCCCAGGACGGCGAGTGACGCGAGCGCGAACGGGCGCGAAGCGGAGAAGCGAAACGTCATGCGGGCGAGTCTCCTCGAGGCTGCGGGCGAAGACTAGAAGCCTGCCCGGGATGCCGCAACCGCCCGGCTTGCGCCGCGCCGCCCGATCGGCGAAGACAGGATGCGGGGGACAGGCAGGAGGACGGCATGCCGGGTACGGTGGAGAAGAAGTTGGCCGAGCTTGGGATTCCGATACCGACGCCGGCCACCCCGGTCGCCAATTATGTGGGCTTCGTGCGCACCGGAAACCTGATCTTCGTGTCCGGGCAGCTGTGTTTCGATGCCGAGGGCAAGCTGGTCGCCACCGGCAAGCTCGGCGCCACCGTGTCGGTGGAAGATGGCCAGAAAGCGGCACGCGCCTGCGCGGTCAATGTCCTGGCCCAGCTCAAGGCCGCCCTCGGCGATCTCGACAAGATCGCCCGGGTGGTGCGGCTCGGCGGCTTCATCAATGCCGCGCCCGACTTCCTGGAGACGCCGAAGGTCATGAACGGCGCCTCCGACCTGGTGGTCACGGCCTTCGGCGACAAGGGCCGCCATGCCCGAACCACCATCGGCGTCGCCGTGCTCCCGATGGATGCGGCGGTCGAGGTCGAGGGATTGTTCGAGGTCACGTGAGCCCCCTGTCCCCGAAGACCGCGCAATGCCCGGACTCGACTGGCTGACGGCACGGCCCGTGGCCCATCGCGGCCTGCACGACGCCGCGGCCGGCATCGTCGAGAACACCGCGAGCGCGATCGCGGCGGCGATCGCGGGCGACTACGCGATCGAGGTCGACCTGCAGGTGAGCCGCGACGGCGAGGCCATGGTGCATCACGACGACGTCCTCGGCCGCCTCACCGCGGGCACGGGCGCGCTCGCCGCCATGAGCGCCGCCGAGCTCGGGCAGGTCCCGTTCCGGGCGACCGCCGACCGCATGCTCACCCTCGGCGCGCTGTGCGATCTCGTGGCCGGCCGCGTGGCGCTGTTCCTGGAGCTCAAGAGCCGCTTCGACCTCGATCAGCGCCTGGTGCCGCGGGTCGCCGCCGTGCTCGCCGGCTATGCGGGCCCGGTCGCCGTGATGTCGTTCGATCCGCGCCTGATCGTGGCCCTGCGCGCGGCCGCGCCGGGACTGCCGCGCGGCATCGTCGCCGAGCGCCGCTACGCCGACCCCGAGTGGAAGCCGCTCACCGCGGGCCGGCGCTTCGGCCTGGCGCACCTGCTGCATGGCCTGCACACGCGGCCGCATTTCCTCGCCTACCGGGTGCAGGACCTTCCCGCCCCCGGCCCCCTGGTCGCGCGCCACCTGTTCGGGCTGCCGCTGCTCGCCTGGACGGTACGCAGCGAGGCCGACCGGGCCCGCGCCCGGCGCTGGGCGAACCAGATGATCTTCGAGGGGTTCAGGCCTTAACATGGCCCAGGAGGCCGCGGGCAGCCGAATGAGCGCCGGCGAATTGCGCATCCGTGTCGTCCCGGCGATCGCCGACGTGCCGGCGAGCGCCTGGAACGCGTGCGCCAATCCGACCGGCTGCGCGCCGCGGGCGGAATCTGTTTCTCGAGGCGAGGCCTACAACCCCTTCATTTCCCATGAATTCCTCTCCGCGCTCGAGCGCTCGGGCTCGGCCACCGGACGCACCGGCTGGCAGCCGCAGCACCTCCTGGCCGAGGCCGAGGACGGCACGCTGCTGGGCGCGGTCCCCTGCTATCTGAAGTCCCACTCGCGCGGCGAATATGTCTTCGACCAGGGCTGGGCCGACGCCTACGAGCGGGCCGGCGGCCAGTACTACCCGAAGCTCCAGGTCTCGGTGCCCTTCACCCCGGCGACGGCGCGCCGCCTGCTGGTGCGCCCGGATGCGCCGGCGGAGGTGCGCCGCGGCCTCGTCGCCGGGCTGGTCGAGCTCCGCAGCCTGCGCGAGGCCTCCTCGATCCATGCGACCTTCCTGCCCGAGGCCGAATGGGAGCTGTTCGCCCGTCACGGCTTCCTGCAGCGCACCGACCAGCAGTTCCACTGGGAGAATGCCGGCTATGCCGGCTTCGAGGACTTCCTCGGCGCGCTCGCCGCGCGCAAGCGCAAGCTGATCCGCCGCGAGCGCCGCGACGCGCTGCCCGACGGCATCGAGGTGCACTGGCTCACCGGCCGCGACCTCACCGAGGAGGTCTTCGACGCCTTCTTCGCCTTCTACATGGAGACCGGCTCGCGCAAATGGGGCCGCCCCTATCTCACGCGCAGCTTCTATTCGCTGATCGGCGAGAGCATGGCGGACCGCATCCTGCTCGTGATGGCGAAGCGCGCCGGCCGCTGGATCGCGGGCGCCATCAACTTCATCGGCGGCGACGCCCTGTTCGGCCGCCACTGGGGCGCGGTCGAGCACCATCCCTTCCTGCATTTCGAGCTGTGCTACTACCAGGCGATCGAGTTCGCCATCGCGCATCGCCTGGCGCGCGTCGAGGCGGGCGCCCAGGGCGAGCACAAGCTCGCGCGCGGCTACATGCCGAGGACCACATGCTCGGCGCACTACATCGCCGATCCGGCGCTGCGCCGCGCGATCGCGGACTATCTGGCGCGCGAGCGCGCCTATGTGGAAGCCGCGGGCGCGGAGCTCGCCACGCTCGGCCCGTTTCGCAAGGACCCGGCCGAGAACGAGACCTGACCAGCCAACCGGAGACGCCCGATGTCGACCTACGACTCGAACAATGTGTTCGCCAAGATCCTGCGCGGCGAGCTTCCCTGCCACCGGGTTTACGAGGACGACAAGGTCTTCGCCTTCCTCGACATCATGCCGCGCGCGCCCGGCCACACGCTGATCATCCCCAAGGCGCCCGCGCGCAACATCCTCGACATCGAGCCCGAAGCCCTCGCCGACGTGATCAAGGCGGTGCAGAAGGTCGCCAAGGCGGCCGTGAAGGTGTTCGCGGCGGACGGCGTCACGATCCATCAGTTCAACGAGCCCGCCGGCGGCCAGGTCGTGTTCCACCTCCACTTCCACGTGATCCCGCGCAAGGAAGGCGTGCCGATGAAGCCGCCCGCGACCGAGAAAGGCGATCCGGAGACCCTCGCGGCCCACGCGCTCCAGCTTTCCACCGCGCTGGCGAGCCCGTGACATTGCGGCATGGGCGCGACGAAGCCGATTGCGTCATGAGCGGAGGTTGGGGGTCGTCCCCGGCCGAGCGCAGCGAGGGCCGGGATGACGCGGAGAAGCCATCCTATGTCCCTGGACACCTGCGACTGCGACGTCCTGGTGATCGGCTCCGGCGCCGCCGGCATGAGCGCGGCCGTCACTGCGGCGGCGCACGGGCTCGAGGTTCTCATCGTCGAGAAGGAAGCGACGTTCGGCGGCACCACGGCGCGCTCCGGCGGCTGGCTGTGGATCCCCGGAACGTCGCTCGCCAGGGCGTGGGGCTTCCACGAGGAGCCGGATCTCGCGCGCACCTATCTGCGCCACGAGGCCGGCAACAGCTTCGACGCCGAGCGCGTGGACGCCTTCCTCGAGCACGGCCCGCGGGCGATCGACTTCTTCATCGCAAGGACGGCGCTGCGCTTCGACATGCCGCTGGTCTTTCCCGACTACCACGCCGAGGCGCCCGGCGGCACGCAGGGCGGCCGCTCGATGGTGACGCGGCCCTTCGACGGCCGCGAGCTCGGCGCGCACATCAGGAGCCTCGGCGCCGCCCTGCCCGAGCTCACCGTGTTCGGCATGATGCTCGGCTCGGGCAAGGAGATCGTGCATTTCATGCGCGCGACGCGCTCGCTGCGATCTGCGATCTATGTCGCCAAGCGGCTCTCCCGGCACTTCGTCGAAGTGCTGCGCCATGGGCGCGGCATGCTGCTGACCAACGGCAATGCCCTCGCCGGACGCCTCGCCAAGTCCGCCTTCGACCTCGGCATCCCGCTATGGCTATCGTCGCCCGCCAAGGAGCTGATCGCCGAGGATGGCGCCGTGCGCGGTGCCGTGGTGGAGCGCGAAGGCCGCCCGGTCCGCATCTCGGCGCGCCGAGGCGTCGTGCTCGCCTGCGGCGGGTTTCCGCACGATGTGGCCCGGCGCAAGGTCCACTTCCCCCACGCGCCGACTGGCCACGAGCACTACTCGCCGGGCCCGGCCGGCAATACCGGCGACGGCCTCCGCCTCGCCGAATCCGTGGGCGGCCGCGTCGATGCCTCGTTGCCCCACGCCGCGGCCTGGGTGCCGGTCTCGCTCACGACGCGCAAGGACGGCTCGCAGGGCGTGATGCCGCATTTCATCGACCGGGCGAAGCCTGGCGTGATCGCAGTGACGGCGCGCGGCCGGCGCTTCACCAACGAGGCCGACTCCTACCATGACTTCGTCCAGGCGATGGTGGCGGCCTGCGCCGACGAGCCGAAGGTGCAGGCCTGGCTCGTCTGCGACCACGCGACCTTGCGACGCTACGGCCTCGGGGCCGTCGCGCCGTTTCCGCTGCCCGCCGGGCGGCACGTGCGTTCGGGCTATCTCCTGAAGGGCGCGAGTCTCGGCGAGCTCGCGAGCAGGGCCGGCATCGATCCGGCCGGGCTCGAAGCCACCGTGGCGGACTTCAACGCCCATGCCGGCGCCGGACAGGACCCCGCCTTCGGCAAGGGAGCCAAGGCCTACAACCGCTTCCAGGGGGACGCCCTGCACGCGCCCAATCCGTGCGTGAAGCCGATCGAGACGGCGCCGTTCTACGCCATCCGGCTGGTGATCGGCGATCTCGGCACCTATGCGGGCCTGAGCACGGACCGGCACGCGCGCGTGCTCGACGGCGAACGCCGGCCGATCCCGGGCCTCTACGCGGTCGGCAACGACATCGCCAGCATCATGGGCGGCAATTACCCGGGCGCCGGCATCACGCTCGGTCCGGCCCTGACCTTCGGCCACATCGCGGGCTGCCATCTCGCGGGCGTACCCACGGGCCTCGCCGCGACAGCCGCGGACGATGGCGCGCCCGTCATGGGCGGCGTGGCGTGACTCAAGCCCCGAACAGCAGCGCGCCGGCGATCAGCGCGAGCTCGCCCGCGATCACGCCGGCGAGCACCGAGCGGCGGATCAGCATGAAGGCCAGCAACCCCGTCGCCACCGCGCCGAGCCGGACCGCGAGCGGCACCTCGGCGAGCGAGCCCGGGGCGAAGATCGTCAGCTTGGCGATCACCGCCGCGAGCGTCGCGGTCGCGACCGCGCGCACCCAGACGACGATCTCGGAATCCTCCTCCAGCCCGCGCGCGAAGGCGACGCCGAGCCAGCGCCACACCTCGTTCGGCAGGAAGCCGACCAGCACCAGCGCCAGGTAGGCGGCGAGCTCCGTCATCGCAGCGCCTCGCGCAGGCGGTGCGCGCCGTAGGCGGCCGTGCCGGCGACGACCCCGGTCCACAGCACGTCGAACTCGACTTGCCCGAAGGCGAATGCCGGGCCGACCGCGAGGCCGAGCGCGAGCGCCAGCCGATCGACCAGCATGCGGGCATTGCGGGCGGTCGAGACCAGGAACGAGACCGGCGTCAGGAACAGGAGCCCGGCGGTGAGCAGCGTCGGCAGCCGCGCCGCGAGGCCGAAGCCGACCGCGGTCGCCGTCACGGCCGAGGCCATCAGCCCGACGCCGAGCCCGTTGCAGAACGCGACGCGGTTCTCGCGCGCGACCTTGGGCGCGAGGCGGAGCGACTCGACCCACATGCTGATCGCCGTGAAATGCGCCGGCAGCACCAGCTGCCAGGTGCGTGTCGCCGGCGTCTTGATCAGCGGCAGCAGCGCCACCACCATCGGCAGCAGGCGCACGCCGCTGAGCGAGACCGCGATCGCAACCTCGAGATGCGCCGCCCCGGCGCCGAGCCCCGAGATCAGGATCACCTGGGCGGGCCCGGCCCAGACCAGCACGGTCGAGACCATGGCCCAGGCGAGGCCGAAGCCGAAATCATGGGCGAGCGCACCGATGCCGATATAGGTGCCGAACAGCACGTAGCTGAACACCGACGACCAGGCCGCGCGCAGCCCCGCCAGGAACGCGGCGCCGGTCGTCAGGATCGGGGGTTCGGAAGGCGGCGGCATGGGGCGGACCAGTCCGGGTCCTCTCCCACAGCCGGCCGCCCGGCGCAATCGGCCGATCCCCGCGGGCCGCGCATGCGAGCAGCGCGTCGCGCGGGGCCGTCGGCGCCCGACCGGCGCCGGCCGTGAAAAATCCGGCGGAAAGCCGGAGGCTCTCCGCCGGATTGCGTTGCCGGCTGCGGCCCGGGATCAGACCTTGAGCGGCACCTTCGGCACCGAGCCGCGGCCGCTCGGCTTGCCGCCGTCGCCGCGCGGGGGCTTCGGCCGCCGCTGCGGCGTGCGGCGGGTCTTGGCGCGCGCCTTGCGCGGCTCGGGCAACCGCTCGGGCTTGGGCGTCACCCGGCCCTCGAGATACTCGAAGCCGAGCTTCTCGGCCCCGCCCTCCTTCACCAGGATCACGCGCACGTGGCCGCCGCTCTTGAGCCGGCCGAACAGCACCTCGTCGGCCAGCGGCTTCTTGATGTGCTCCTGGATCTGCCGCGCCATCGGCCGCGCGCCCATCTGCTCGTCGTAGCCGTGCGCGATCAGCCACCGCGAGGCTTCGTCCGTGAGCTCGATGGTGACGTCGCGGTCGGCGAGCTGCGCCTCGAGCTGCAGCACGAACTTCTCGACCACGCGGCTGATCACCTCCTCCGAGAGATGCGCAAAAGTGATGATCGCGTCCAGGCGGTTGCGGAACTCGGGCGCGAACAGCTTGTTGATCGCCTCGATGTCGTCGCCCTCCCGCTTCGAGCGCGTGAAGCCGAAGGCCTGCTTGGCGAGGTCCGCGGCGCCCGCATTGGTGGTCATGATCAGGATCACGTTGCGGAAGTCGACCTGCTTGCCGTTGTGGTCGGTCAGCTTGCCGTGATCCATGATCTGCAGCAGCACGTTGAACAGGTCCGGATGCGCCTTCTCGATCTCGTCGAGCAGCAGGACGCAGTGCGGATGCTGGTCGACGCCGTCGGTCAGGAGCCCGCCCTGGTCGAAGCCGACATAGCCGGGGGGCGCGCCGATCAGCCGCGAGACCGTGTGGCGCTCCATGTATTCCGACATGTCGAAGCGCAAGAGCTCCACGCCGAGCAGCGAGGCGAGCTGCTTGGCGACCTCGGTCTTGCCGACGCCGGTCGGCCCCGAGAACAGGTAGCAGCCGATCGGCTTCTCCGGCTCGCGCAGGCCGGCGCGGGCGAGCTTGATCGAGGCGGCGAGCGCTTCGATCGCCTTGTCCTGGCCGTAGACGACGCGCTTGAGGGTGTCCTCGAGATGCGCCAGCACCTCGGCGTCGTCCTTGGACACGGTCTTCGGCGGGATCCGCGCCATGGTCGCGATCGTGGTCTCGATCTCCTTGAGCCCGATCGTCTTCTTGCGCTTGGAATCCGGCAGCAGCATCTGCGCGGCGCCCGACTCGTCGATCACGTCGATCGCCTTGTCGGGCAGCTTGCGGTCGTGGATGTAGCGCGCCGAGAGCTCGACCGCGGCCTTGATCGCCTCGTTGGTGTATTTGAGCCGGTGGTAGTCCTCGAAATAGGGCTTGAGGCCCTTGAGGATCTCGATCGCGTCCGGAATCGTCGGCTCGTTGACGTCGATCTTCTGGAAGCGGCGCACCAGCGCCCGGTCCTTCTCGAAGTACTGGCGGTACTCCTTGTAGGTGGTCGAGCCGATGCAGCGCAGCGTGCCGGAGGCGAGCGCCGGCTTGAGCAGGTTGGAGGCGTCCATGGCGCCGCCCGAGGTGGCGCCGGCGCCGATCACGGTGTGGATCTCGTCGATGAACAGGATCGCGCCCGGATAGGCTTCCAGCTCCTTGATCACCTGCTTGAGCCGCTCCTCGAAGTCGCCGCGGTAGCGCGTGCCGGCGAGCAGCGTGCCCATGTCGAGCGCGAACACGGTGGCGTTGGCGAGCACTTCGGGGACCTCGCCGTTGACGATGCGGCGCGCGAGCCCCTCGGCGATCGCGGTCTTGCCGACGCCGGGGTCGCCGACGAACAGCGGGTTGTTCTTCTGGCGGCGGCACAGCACCTGGATGGTGCGGCTGATCTCCGGATCGCGGCCGATCAGCGGATCGATCTTGCCCTCGCGCGCCTTCTTGTTGAGGTTGACGCAATAGGCGTCGAGCGCGTCGCCCTTCTTCTTGGCGTCGTCGCCGGTCTTGGTGTCGGTGTCCTCGTCGGCGCCGCGCACCGGCCGCGTCTCGGAGAGCCCGGCGCGCTTGGCGATGCCGTGGCTGATGTAGTTGACCGCGTCGTAGCGGGTCATGTCCTGCTCCTGCAGGAAATAGGCGGCGTGGCTCTCGCGCTCGGCGAAGATCGCGACCAGCACGTTGGCCCCGGTCACCTCCTCGCGCCCCGAGGACTGCACGTGGATCACGGCGCGCTGGATCACGCGCTGGAAACCCGCCGTCGGCTTGGAGTCCTCGCTCCCGTCGGTGACGAGGTTCTCGAGCTCGGACTCGACATAGGCGATCAGGTTGCGCCGCAGCTTGTCGAGATCGACGTTGCAGGCGCGCATCACGGCGGCGGCGTCCTGATCGTCGATCAGCGCCAGCAGCAGATGCTCGAGCGTCGCGTATTCGTGATGGCGCTCGTTGGCCAGCGCCAGCGCGCGGTGCAGGGACTGCTCGAGGCTGCGGGAGAAACTGGGCATTAAGTCCTCTTTGGCTTCCGGGCCGATGTCACTTCTTTTCCATGACGCACTGCAAAGGATGCTGGTGTTTGCGCGCGAAGTCCATGACCTGCGTCACTTTGGTCTCCGCGACTTCGTACGTGTAGATCCCGCATTCTCCGATGCCATGGTGATGGACGTGAAGCATGATGCGCGTCGCCGCCTCGCGGTCCTTGTTGAAGAACCGCTCCAGCACGTGCACGACGAACTCCATCGGGGTGTAGTCGTCGTTGAGCAGGAGCACGCGGTACAGGTTCGGCCGCTTGGTCTGCGGCTTCGTCTTGGTGATGACGGCGCTCCCGGGCGCCTGGTCTCCACGGCGACGGCGCTCGTCGTCGCCGAGCCGCGGGCGCGTCGCACGCGGTGTCTTGTGCCATCTAGGCATCGTTCGTTCCATCGGCAAGGTCTTCGTCCTGACGCGGCTACCGTCCGCGCTGCGCGCGCGGGCCGCGGAATCATGCCGCAAAGCGACCCACCGCGAAACGATGAAATGTAGGCATCCACCTCGCGGGATTGAACGCCGCCGAATGCCCGTCCGACCCCGGCTCCCGGATGCCGCGCACGACGATTTGCCCGCGAGTCCGCGGAAGTCCAGCTCAGAGTCGTTCCTGATTGCGGCAAAAAGTCGGGACCTCGTTGGCGCGATCACGAAGCGATTCACGGCGTGCATTCTAGAAAATCGGCGGGCCCCGTCTGGTTCCGCGCGACCCGGTCGTCCGCCGCGTCGCCGTGCGCCGCCGTGGCCCACCGCGGCGTCCGGGCGGGCGGCCTCCCCTCGCGCGGCCGGCTGCGGCCGCCCGGTCTTCCCCAGGGAGAGCCGTGCCCGGCCCGGGGGCCCGAATGCGGCCGGCGACGCCGCGATCCGGCCCGCAACCGCGCTGGACCGGTGCCGGGATGCGGCGCGGCGCGCCCCGCATGGTTGCTGCGGGGTAAATCCGCGGCGCCAATCCGTCCAGGATTTTCTCAACGGATCGTCAAAGACTTACTGGCAATATTCGGAAAATCCCGGATGGGAGGACGACCGTCATGCTGCTCCGCTTCCTGCACGACCGCAGCGCCAATATCGCTCCGCTCTTCGGCCTGGCGATCATTCCGATTCTCGGCATCGTGGGCCTCTCCATCGACTATGGCCGCGCCAATGCCGTGAAGGCGGACGTCCAGGCCGCGCTCGACGCGACCGCCCTCGCCTTGTCCAAGGAGATCGAATCCGTCGCCGAGAAGGACCGCAAGACCCGGGCGACCGAATACTTCAAGGGCGTCCTCAATCGCACAGACGCGCGGGTCGACGACGTCTCGCCGAATCTCAAGACGACCGGCACCGGCGGCTACGAGCTGACGGTGACGGCCTCGGTCACCGTTCCTTCGACCTTCGCCATGGTGCTGCGCCAGGGCGATCTCAAAGTCACCGGCTCGTCCGAGGTGAAGTGGGGCATGAAGCGCCTCGAGATCGCGCTCGCCCTCGACAACACCGGCTCCATGGCCTGGAGCAACAAGATGGGGCACCTCAAGACCGCCGTGCACAACCTGATCGACCAGCTCAAGAAGGCCTCGCGCAAGCCCGGCGACGTGAAGGTGGCGATCATCCCCTTCGACACCACCGTCAACATCGGCACCAAGTCGAAGGACGAGCCCTGGTTCGACATCGACAGCCTCGACTGCAACGGCTGGAAGAAGGGCAGCGGCTGCACCAACAGCAACTGGAAGAGCCATTGGGAGGGTTGCGTGCGCGACCGCAAGTACCCCTATGACGTCCAGGACGACGCGCCCGGCTCGAAGAACGGCACGCTCTACCCGGTGTACGAATGCGGCTCGCTCGCCGAGGCCCTGCCCCTGACGAACGACTGGAGCAAGCTCAAGAGCAAGGTCGACGAGATGGAGCCGAACGGCATGACCAACGTCACCATCGGCCTGGTCTGGGCCTGGCACGCGCTGACGCCGGGCATTCCCTACACGCAGGCCTCGGCGCCGGCGGCGGACCTCGACAAGGTCATCATTCTGCTGACCGACGGCGAGAACACCGAGGCCTGGAACAATGCCAGCAACAACAAGGTGACGGTGGCCTCGCACATCGACAACCGCACCCGCCTCGCCTGCGATAACGTGAAGGCCGCCAATATCAAGCTCTACACGGTGCGCGTGATCGAGGGGAACGCGTCGCTGCTGCGCGCCTGCGCCTCCAATCCCGGCAGCATGTATTTCGAGGTTTCGCAGGCGAGCCAGCTCAACGCCGTCTTCGCGCAGATCTACGAGAACCTCGCGAGCCTCCGGCTGTCGAAATAGCTCCCGCGGCAGCTCGCCACCGCACATGACAAAAAAGCCCGGCTCGCGCCGGGCTTTCGCATCCGCAGGCTGTTGCGGGAGTTACTTCGCCTTGGCGGCGAGGTTCTCGAACGGCTTGTAGGTCTCCTTGGCGAGGTCCGTGTAGAGCTCGCCGAGCTTGGTCGCCTCGGCGACGAAACCCTCGTAGGCGGTCTTCACGTAGGCGCTCTGGATCTCCACCGCGTTCTCGAGCGACTTCGCGCCCATCAGCTTCTCGAAGGCGGCCGTGCTCTGCTCGAAGCTCTTCTTCGAGTAGTCGGCGACCTCGGTCGCGATCGCCTGGAAGCCCTTCGACACCGCGCCGAACTGCTTCAGCGCGACGTCCATGTTGTCCTTGCCCAGCTTCTGCATGTCGTCGAGATTGGTCAGCATGATGATACCCCTTGCGGCCCGCCGCGTACGCGTGGGGCCCGGCTTTTCCGGATGAGTTGCGCCGACCGTGCCAGCCGGCGTCGGACGTGAATATAGTGCACTGCACAAAAGTGTCAAGAAAATTTTTGCAATGCAATATTAAGCATGTCGCCGCGTCCCCCGCTTAACCGTTTGGCAACCGCGTCTGCTTACCGTCATTAATCGATCCGCCGCATCAGGCGGCGGGGCCGTTTGCGAGGGATCGCTCTTGCGCCGGGACGTCTCCGCCCGCCGTCGCGCGGCCGGGTCCGGGGCGCCCGTTCCGCGGCGCGGACATCCCTCACGCGGCTCACAACAGGGACGTCGGGCGCCCGGCCGGGAGCCTCGCGTATCGAGGGACGGGGTATATCGATCATGGTGCGCGCACGAGTTGGGCCCGCGCGCGGCTTGCGCTGGGGACTCTGCGGTCTCGCGGTCGCCTTTGCGGTGGTCGCGCTGGGCAGCGATCCGGCGGACGCCCGCCGGCGCAAGCGGACCACCTATGCGTCCTACAACCCGCCCTATGCGGCCCTGGTCGTCGACGCCAATTCGGGCGCGACGCTGCACGCGAGCCATGCGGACAGCCAGCGCCATCCGGCCTCGCTCACCAAGATCATGACCCTCTATCTGCTGTTCGAGCAGCTCGAGGCCGGCAAGCTCAAGCTCGACTCGCGCCTGCCCGTCTCCGAGAACGCCGCCAGCCAGCCGCCGACCAAGCTCGGCCTGCGTCCCGGGCAGACCCTCGAGGTCGAGGACGCCATCAAGGCGCTGGTCACCAAGTCGGCCAACGACGCCGCCGTGGTGGTGGCCGAGGCGATCGGCGGCAGCGAGGAGCAGTTCGCCGCCCTGATGACGCGCAAGGCCCGCGCCCTCGGCATGGCTCGCACGGTTTATGCCAATGCCTCCGGCCTGCCCGACGACACCCAGGTCACCACCGCACGCGACCAGGTCACGCTCGGCCGCGCCATCCAGGAGCGCTTCCCGCGCTACTACCGCTACTTCTCGACCGCGAGCTTCACCTTCCGCGGCATGACGCTGCGCAACCACAACCGCCTGCTCGGGCGCGTCGAGGGCGTCGACGGCATCAAGACCGGCTACATCCGCAAGTCCGGATTCAACCTGGTCACCTCGATGCGTCGCGGCAACCGCCACATCGTCGCCGTGGTGATCGGCGGCCGGTCGGCGGCCGCGCGCGACGCGCGCATGCGCGGCTTGATCGAGGAGTACATCGTCGAGGCCTCGACGCGGCGCACCGCGCCGAAGATCGCCGAGGCACCCGAGCCGCGCTCCCGCCTCGCCAGGGCCGAGCCGCGGCCGCAGGCCGACGCGGCCCCCACCGCGGCGATTCCGGCCCCCGCCCCGGTGGCGCGCGCCATGGCGGCGACGGTGCCGCTGCCG
>PQAH01000206.1 GCA_003105195.1 Bradyrhizobiaceae bacterium
TCCTGGAGCGCGGCCGTCACGGCGGCCGCGAAGCCGTCGCGGTCGACCGCCAGCGCGCCGCCGGCCGGCACCTGGTTGGCGTCGCCCGCGCGCATCACCAGCGAGCCGAGCCGGCGCATCTCGGCGTGCAGCAGGCCGACCGCATTGGTCTCGTGGTCGTCCGAGCGGAAGGAGTTGGAACAGACGAGCTCGGCGAGCGCAGCGGTCTTGTGGGCGTCCGTGCCGCGCACCGGCCGCATCTCGTGCAGCACCACGGGGACGCCCCGGGTCGCGATCTGCCAGGCCGCCTCGGATCCCGCGAGGCCGCCGCCCACGATGTGGATCGGTCTCATGCGCGCCTTGTGGGTCCGGGGTCCGGGCCCGTCAAGGCGGCAAGGCCCCGCACATGAAAACGCCCGCGAGGCGCGGGCGTTCTCCAGCCGGGAAGGGAGTGCCCGTCAGGCGCGGGCGGCCCGCCAGGCCACGGCCTGGATCTCGGAACGGTGGATGCCGATATCCGCCAGCTCCCGATCGCCGAGGCGGGACAGCTCGCGGACATTCTCATTGTAGCGCCACCAGGCCCGGAGGGCGCGGACCAGTCTGGAGAGGAACATGGGAGGTGCCTTTCAATCGCTTGGTAGATCGAGTCGGTCGCCGAGGACCTTCGAGGGTCCAAATAATGCGGAATGGTGCAGTGCGGTAGCTCACTTTGCTGCGCTGCAGCTTTGCAATAATCGCATGGCGACAAATTCAAAACATTAAGGAATATCTAGCCGCGTTGCCAACGGCTGCGGATTTCGTCCGCAGCCCGGAATAATTCCAGGATCCCCGGGAAAACTGATTGGGAGGCCTGGAAATTTCCCTTACGTGTTATGCGTTATGCGCATGGACCATCAGGGCCGGAAGGCGGCTCCGTCCCGCAGCCCCAGGACGTAGGCCTCGCGCATGGCCCCCGGGTTCCTCACGTCGAACTGCTTCACCCGGATCGGCTCCGAGGGCTGCACATAGGTCCGTCCCGGGACCTGCGGGAGCCGGCCGTAGCGGCGGGTGAGCAGCACCAGCGTCCGGCCGCCGGCGGCCTCGACGGGGAGCAGGGGATCGATCGGGACATTGTCGACGAGACCGCCGTCGAAGGCCGGACGCCCGTCGACCTGCGTCACCGGCATGAAAGGCGGAACGCCGCTGGAGGCGATCAGCGCGCTGACCAGCGCCTCGGACGTTTGCAGCGTCCGCACGCTGACGAATTCCGCCCGGAATCCCAGGCGCCGCCCGAGGCGCGGGTGGACCGGGTGGAACAGGTGCTTCTCGAGCTGGTAGGCGCCGATGCCGAGGGCGGCGGCAGCGAGCGGCGGCAGTCCGCGCGGCGCCCGGGCGAGCGCGACATGCAGGTCGGTCATGTCCTGCAGACGTGCGAGCTCCGCATCGCCCAGCATCCCGCGCAGCAGGTCCGCATAGAGCGTGCCGACCGGATAAAGCCGGCCGCCCGCGCGCCAGCCCGCCAGATCGAGATTGCGCCGGTGCGGCCCGCAGGCTGCGAACACCGCCTCGCGCACCCGCGGCCCGATGCCGAGCAACGCGTAGATGGCGGCGAATGCCCCGGCGCTCGCGCCCACGACCAGCGTTGGCGCGAGACCGAGCCGTCCGGCCGCCGCCTCCCAGAAGCCGCCCTGCCAGTAGCAGCGGTTCCCGCCGCCCGCGAACACGACCGCGTCGTACATGCGCTTGTTCTAGCGCGAGTCTCGGTGCCCCGCATGGGCTGGCAGGTCACGCGATGGCGAGGGCCGCCAGCGCGGCGGCGAGCAGCGTGCCGGCAAGTCCGCCGGCGACGAGCGCAGCGCGCGGCGGCGCGTGCACCAGGAGGTCGCCGCGGGCATTGGCGCCCGGCTGCCGGGTTCGGGCGTTCATGTCAGGCCGCCGCGCTGCGGCCCTTGTGCAGGCCTTCCGCGACTTCCTCGATGATCTTGGCCGAGAAGGCGTCGAGGTCGCCGGGGTTGCGGGACGTGATCAGGCCCTGGTCGTTGACCACGGCCGCGTTCTCCCACTTGCCGCCGGCATTGATCACGTCGGTCTTGATCGAGTGATAGGACGTCACCTTGCGGCCCTTGATCACGCCGGCCTCGATCAGCAGCCAGGGCGCGTGGCACACGGCGGCGACGACCTTCTTGGCGTCGAAGAAGGCGCGTACCAGCTCGATCGCCTTTGCGTCGACGCGCAACAGGTCGGGGTTGATCTGCCCGCCCGGCAGCACCAGCGCGTCGTAGTCGCCGAACTTCACGTCGTCGAGCGCGCGGTCGACCTTCACGGTGCCGCCCCAGTCCTTCTTGTCCCAGCCGCGGATCGTTCCCGCCTCGGGAGACACCACCTCGACGGCAGCGCCGGCCTCCTTCAGCCGGTCGCGCGGCACCTCGAGCTCCGACTGCTCGAACCCATTGGTGGCCAGAATCGCGATCTTCTTGCCCGAGAGCTTCATGCCGTCCTCCTGCTTGTCGGGATCTCGGAGGTAACGAGCCGGCGGAGGGCTGGTTCCGGCCTCTTGAACAGGATCGCGGCGGCGCGCGACCAAGCATAGGGAACCCTACGACCGGAGACCGCCATGGCACGCCTGCCGATCCTGCTGCCCGCGGTCGCGCTCCTCGCGGCGCTCGCAGGACCCGCCGCCGCCAACCCTTTGAACACTTACAGCCCGCGCGTCGGCTTGACGGTCATCAAGCCCGATTTCACGCGTCCCGGCGGCCAGCCCGGCGCCACCCGCGAGATCGCGCCTGCGAAGCCCCTCAAGCGACACCGGCGCGTGAAGCCGACCGGCGCGACCCGCTGACGCGGGCGCCAGCATCGTCACGCGATCACGAGGGCGGTTGCGCCGGTTCCGCGATTGCGGTTGAGTACGCAGAATCGCGCCGTCATGATCCCGGCAGGAAGCGCACGATATCCGACGCGGGCGGCCTTCGCCGCCGGGCGCGCGATCGGCATGGTACGATGGATCTTGATCGCCAGCCGGTTTCGGGGGATCGAGACGGATTGCAGTCACAAAGGAGCACGCGATGGCGGCGGACGGGACCTGGAACCTGACCATGGAGACCCCGATGGGCGAACGGCGGGCGACGCTCGCCGTCAAGGCCGAGGGCGGGGCATTGACCGGCACCCAGTCGGCGGACGGGGACAGCACCGAGATCTTCGAGGGGACGGCGAGCGGCGAGAGCGTGGCCTGGAAGGTCTCGATCACCAATCCCATGCCGCTCACTTTGGAGTTCAACGGAACCGTGGACGGGGACAAGATGTCCGGCACCATGAGTGCCGGCTTCTACGGCAGCTGGCCATTCACGGGCACCCGTGCCTGAGTGCGGGCGCGTGGCCAAGCGGCTCGGGGGCGTTCCGGAGTCGTCATGACGGATCCTTCGGCCCGGCTCCACGAGATCGCGGTGGTCGACGTCCGCGACGGCGGCACGCTCGCCCATGCGCGGATCGGGCGCGAGCGGGCGCGCGCCCTGCGCGATGATTGCCTGACCTTCTTCCCGCGCTTCGTCCCGCCGCTCCTGCCCGCGATCGACCGCCTGGCGCGGCGCTGGCTCCTGCGCTCGCGCTCGCCCTATGTCGGCGAGGTCGCGGCGATCGCCGCGACGCTCGGCTTCCCGGGCATCTGGTTCCTCAACGGCTCCTACCAATGGGGCTGCACCACCTTGGCGCGGGAGGAGGAGGGCGTGCCCTGGCTCGCCCGCACGCTCGACTGGCCGTTTCCCGGCCTCGGGCGCCACGTCGAAGTCGCGCGGATGGCCGGGCCCGCCGGCGACTTCTACAGCGTGACCTGGCCCGGCTATGTGGGCGCGCTCACCGCCATGGCGCCCGGCCGCTTCGCGGCCGCCATCAACCAGGCGCCGCTGTGGCGCCGCACCCGCCATCCCTGGCTGCGGCTCTACGACATCGCGGCGAATGCGCAGCGCACCTGGCGCGTGGTGCGCCACATCCCGCCCGACCAGCTGCTGCGCCAGGCCTTCGAGACCTGCCGCAGCTATGCGGAAGCGCGGCACCTGCTGGAAAGTACCCCGGTCGCGCGGCCCGTGATCTTCACGCTCGCCGGCGCGGTGCGCGGCGAGCGCTGCGTGATCGAGCGCACCGAGGACGGCTGCGAGACGCACGAAGGCGAGACCTGCGCGGCCAATGACTGGCTGCGCGCGCGCGAGCCGTGGGAAGGGCGCGTTGCCAGCGACCTGCTGCTCAACTGCAGCACGGCCGAGGCGGCCGAGAACAGCCGCCGCCGGCGCGCGGCCCTGCACGACTGGACGCGCCCGATCGCGACCGCCAGCTTCGCCTGGGTCGAGCCGCCCGTGCTCAATCCCTGCACCCGCATCGCCGTCGAGGCCTGCGCGGCGGACGGCACCCTGCGCGTGCGGGGCTACGAGATGGTCCCGGGGCTCACGCTGCCGCAGCCCGCGACGGAGATCTGCACCCTGCAGGACGCGCGCGCCGCCGCGTGAACCGCTCCCGGGGCTTGAATCGAAGGCGCGGCCCTCGCGAGCCGCGCTCCGACGTCGAGACGGTGCCGGGACTCAGCGGCTCGCCGACCAGGCCGCGTGCCCGATGGCCGAGCGGCTGAGGCCGATGTCGCGCAGCGTGCGCTCGTCGAGCCCGGAGAGAGTGCGCAGCGCGCGCCGGTAGCGCATCCACCGCCGCAATGCGGAGATCGTGTTGAGGAGAAGCATGGTTCTTGTCCTTGACGGGAGCGGCGGGGCCGCGCGTGGGATCTGGCGCTTGGTCTCTGCTGCACCGCAAAAGGTTCAGTCGCGGCGGAGCTCCGCCCCCGCCGGGACCTCACGACTGCGTCATGTCCGCCGCAGAACCTGCGCTACCTTCCGCGATTGCGCGCCCAGGGCAGCAACGAGACCGGGAAGTCCGCCGCGGAGCGTCCGCCGTCCGGCCGCCGGCGCTCGCCGTGCTCCGGGCTGCCGTCGGGCACCACGGCCTTGCGATACAAATGCCAGGTCGCGTGGCCGAGGATCGGCATTACGATCGGCAGGCCGAGCAGGAACGGGATCGATCCGACGACCAGCGCGGCCGCCACGATCAGGCCCCACAGCGCCATGGTCGCGGGATTCGCGAGCACGACGCGGATCGAGGTCGCCATTGCGGCCGCCACGCCGACATTGCGGTCGAGCAGCAGCGGGAACGAGACCACGCTGACGGTCAGCACGAGGGCGGCGAAGACGAGGCCGACCGCATTACCGACCAGGATCAGCGTCCAGCCCGCAGGCGTGGTCAGCACCTGTTGCAGGAACACGAGCAGCGACTGCGGCTCGCGGTAGCCGAAATTCGCGACGTAGATCGCATGGGCGAGCGCGATCCAGACGCCGAAGATGATGAACAGCAGCGCCCCCAGCGCCAGGATCGAAGCGAACGAGGGCGCGTGCCACACGTCGAAGGCGTCGCTCCAGGCCGGCGCGCCGCCCGCCTCGCGCTGCCGGCTGAGCTCGTAGAGCCCGATCGCCGCGAACGGTCCGATCAGCGCGAAACCGGCCGCGAGCGGGAACAGGAGCGGCACCAGCTCGTAGCCCAGCATGGCGCGCCCGATCACGAGCCCGACGATGGGATAGATCAGGCTGAGGAACGCCGCATGGGTCGGCATCGCCTGGAAGTCGTCGATGCCCTTGCGCAGCGCATCCTCGAGGTCCGCCGGCGCGACCTTCCGGATCGCGGGCAGCTCCCGCGCGGCGGCCGCCCGGGTGATCACGTCTGCCATGGTGTGTCCTCCTGAACGTCGTGCGTCCAAGGGATCGCGACACCACGCGCCCGACCGAGTCACGTCGAGCCGCGACCCGCAATTGCCGCGACTCTACTCCTTCGCGGGCGCCCTGTCGCGGGCCTCGCCGGGCTCCGGCTCGTCGGCGATCCGTCCGGAGCGCTGCAAGCCCAGCATCACGGCCCAGCAGAGCATCGCCCAGGCCGCGCCCAGGCACCAGCCGGCGAGCACGTCGGTCGGCCAGTGCACCCCGAGATAGACCCGGCTCGCGCCGATCAGCAGCGTGAGCGTGACCGCGACGCCAAGGAAATAGACCTTCAGCCGGCGCCGCGGCTGCACCCGCGCGAGCAGGGCGCCCAGCGTGAGGAAGGTGACGGCGGAGAGCATCGCATGCCCGCTCGGGAAGCTGAGCGTGCGCACGTCGACGAGATGTGCGACCAGCTCCGGCCGCGGCCGCGCGAAGGCGCCCTTGAGCGCCTGGCTGAGCAGCGTGCCGCCGCCGACCGAGACCAGCACCAGGAGCGCGGCCGCACGTTTCGACTCGATCAGCAGGTAGACGATCGCCGCCAGCGTGATCAGCGTGATCACCGTGGTGCCGCCGAGCGCCGTGATGTCGCGGAACATCGCCTCCAGCCACCAGGGGCCGGTCGGGTCGGCGGAATCGGCGGGGTTGCGCAGGGCGCGCAGGATCGCCTCGTCGAAGGCGTGCGTCTCGCCTTCGAGCACCTCGTCCACCAGCGCGATGAAGCCGAGCAGCGCGGCAGCCGCGAGCAGCAGGGCGGCGAGCACCGCGAACTCGGCGCGGCGGCGCAGCCAGCGCCAGAGCCGCGCTGCAGGCCGGGAAAGTCGACGAAAGGACGTCATGCGGCAGGCTTACCAAACCGCGCGATGTGCGCAATCATGCCGGGCAGGCACATCCCCGCAGCAAGGAGGTTCCCGTGGCGAACATCACGCGCAATGCGTCGGCGGTCTGGACCGGCGCCGGCAAGGACGGGCAGGGGCAGCTGACCACCCAGAGCGGCACCCTCGCGGCGACGGCCTATTCGGCCGGGATGCGGTTCGGCGACCAGAAGGGCACCAATCCCGAGGAGCTGATCGCGGCCGCCCATGCGGGCTGCTTCAACATGGCGCTCGCCTTCCAGCTCAGCGGCGCCGGGCATCCGCCCGAGCGGCTCGAGACCAGGGCCGATCTCACCATCGCCCAGGAGGGCGGCGGCTGGCGCATCACCGCGGTGGTGCTGGACCTGAAGGCCAAGGTGCCGGGCATCTCGCGCGACGAGTTCCAGAAGCTCGCCGACGGCGCCAAGGCGAACTGCCCGGTCTCCAAGGTGCTCAACGCCGACATCACCCTGAAGGCGGAACTCGAGTAGCGTCGGACGCGCTGCGCGTCATTTCCCGGCGGCGAGCGCCTTGAGCCGCTCCACGGCGGCGCGCTCGTCCGGCCAGAACCCGCCGAGGCTGCCGCTCACGCGCGTCCAGCGCTCGTAGTCGGCGCGCGCGAGGTCGTTGCGCCCCATGTCGAGATGCACCCAGGCGCGGCGGAAATGGACCGTCGGGTACTCCCGCGCCTCGAGCGCGCGGTCGAGCAGGTCGAGCGCGTCCTGGAAGCGGCGCTGCCGGCGCCGCAGGTCGGCATGGTGCTGCAGCACCCAGGGCAGATAGGTGTCGGACCGGATCGTGGGGGCGAGCTCGACCGCAGCCTGATGATCCCTCTCGGCCGCCTCGAAGCGCCCGGCGATGCCCTGCAGGTAGCCGCGCAGGCTGTGCGCGTAGCCGTGCTTGGGCTCGATCCGGACGGTGGCCGAGAAGTCCTCGATCGCGGCGCCGTTCTGGCCCGCCGAGCCGCGCACCGAGCCGCGGCGATAGTGGGCGAGCGCGAGCTGCGGATCGCTGAGCTCGCCGGACTGGATCGCGAGCGAATAGAGCCGCAGCGCCTCGTCGATATTGCCGGCCTTGCGCGCCTCCTCGGCTGCGCGCATGTCGTCGGCGCCGCCGGCCGCGGCCGGCCATGCCGGCAGCGACGCCAGCAGCAGGACGATCAGCAGGCGTCGAAGAGCCCCCATGCCCGAATAGTCCTCCCCGCCGAGGGGGAAATCAATCGGCCCGGCGCGCCTTCACGGCTCGCGCGCGCGCTTGCGGATGTCCGCGAAGGCGCGTCCCGCGATCCGGCCGAGCCGGGTCGCCGTCGTCTCCTCGCCGGCCTCCTGGGCGCGCACGTCGGCGAGCCATGCCTGCAGCCGCGCGCGCTCGTCGGCCGAGAGCCGGAGGATGGCGGCCTGGATCTCTGCGAGGGTCATGGCGCGATCCTAGCAGATCATCCGCCGGTTGCGAGCCGAGGCTCACTCCGCCGCAATGATCTTCTTCGCCTTCAGGGGCCTCCGCGCCAGCACCTCGGCGAGGAACCGGCCCGTGTAGCTGCGCTTCTCGCGCAGGATCGCCTCGGGCGGGCCGGCCGCGACGATCTCGCCGCCGCCGTCGCCGCCCTCGGGGCCGAGGTCGATGATCCAGTCGGCGGTCTTGATCACCTCGAGATTGTGCTCGATCACCACCACCGAGTTSCCGGTCTCGACCAGCTCGTGCAGCACGTCGAGCAGCTTGGCGACGTCGTGGAAGTGCAGGCCGGTGGTCGGCTCGTCCAGGATGTAGAGCGTGCGGCCGGTCGCGCGCCGCGACAGCTCCTTGGCGAGCTTCACGCGCTGCGCCTCGCCGCCCGAGAGCGTGGTCGCCTGCTGGCCGACATGGATGTAGCCGAGGCCGACGCGCTGCAGGGTCGTGAGCGTGTCGCGCACCCGCGGCACCGCCTTGAAGAACTCCGCCGCCTCCTCGACCGTCATGTCGAGCACGTCGGCGATCGACTTGCCCTTGAACATGACCTCCAGCGTCTCGCGGTTGTAGCGCTTGCCCTTGCAGACGTCGCAGGTGACGTAGACGTCGGGCAGGAAGTGCATCTCGATCTTGATCACGCCGTCGCCCTGGCAGGCCTCGCAGCGCCCGCCCTTGACGTTGAACGAGAAGCGCCCCGGCTCGTAGCCGCGCGCCTTCGCCTCCGGCAGCCCGGCGAACCATTCGCGGATCGGCGTGAAGGCGCCCGTATAGGTCGCCGGGTTCGAGCGCGGCGTGCGCCCGATCGGCGACTGGTCGATGTCGATCACCTTGTCGAGGTGCTCGAGTCCCTCGATCCGGTCGTGCGGAGCCGGCCCCTCGGAGGCGTTGTTGAGCCGGCGCGCCACCGCCCTGTAGAGCGTGTCGACCAGCAGCGTGGACTTGCCGCCGCCCGAGACGCCGGTCACGCAGGTGAACAGCCCGAGCGGCACCTCGGCGGTGACGTTCTTGAGGTTGTTGCCACGGGCATTGACCACGCGCAGCATGCGCCGCGGGTCGGGCGCGCGCCGCTCCGGCACCGGCACCATCAACTCGCCCGAAAGATATTTGCCGGTGAGCGAGCGCGGATT
>PQAH01000207.1 GCA_003105195.1 Bradyrhizobiaceae bacterium
TGCTGATCGGTGCCCTCGGGCGCCGGAAAGCGCCCGCCGACCACGCCCGCCATGATCTCGCAGAGGGTCGCGATATGGTCCTCGGGCTCCACGTTTCCGTCCGCGCGGGCGATGCCGAGCGCCGCGAGGTCGCCGCGCAGGCGCGCGAGCGGGCGCTCGTGCAGGAATCCGGTCAGGTAGTAGGAGGCGTAAGGCAAGAGCTCGCCGCGCCCGAGCCCGATAAAGAGGTTGAAATATTCCCGCTCCACCTGCGCGACCGTTGCCGCGCCGGCCGCATCGGCGAGCGCCATGTGCGCGAGCCCGAGCGGTGTCGCGTCGCCGCGCAGGTCGGCGAGGCGCGAGAGCAAGTCCTGGTTCGGCGCCCGGGCCAGCAGCGCGGCGAGCAGCGCATATTCCTGCGCGCGCGCGGCAGCGACCTCGTCGACGTCGTCGTTCACGATTCCGCGTTCCTCGTAGAGATCCGGCCGCAGCACGGCGCGGCTCACGCCGGTCGCGGATTCCACCGCCAGGACGCGTTCTGCGGGTATACGGTCCCAGTTGGAAACTGACGGCTGCGAGATGCCCAGCCGGCGCGCAAGCTCGCTCACGCCCCCGGCCGCCCGGATTGCGACGCTGAGTCCCGGCTCGCGCATTTCCCTCCCGCCAACCCGACTTGGACTTCCGAATGTGGCTTCGAATTAGTCCAATGAGCATTGGGAGATTGCGACGGGATTCCGGCCGGGTCAATAGTCCCGCGCTATGGGCTCAACATATTGCACTGCAACTGAGAACTATTTCAGCGCGGCAGGGCGCCGCCATGGCCACGTCGCGGCAACTTCGTAATGCTTTCGTATGTCGAGACCGATTCACTTGCACTCTTGTCTTCTATTGATTGCTGAGACTTCTGGCGCTCCCCCGCGTTGCTCTCGACGGGATTGCTTGGAACTTCGGTGACTTCATTTTCCTTCGACGCGAAATCTCGACTGGCGGAGTCGACAACCGCCGGTGTCGGCAATGTGGAAGAGCCCTGTGCCGGCAAACCGGCTGTCTCACGGGATGGCACCTCCGGGCCCCCCGGGATTTCCGGAGTCTCCGGGTCCCGGGGCGTGAACATCTCCTCCACCATGCGTCGCAGGTCGTCGGTCATTTCCAGCCGTCCGAAGCCCGGGACGCCCTCGGTTGCATTGAAGTCCCAAGAATTCTCCGAAAGTCCGATGAAGTCGCGGATCGCCGGATCGCTCACCCAGGCGCGTCGAAGGGCCGCACGGGAAACCTCGAGCGGCACGCCCTTGCGCAGGAAGACGTCGACCTTGGTCCCGGGGCCGATCTCCTCGAGGGACGGCAACGAGGACAGGTCGAATTCCGGCTCGGGCGCCGGCCTTGCCGGCTCGGGCTTCGCGGCGACTTCGTCCCGGCGCTCCGGCTCGCCCGGACTCTGCGGACCCGTCTCCGGCATGCCGGCCGCGCGCTTGCGGCGCGACCAGCGCTGCAGGAAGCCTTCATCCTCGCTCATCGCTCGTCCTCGCGCGCGGGGCCGCGCCGGCCGAGCGCGTCCGGGTTGGCGCGGTCGCGCTTGCGCTTGAAGAACGGCCGCTCGACGTGGTGCTCCGCGACGAAGTCCTCGATCGCGGCACGGATCGCCTCCGGCATCGGCACCGGCTCGACCAGGTCGGTCCCGGTTTCCGTGTAGCCCTCGCCTTCGGCGGGGTCGGCGGTCGCCAGGAACAACTCGTAGGGATGCTCGCCTTCGCACGGCCGCAGCACCAGCCAGATCTGCGGCGTGCCGCTCGCCAGGTTGTCGCGGTAGTGCCCGGTCTCGCTGCGATAGAGGTCGATGGTGGTGGTCCCGACGAAGAAGGTGGCGACGTCCTCGTCCTGCGACAGCATGGTCCAGGGCGCCGCCGCCGGGATCCCGTCGAGCACCGCGAGCGGTCGCCAGACATGATCGATCCAGGCGCTCTTCGCCTTGCGGCGCTCGGCCACCACGCCGACCGGGATGCTCGCGAGCGGCGCCACCGTCACGACACGGCCTCCAGGTGGCGCACCGGCAGGCCGGTCACCAGGTTCTGCGGCTTCAGGCGCAGCCGCTTGTCCGCCGTCATCGCGAGGATGAGATAGACCGGCTCGCCCGCGACCTTCTGGATCATCACGGCCGGGTCGCGGAAGGTCAGCCGGTAGAGCGCCGCGATGCGCCGCGCGGTCGCCTCGTCCGGCGGTTCGCCGTTCCACAGCAAGTCGCCGATCTTCGTGCCGTCCTGGTCGAGACCGACATACCAGGCGAGCTGCACGTCGCGCGCCTCCACGATCGGCTCCACGTCGACGTCGACGCCGAGCATGTGGCGCACGAAGCCCGCGATCACCTCGCCGAGCGCGGCATGGCCGCGCTGCCCGCCGCTGAGATCGAGCGCCATGTCGAACCGGTCGCTGCGCTCCCAGTAGCTCGCGGCATTCTCGTCGGTCATCACGTCGATCTCGGCTTCCGCCGGCAGTCCCATCATCGAGACCAGCGGCGAGACCTGATGGCCCGTATGGTCCGCGATGGTCTCCTCGTCGGCGGCGAGGAGCGAGCCCTCGTGCAGGGTGACGAGCTGCGGACGGAACATGATCTCAGCTGCGCGCAGCACATAGGGGTCCTCGCAGCCGTCGAGCACGTTGCGCAGGATCACGTGCACGAGCTGGTTGAGGAACAGGATCGGGGTCCGGGCGCCGCCGCGGATGAGCGCCGCATAGGCGCCCTCCAGCGTCGCGTGGCGCAGGAGATGGTCGCGGAAGCCGATCATCAGCTCCCAGTTCTCGCGCGCGTCGGCGTCCTCGAGCGCCGCGATCTCCTGCGCCGCGACCGGACGCCGCGGGTCGGCCAGCAGCGTCGCGTGCAGCGTGCGCTCCAGCACGCCGGCGTCCGGCGGCGGCGCGAGCTCGGGCCGCGCGAAATACACCTTCAGGAACTCGTCGGTCACGACGAGCCCGCCGCCGGAATCGCGGTCGAGCAGATGATGGCCGCAGGACAGCCAGAAATCCGTCATTTCGTCGTCTCGTCCTTGGCGCGGGTGCGTGTCGGCGAACCGGTGCCCGGATCGCCGGAGCCTGCGTCGGCGAGCGCCATGAGGTCGACGCCCTCCGCCGTCTCGTCCTCGCCTTCCACCTCGAGGAACGCGAAGGCGCGCAGCGGCTTCGGCCCTTCGCGCGGCGTGAGCGTGCGGAAGGTCTCGCGGATGGCGCCGTCCTCGCATACCCGATGCATGGCGATCAAGGTGTCGCGGGGATGCTCGCAGAGCGAGGCCGCGAAGGCGATCTCCTCGGCCGCGGCCGCGCGCGCCGCCGCCATGTCGGGAGCGCCGAATTCCGCGAGGAGGCGGGCGGCGAGCTGGCCGGTCGCGGCCGCGTGCTCCTCCGCGCCCGCCTCGACGATCTGCACCAGCGTCGACCAGCCGAACGAGGCGAGGCCGAGGAAGCCGGAGCGGAACGCCACGCGCTCCTTGCCTTCCAGGGCCGCGGGATCGAGCTCCATGAACATGAAGCCGCCCGGCACCGCCCATTCGCCGGGCTCGGCCGCGCGCGCGAAGATGAACGTGTCCGAGGGATCGAGCCGGATGGTACGCAGGAGCTTCACAGGCGCGGCCCTCGCGTCTCGGGATCGAGCCAGGCCGGCGCCTTCAATGCCGGCACGAGCTTGCGCTTCTCGACCTCCGCCTTGCCGACACGCCGCGCGATCAGGTCGCCGGTCTCGTCGATCTCGCGGCGCAGGCCCTTTTCCGGCGCGAGGCGCTGCAGGTATTCCCGCTCGACGGCCTTGAAGCCCTGCTCCTGCCAGGCGTCGGTCGCCACCATGAGATGGCGCGCGAAGCTCTCGACCAGGCGCGTCGCCGCGGTGTCGTCGAAGCCCTCGTCCTCCAGCGCCGTCGTCAGCGGCCGCAGGCCCGGTTCGCCTTCGGCGAGCGAGACCATGCGGATCATGGCGCCGAACACCAGCCAGGCCGGCGGCTCGTCCTCGCGCGCCCGCGCGGGCCAGGCGAACTGGCCGCCGCCGACCAGCCCGCCCGCGATGCGGATGGTGTCGGGCCAGTCGATCGTGATCATGCGCTCGGGCGGCGCGTGGAACAACAGTGCGTCCGCCAGCGCCACCATGCCGGCATAGAAGGCGCGGCGCGCGGTCCTGAGCGGCTCGTCCGGCTCCAGCACCACGGCGAACTCGGCGAGATCGAAGCGCCCCACATAGACCAGGGTTCCGGCCCCCGCCTCGGCCGCGATCTCCTTCGCATGTGCGAAGGCGTCGCCCACCTCGCGCAGCGCCACCGCGCTGTAGACGGGCGGAAGATCGAGCTGCGGCGCGAACGGCATGCGCATGCGGGGTGTCGGGGGCATTCACGTTTCTCCTGCGCCGATCGACGCGCCTGCCGAATTGGTATTGTTACAATTATAACGTGGCGCTATCGGTGGCTAGGCACGGGTCCGCCGAAGGGTTTCGCGCGGCCTTGCCGGTTCCTCGCCCATGGCGAGCCGAGGAGAACGAATGAGCAAGGCAAGAGTGTTCCTGTGCTCCTGCGAGGACACCATGCGGCTCGATGCCGCCACGGTCGCGCATGGCTGCCGGGGCGCGCGGCTCGACACCGCGCACGCGCTCTGCCGCGCCGAGGTCGAGAAGTTCCGCGCGGCCGCGACCGCGGGTGCCGCCCTGACGGTCGCCTGCACCCAGGAAGCGCCGCTGTTCGCCGAGATCGCAGAGCAGAGCGGCGCCGCCGTGACCTTCGCCAATGTGCGCGAGAATGCCGGCTGGTCGCGCGAGGGCGCCGCCGCGGGACCCAAGATGGCGGCGCTGATCGCCGCCGCGGCCGAGCAGGTTCCGCCGCTGCCGCTGGTCTCCTTCGAGAGCGAGGGCGTGGCCCTGGTCTACGGCCGCGACGAGGCCGCCATCGAGGCGGCGCGCCTGCTCGCCGATAAGCTCGACGTGACGGTGCTCGTCTCCAGGCCGCGCGACCTCGCGCCGCCGCGCGTCACCGACTTCCCCATCGTCAAGGGAACCATCCGCGCCGCCAAGGGCCGGCTCGGCGCCTTCGAGCTCACCGTCGACGATTTCGCGCAGCCGGTCCCGTCCTCGCGCGGCGCGCTCGCCTTCGGCGCGGCGCGCAACGGCGCGACCTCGCGCTGCGACATCGTGCTCGACCTCTCGGGCGGCGCGCCGCTGTTCCCGGCCGCCGACCTGCGCGACGGCTACCTGCGCGCCGACCCCGGCGACCCGGCCGCGGTGCTGCGCGCCGTCATGAAGGCCGCCGACCTCACCGGCACCTTCGACAAGCCGCGCTACATCGACTTCACGGCCGAGCTCTGCGCCCATTCGCGCTCGCGCATCGTCGGCTGCCGCCGCTGCCTCGATCTCTGCCCGACCGGCGCGATCGCGCCGGCCGGCGACCATGTCGCGATCGATGCGCATATCTGCGCGGGCTGCGGGCAATGCGCCGCCACCTGCCCGACCGGCGCCGCGTCCTACGCGCTGCCCCCGGCCGACGCGCTGATGCGCAGGCTGCGCACCCTGCTCGCGACCTACCTGGAGGCCGGCGGCGC
>PQAH01000208.1 GCA_003105195.1 Bradyrhizobiaceae bacterium
CGGCGCGCGCCTCGTCGGTGATCTCGGCGCCGGCGAGCATGCGCGCGATCTCCTCGCGCCGCAGGTCGGCGGCGACCTCGGCGACGCGCGTGATCACGCGCCGGCCGCGGTCGAGGTTGTCCTTGGTGATCTGGAAATGCCTCTCGGCGCGCGCCGCGACCTGCGGCGCGTGCGTCACCGCCATCACCTGCACGTCGGCGGCGAGCCGCGCGAGGCGCAGGCCGATCGCGTCGGCCACCGCGCCGCCGACGCCGGTGTCGATCTCGTCGAACACCAGGGTCGGCGCCGAGCCGCGGTCGGCCAGCACCACCTTGAGCGCCAGGAGGAAGCGCGCGAGCTCGCCCCCCGAGGCGACCTTCATCAAGGGTCCCGGCCGCGTGCCCGGATTGGTCTGCACCCAGATCTCGACCCGGTCGATGCCGTCGGGACCGCCGCCGTCGGGGGTGGAATCGATCATGGTGGTGAACTGCGCGCGCTCGAGCCGGAGCGGCTTGAGCTCGGCATTCACGGCCTTGTCGAGCTTCTGCGCGGCGCGCTTGCGCGCGGCCGAGAGCGCGCCGGCGAGCCCGCGATAATGCTCGCCCGCCTCGCGCGCGGCCGCTTCCAGGCGCGAGAGCGCCTCCGCGCCCGCGTCGAGCACCGCGAGGTCCGCGGCGTAGCGCGCCGCGAGGTTGGCGAGGTCGTCGACCGGCACGTTGAACTTGCGCCCGGCACCGCGCAGCGCGAACAGGCGCTCCTCGATGCGGTCGAGCTCGCGCGGATCGAAATCGGCCTCGCGCAGCGCGGCGTCGAGGTGGCCGCGCGCCTCGTCGAGCGCCGTGATCGCGGTATCGACCGCCTTCACGGCCGGCGCGATCAGCGCCGGCATCTGTGCCTGGCGCCGCTCGAGCCGGCGGATGGCGGCGGAGAGCGCCGCGATCGGCGAGCGGTTGCCGGCGACCGCCTCGTGGGCGGCGCGCAGGTCGTCGGCGATCTTGTCGGCCTGCATCATCAGGGTGCGGCGCGCCGCGAGGCTGGTCTCCTCGCCCGCCTCGGGCTTGAGGCGGGTGAGCTCCTCGACCGCGTGGCGCAGCCAGTCGGCCTCGCGGCGCGCCTGCTCGACGCGCGCACGGTGCGCCGCCACGGCCTCCTCGGCGGCGCGCAAGGCGGTCCAGGCGCGGCCGACCGCGGCGGCCTGCGCCTCGAGGCCGCCGAAGGCGTCGAGCAGCGCCCGGTGCGTCGCCACGTCGACGAGCGCGCGCTCGTCGTGCTGGCCGTGGATCTCGACCAGCGCGGCGCCGAGGCTTTTCAGCACCTGCACGCTCACGGGCTGGTCGTTGACGAAGGCGCGCGTGCGGCCGTCGGCGAACTGCACGCGCCGCAGGATCAGCCCGTCCTCGCTGACGATGTCGTTCTGCTGGAGGATCGCATGGGCCGGATGGCCGGCCGCCACCTCGAACATGGCGGTCACCTGGCCCTGCCCGGCACCGTGGCGCACGAGGCTCGCATCGCCGCGCGCGCCCAGCGCCAGCGTGAAGGCGTCGAGCAGGATCGACTTGCCGGCACCGGTCTCGCCGGTGAGCACGGACAGGCCGGGCCCGAAGTCGATGTCGAGCCGTTCGATCAGGACGATGTCGCGGATGGAGAGCCGGGCCAGCATCGATGTTCACTCTATGTTCCCGAGCCGCAGTTGGCCATGTTTTTCCGCCGATCGCAAGCCGCGAAGCTGCCCGGCGCCCAAATGCACAGGCAACCGCCCGTCATCCCGCGGCGTGAGCCGAGCGCAGCCCGGCGAGCCAGAAGGGTGACGGCGATAGGTCTGGAGTCGACGGCGGCGTAGCGGCGGCGCGCCTCGCCTCAGCCCATGCCGAGCTTGCGGAAGGCCTTGCTCATCCAGGAGCCCTGGTCCTCGCGCGGCTCGACGCCGCCGGACTTCACCAGGGTATAGGCGTCCTTGTACCAGCGGCTGTCGGGGAAATTGTGCCCGAGCACGGCGGCCGCGGTCTGCGCCTCCGGCACGATGCCGAGCGCCATGTAGCACTCGGTGAGGCGCATCAGCGCCTCCTCGACGTGGCGCGTGGTCTGGTATTGCGTCACGACCGTCTTGAAGCGGTTGATGGCGGCCGTCAGCTTGCGCTGCTTGAGGTAATAGCGGCCGGTCTCCATCTCCTTGCCGGCGAGCTGGTCGCGCGCCACCTCGATCTTCTTGCGCGCGCTCGCCGCATATTCGGTGTCCGGATGCTTGCGGATCACCTCGTCCAGCGACTGCAGCGCCTTCTCGGTGCGGCCCTGGTCGCGCGAGATGTCCGGGATCTGGTCGAAGTAGGACGAGCCGATCAGGAACTGGGCATAGGCCGCGTCCGGGCTGCCCGGATGCAGCGTCACGTAGCGCTTCGCCGCGGTGATCGATTCGTCGTACTCGCGCCCCTCGTAATAGGCGTAGGCCGACATGATCAGCGCCTTGCGGGCCCATTCCGAATACGGGTGCTGGCGGTCGACCTCCTCGAACTTCTTGGCGGCTTCCTTGTAGTCGCGCTTGTTGTTCAGGAGGAACAGGCCCTCGTTGTAGAGCTTGTCGGCCGGGTCGTCCGAGACGTTGATCGCGTCCTTGTCGCCGAACCAGTTGCTCAGGCTGCTGCAGGCGGGCAGCAGCGCCACCATGAGTGCCACCGCGGCAAGGCGGGCGATACGCGTGACCATGAGTGCGATGTTCCCGTGCGGGATGTACCCGTGCGGACAGGGCGCGCCTGTTCCGCCGACCCCTCTAGCCCAGGCGCAGAGCCTGCGCCAAGCGAATATCGCTTAGGCGCACATTCGGCCCGGATTATGGCGACTGGTTAACGGGTTGACCCTTATCCGACCGGTCCGGGAGCGGGCCAGGACCGGTCCTAGGAGACGTCGGCGCCGTAGGCCGGGGCGACCAGGGAGACCGCGACCTCGGCATGGCCGCGCGGGCGCGGCCGCTCCTCGACCACGGTCCAGGCGGTCGGGTCGGCCATCAGCGCACACAGCACCGCGTGGTTGAGCTTGTGGCCGCCGCGCACCGAGCGGTAGGCGCCGAGGATCGGCGCGCCCGCGAGCGCGAGGTCGCCGATGGCGTCGAGCGCCTTGTGGCGCACGAACTCGTCGGCGAAGCGCAGGCCTTCCGGGTTGAGCACCCGGTCGTCCGCGAGACAGATCGTGTTGTCGAGGGAGGCGCCGAGCGCGTAGCCCGCGGCCCAGAGCTGCGAGACGTCCTTCATGAAGCCGAAGGTGCGCGCGCGCGCGACCTCGCGGCGGAAACCCGCCGGCTCGACCTCGAGGGCGATCGACTGCCGGCCGATCAGCGGATGCGGGAAGTCGACCGTCACGTCGACATGGAAGCCGCGGTCGCAGGGCGTGAGCTCGCCGAGCGACTCGCCCTTGGTGACGCGCACCGGCTTGAGGATCTTGGTGAAGCGGCGCGGCGCCGACACCGTGACGACGCCCGCCTGGTCGATCGCATCGACGAAGGGCGCGGCGCTGCCGTCCATGATCGGCGTTTCCGGGCCGTCGACCTCGACGATCGCGTTGTCGA
>PQAH01000209.1 GCA_003105195.1 Bradyrhizobiaceae bacterium
CGGCCGCCACCGCCCAGCCGTCGCGCAAGGCGATCGCCCGCGCCGGCACCGCCGAGGCCGCGCGGAGATCCGCGGCCGCCGTCATGCCGGCATCGCCCATGAGCGCGCGCGGCGCCACGGGCGCGGCACGCGCCGCGATGCGCGCGATCACCTCGGCGACCGGCAGCAAGCGCGTGACGCGCTGGAGCTGTTCGGGGGCGCTCATGCCCCTTCTCTGCGTGACCCGGCGGGGCAGCGTCAAGCGACTGAGTCGAATGGGCAAATGAACGGGACGCATAGCCTCGGACTATGCCGGGCCCCGGGCCCTTGACGGGCCGCGCCTCCCCGGCCATTGAGGTCGCCCGCTGCACGATCGGAACCGCCGGGATGAGCGAGACCACCCTCGACCTGCGCGGCCTGCGCTGCCCGCTGCCGGCGCTCAAGACGCGCAAGGCCCTGCGGGGCCTCGCGGCCGGGGACCGGCTCACGGTGGAATGTACCGACCCGCTCTCCGGCATCGACATCCCCAATCTGATCCGCGAGACCGGCGACGTGCTCGAATCCGAGGCGCGCGCCGCCGATGTCTTCGTATTCCGCATCCGCAAGGCGGGCGGCAAGTAGGCAGAACCCATGTCGTATCGTTGCGCGATCCTCGACGACTACCAGAACGTGGCGTTGACCTTGGCCGACTGGTCGCGCCTGAAGGACCGGGTCGCGGTCGACGTGTTCACCGCGCCCTTCGCCGACCAGGCGAGTGCGATCGCGGCGCTGCAGGGGTTCGACATCGTCTGCATGATGCGCGAGCGCACGCCGTTTCCGCGTTCCACACTGGAGGCGTTGCCCGGCCTGAAGCTGCTGCTCACCAGCGGCATGCGCAACGCCGCGATCGATCTCGAGGCCGCGACCGCGCGCGGCATCACGGTGTGCGGCACCGGCGCCGCCGGGGATTCGACCGCCGAGCTCACCATCGCGCTGATGCTCGAGCTCGCGCGCCGGGTCGGCACCGAGCATGCGCGCATGCAGGCCGGGGAGGCGTGGCAGAGCACGCTCGGCATCGCCCTCGCCGGCAAGACCCTCGGGCTCCTCGGGCTCGGCAAGCTCGGCGGCCGCGTCGCGGCCATCGCCGGCGCGATCGGCATGCCGCTGATCGCCTGGAGTCAGAACCTGACGCCGGAGCGCTGCGCCGAGGTCGGCGCCGCGCCGGTCTCCAAGCAGGAACTGTTCCGCCGCGCCGACGTGGTGAGCATCCATCTCCAGCTCAGCGCCCGCACCCGCGGCCTGGTCGGCGCCGCCGAGCTCGCGCTGATGAAGCCGACCGCCTTTCTGGTCAACACCTCGCGCGGGCCGATCGTCGACGAGGCCGCGCTGCTTGCGGCCCTGCGCGAGCGCCGCATCGCCGGCGCCGGCCTCGACGTCTTCGACGTCGAGCCGCTGCCCCGCGACCACCCGCTGCGCGGTCTCGATAATGCGGTGATCACCCCGCATCTCGGCTACGTGACGCAGGAGAACTACCGCGTCTTCTACGGCCAGATGGTCGAGGACATCGAGGCCTGGCTCGCCGGCAGTCCGCTGCGGGTGCTGACGGCGAAGTGACGCGCCGAGGCGTCGTGGCGGGGGCACGTGCTCGCATGCCCGCCTGACACTTCGTCAATAGACGTGCAGCGGCAGCGCCCCGCCGGGTCCGATGATGACGCCCCAGGCCTCGTCCGCGCCGATCGTCACGCTCTCGCGCTCGGCCGGCTTGCCCGCCATCTTGAACGCGACCTCGTACGTGCCGGGCGCGAGGTCGAGCATCGGACCGTCCGGGTTCTTGGAGCCCTGGCCGGGGCCGAGGGTGAACGAGCGCTCGGCGACCGTGATCTGCACCTCGCTCTGCAGGATGTTGCCGAGCACGAGCTTGCCCTGCCCGGCCTTCGGCAGGAGGCCGGCCTTCTCGGCTTCCCCCGGCTTGCGCAGGGTGAGCCGCACCGCGGTGTCCCGGCCGCCGGCGGTGAGCCGCAGGGCCGCGGGGCCTTCGGGCGTCTTCAGGGCGATCGTGACCTCCTTCCGATTGCGCGCCGAAGCCGTCTCGCTCCAGCCGCGCTTGCCGAGCTCGTCGCGATAGAAGGCGAGCACCGCGTCGAGGGCAGCCGGCACGGTGGCGTCGAGCGTGATGCGATAGCGCGTGCTGCCGACGCTCTTCACCTTGCTGCGGGTCGGGACCGGCAGCCCCTTCATGTCCTCGCCCGCGAGCGTCTCCGGAGTGGCCGCCGCCGGGGCGTCCGCCGGATCGGCCTTGGTCGCGGCCGCGCGCAGCACGGAGCCGCGCGCCGTCACATTGGTCCGTGCGCCCATCCGCATGACCGTGAGCTTGAGGTCCTGGTCCGCCTTGGCGAAGTCGAGCACCACCATGTTCGGCCGGTTGATCACCGAGCGCCCTTCCTTCCAGCCGAGCGGCTTCATCTGCGCGCGATAGAACGCGGCGACGGCGGCGACGCCCGACGGGCTCGCGAATTCCAGGGTGCCCTCGGCGCCGTCGTGCTCCAGGTCCTCGGCGGAGGCAGGCACCGGGATCGGCGCACGGCCCGCGAGCACGCCGAGCGGCGCCTCCGCGCTCCTCTGCTGCGGTGCCGGCCGGCGCGCGCCCTTGATCTCGGCGAGCGCGCCCTCGAGCGCCTTCGTCATGGTGTCCTCGATCATGGTGTCGACCGCCGACGGCCGCGACGGCTCTGGCGCGTTGCGCGGCTTGGCGAGGGCGGCGATGAGGCTCGGCGGCACGCTCTCGATCCTGACCCGCGTGCGCGCGTCCTCGCCGCGGGCGATCTCGAGCAGCAGCGGCCGCTCGCTCCCGCGCACGAAGAACAGGACCGCCTCGCGCTCGGTCGGCGCGGGCGCGTCGGGCGCGGTCCAGGGCGACCAACCGCGCGCGCCGAGCTCGCCGCGGAAGAAGTCGAGCGCCGGCGCCACGGCCTCGGCCGTGACGCAGTCGAAATGCGGACGGTCCGGATCGAACTTGACCTCGGCGGCGTCCTTCGGGAACGGCAGGTCGTGCGCGAGCTTCACGCCGGAATACTGCACGCTGGTGGCGTTGCCCTGGGCGGGCGCGACGCTGACGAAGGCGGTGAGGCCGATCGCGCCCTTCTTGAAGGTGAGATGCTTCTGGTTGGGGAGATCCGCCTGCTGCGCGAAGGCGGGGCCATAGGCCTGCCAGCCCTCGCGCGCGAGCGCGGCGCTCACGGCCGCCGCGGTCTCCGC
>PQAH01000210.1 GCA_003105195.1 Bradyrhizobiaceae bacterium
CCTGCGCGCCAACGAGGCGCGCTTCCTCGCCATCATGGACCACACCCCCTTGACGGTGTCGCTCAAGGACCGCGCCGGCCGCTACACCTTCGTCAACCGCGCCCTGCAGGACTATCTGGGCCGCCCGCCGGAGGAGATCCTCGGCCGAACCCTGGCCGACTTCCGTCCGCACATCTTCGCCGACGCGATGTCCGCGCACGATCGCGACGTGATCGCCGAGAAACGCGCGATCCAGCGCGAGATCCGCGATCCGGAAGGCGCCCGCGACTTCCTCGCCGTCAAGTTCCCGGTGCTCGAGGACGGCGAGGTGAGCGCGCTGGGCACCATCATGCTCGACATCACCGAGCTCAAGCGCATGCAGTCGACCCTCGTCCATGCCCAGAAGATGGAGGCGCTCGGACAGCTCACCGGCGGCATCGCCCACGACTTCAACAACCTTCTCACCGCGATCCTGCTCAATTCCGACGTGCTCGCGAGCCGCATCGAGAACCCGAGCCTGCGCGCGCTCGCCGAGGCGATGCGCGGCGCCGCCGACCGCGGCGCCGACCTGACCCGGCGGCTGCTCGCCTTCGGGCGCCAGCAGGCGCTCGAGCCGCGGCCCACCGACGTGAACGAGCTGCTCTGGCGCATGGAGCCGCTGATGCATCGCACGCTCGGCGAGCACATCGAGATCGCGCTCGAGCGCGCCGATGCGCTCTGGCTCGCGCAGGTCGACTCCGGACAGCTCGAGAACGCCGTGCTCAACCTCGCGGTCAACGCCCGCGACGCCATGCCGTCGCGCGGCCGCCTCACCATCGAGACCGCCAATGTCGAGCTCGACGAGACCGCGGCGCGCTTCGACGCGAAGCCCGGCGACTACGTGATGGTCGCGGTTTCCGACACCGGCTCCGGCATGTCCGAGCAGGTGCTCGCCCACGTCTTCGAGCCGTTCTTCACCACCAAGGAGGTCGGCCGCGGCACCGGCCTCGGGCTCAGCATGGTCTACGGTTTCGTCAAGCAGTCCGGCGGTCACGTGCAGGTCTATTCCGAGCTCGGCGTCGGAACCGTCGTGAAGCTGTATCTGCCGCGCGCGCACGAGGCCGCGGCGACGGAGCCGGCCGGCGCCGCGACCGCCGAGCTGCCGCATGGCGACGAGGTCATTCTCCTGGTCGAGGACGACGCGCTGGTGCGCGCCCATGCCGAGCACCAGCTCGCCTCGCTCGGCTACCGCGTGGTCGCCGCCGAGCAGGCCGTGCAGGCGCTGCAGCTCATGAACGACGGCCTGCGGCCGGATCTCCTGTTCACCGACATGGTGATGCCGGGCGGCATCAACGGGCGCGAGCTGGGCGAGCGCGCGCGGCAGCTCCTTCCCGGCCTGAAGGTGCTCTACACGACCGGCTACGCCGGGGCGGCCTCGGTCGCGCTCGCGACCGACGCGCTTTCCAGCCCCTATGTGCTCGGCAAGCCCTATCGCCGGCGCGACCTCGCCACCAAGGTTCGCGCCGTGCTCGACGAGAGCGCGGCGGGCTGATGCCCCGCGGGCGTGCGGCATCCCGCCTTGACTTTCGCGGGCCGGAGGCGGCACGGTCCGCCCCGTTTCGCATGAACCTGCCCGCATGATCGAACGCAGCAAGCCTTTCGTCGTCGTTCGAGACGACGCGCCCGCGATCGCGGCCCTGAAAGGAGCCGTGGTCGCGATCGGCAATTTCGACGGCGTCCACCGCGGCCATCGCAGCGTGATCGACGCGGCCGTCGCGCGCGCGCGCGCGCTCGGGCGGCCGGCCGCGGCGCTCACCTTCGAGCCGCATCCGCGCAGCGTGCTGCGGCCGCACGAGCCGGTGTTCCGGCTCACCGACGAGCGCGACAAGTTGCGCCTGCTCGCCGGCACCGAGCTCGACGGCGCCTTCGTGCTCACCTTCGATCGCGCCTTCGCGGCGACCTCCGCCGAGGCTTTCATCGAGCGGATCCTGATCGAGCGGATCGCGGTCTCCGGAGCCTCCATCGGCTTCGATTTCCATTTCGGCATGGCGCGCCGCGGCTCGCCGGCCTTCCTCGCCGCCGAGGGCGAGCGGCGCGGCTTCTCGGTCGCGATCATGCCGCCGCTCGAGGACGAGGGCCGTCCGGTCTCCGCCTCCTCGATCCGGGCGGCGCTCGCCGAGGGGCGGGTCGTGGAGGCGGCCGAGCTGCTCGGCTATCCGTGGTTCGTCTCCGGCTCCGTGATCGGCGGCGAGAAGCGCGGCCGCACGCTCGGCTATCCGACCGCGAACCTCCGCCTCGACCCGGCCTGCAATCTCAAGCACGGCATCTATGCGGTGCGCGTCGATGCGCGGGGCGCGATCCGCGAGGGCGTCGCGAGCTTCGGCCGCCGGCCGACCTTCGACAACGGCGCGCCGCTGCTCGAGGTGCACCTGTTCGACTTCGCGGGGGATCTCTACGGCGCCCCGCTCGACGTCGCCTTCGTCGGCTGGATTCGCCCCGAGCTGAAGTTCGACTCCGTCAGCGAGCTGGTGGCCCGCATGGACGAGGACAGCCGGCTCGCCCGCGCGGCGCTCGCGCGCGCGGGCGACGCCTTCCCGCCGTTCGGACCCTTGGCGTGAGCCGGACCGGCCATGCCCACGACCACGCGCATGGTCATGGCCGCGCGCCGGCCTCCTACGGCTTCGCCTTCGCGCTCGCCACCGGCCTCAACGTCGCCTTCGTCGTGGTCGAGGCGGTGTTCGGCGTGCTCGCCAACTCGACCGCCCTCGTCGCCGATGCCGGCCACAATCTCAGCGACGTGCTCGGCCTGGTGGTGGCCTGGGGCGCCGCGGTGCTGTCGCGCCGCGCGCCGAGCGGACGCTACACCTACGGCCTGCGCGGCTCCTCGATCCTGGCGGCGTTGTTCAACGCCGTGTTCCTGCTGGTCGCGGTCGGCGCCATCGCCTGGGAGGCGGTGCACCGGATGCTCGCGCCGCAGCCCGTCGCCGGCATCACCGTGATGGTGGTGGCCGGCATCGGCATCGCGATCAACGGCGCCGCGGCCGCCCTGTTCGCGTCCGGCCGCAGCCGCGACATCAACATCGAGGGCGCCTTCCTGCACATGGCGGCGGACGCTGCGGTCTCCGCCGGCGTCGTCATCGGCGGCGGCATGATCCTGCTCACCGGCTGGCTCTGGATCGATCCCGCGCTCAGCCTCGCGATCTGTCTCGTGATCGTCGGGAGCACCTGGAGCCTGCTGCGGGACGCGGTCAAGATGTCCCTTGCCGCGGTCCCGGCGGGGATCGACGCCGATGCGGTGCGCGCCTTCCTGGCGCAGCGGCCGGGCGTCGCCGCCCTGCACGACCTCCACATCTGGCCCATGAGCACCACCGAGAGCGCGCTCACCTGCCATCTCGTGATGCCGGGCGGCCATCCGGGCGACGGCTTCCTGGCCGAGACCGCCCAGGGGCTGGCGCACCGCTTCGGCATCGGCCACGCCACGTTGCAGATCGAGCTCGGTCCCGCGGCCTGCGCGCTCGCGCCCGACCACGTGGTCTGAGGGGACACTGGCCTGCGAGGTTGCCACGCGACGACCTGGCTCCCGCGGTCGACCGGATGTCCAAGGCTCGATCGCTGCTGCAATGCATTTGCAACTGACTTGCGCCTGTCGCCGCGGATCGATTTGCGCTAGGAGGCGCGCGCCGCTCCATCAAGCATCCGGTTCCCATGACGCGCGTCCAGCAAATTGCGATCGGCAGCATCCTGGTCGGCATCCTGGTCCTCGGCCTCAAGTTCACGGCCTACCTGCTCACCGGATCGATCGCCCTTTATTCCGATGCGCTGGAGAGCATCGTCAATGTGGTGACCGCGATCGTCGCGCTTCTCACGGTTCGCACGAGCGCGCTGCCGGCCGACGTGAACCATCCCTATGGCCATCACAAGGCCGAATACTTCTCGGCCGTGATCGTCGGCGTGCTGATCGTCGTGGCGGCCGCGGCGATCTTGCGCGAGGCCTATCCGGGTTTTGTCGCGCCGAAGCCGCTCACGCTTTCGGTCGAAGGCCTGCTCAGCAATGGCCTGGCGACCCTCATCAATGCGGGCTGGTGCTATGTGCTGATCCGACGCGGCCGCCGCGCGCGCTCGCCGGCCCTGGTGGCCGAAGGATACCATCTGATGACCGACGTCCTGTCCTCGGTCGGCGTTCTGCTCGGCGTGACCCTCGCGGCGGCGACCGGGTGGAGCCGGCTCGATCCGGCGCTCGCCACTCTGGTCGCGGCGACCATCCTGTGGTCCGGCTGGCGGCTCATCCGCGACTCGGTGGGCGGGCTCATGGACGAGGCCGTGCCGCCTGCGACCCTTGCCCGCCTCCGCGACGTCATCTCGACCAATGCCGCCGGCGCCCTGGAGGCGCACGACCTGCGCACACGCCATGCCGGCCGCATGACTTTCGTCGACTTCCATCTCGTGGTTCCGGGCGGGATGAGCGTCGCGGACGCGCATGCGATCTGCGACCGGATCGAGGATGCGGTGCGCGCCGAGGTCCGGGACGCCCTCATCACGATCCACGTCGAACCCGCGAACAAGGCGAAGCATTCCGGCATCGTGGTGCTGTGACGCCCGCCGGGGCGGCTCCGGCCCCGCTCCCTGTCAGCCGCCCGCGAGCCTGCCGCCGATTCCCGTCCGGGGGACTTTCCGATGCGTCCCGCCCCTGCTACTAAGCGCGCCCATGGACACACGCTCCCCATCGGCCTGCCGCCCGGCGATCGTGCGAATTACGGGCCCGGCCTCCGTCTGAGTCCGGCCGGATCGACGGAGTCCCGGGACGTTCGACACCCGCGCAGTCCAACACTCTGACCGATCGATTCCGCCATGACCGACGACGCCCGCGACTACAGCGCGACTCTGTTCCTTCCCCGGACCGATTTCCCGATGCGCGCCGGCCTGCCGCAGAAGGAGCCCGAGATCCTCGCCCGCTGGGCGAAGCTCGCCATGTATCGCCGCCTGCGCAAGGCGGGCGAGGGCCGCGCCCGTTTCATCCTGCACGACGGCCCGCCCTATGCCAACGGCAACATCCACATCGGCACCGCGCTCAACAAGATCCTCAAGGACGTGGTGACCCGCTCGCAGCAGATGCTCGGCTACGATTCCAACTACGTGCCGGGCTGGGACTGCCACGGCCTGCCGATCGAGTGGAAGATCGAGGAGGAGTACCGCGCCAAGGGCCGCAACAAGGACGAGGTGCCGCTGGTCGAGTTCCGCCGCGAGTGCCGCGCCTTCGCGGATCACTGGATCGACGTCCAGCGCGGGGAGTTCAAGCGCCTCGGGGTCGAGGGCGACTGGGACAACCCCTACCTGACCATGAGCTTCGCCGGCGAAGCGCAGATCGCGCGCGAGCTGATGAAGTTCGCCGCGAACGGCACGCTCTACCGCGGCTCCAAGCCCGTGATGTGGTCGGTGGTCGAGAAGACCGCGCTCGCCGAGGCCGAGGTCGAGTACGAGGACTACACCTCCGACGTGGTGTGGGTGAAGTTCCCGGTCGCCTCCGCCAAGGGCGGGCGGTTCGAGGCTCTGCGCGAGGGCTATGCGGGCGCGTCCATCGTGATCTGGACCACCACGCCCTGGACGATTCCCGGCAATCGCGCGATCAGCTTCTCGCCCAGGATCGCCTACGGCCTCTACGCGGTCACCGAGGCCCCGGCCGACAACTGGGCGAAGCCCGGCGATCTCCTGATCCTCGCCGACAAGCTCGCCGCCGACGTGTTCCGGCAGGCGCGCGTCACCGGCTTCGAGCGGCAGATGACGGTCCCGGCCGAGGATCTCGCCGATCTCGGCTGCACCCATCCGCTGCGCCGGCTCGGCTACGACTTCGTCGTGCCGCTGCTCGCCGGCGACCACGTCTCCGACGACGCCGGCACCGGCTTCGTCCACACCGCGCCGGGCCACGGCCGCGAGGACTTCGACGCCTGGATGTCGAACGCCGCCATGCTGGCGCGCGAGGGCATTTCGACCGCCATTCCCTACACGGTCGACGGCGACGGCTTCTTCACCGCGCAGGCGCCGGGCTTCGCGGGCCGGCGCGTCATCACCGACAAGGGCGAGAAGGGCGACGCCAACGAGGCCGTGATCGAGGCCTTGGGCGATGCCGGCGCCCTGATCGCGCGCGGCCGCCTGCGCCACCAGTACCCGCACTCGTGGCGTTCCAAGAAGCCGGTGATCTTCCGCAACACGCCGCAGTGGTTCATCGCGATGGACAAGGACATCGCCGGCAAGGGCGACACGCTGCGCGCCCGTTCGCTCGCCGCCATCAAGGTGACGCGCTGGGTGCCGCCCCAGGGCGAGAACCGCATCACCGGCATGATCGAGAGCAAGCCCGACTGGGTGATCTCGCGCCAGCGCGCCTGGGGCGTGCCGATCGCGGTCTTCGTGCGCGAGAAAGCCGACGGCTCGGTCGAGATCCTGAAGGACGAACGGGTCAACCGGCGCATCGGCGACGCCTTCGAGCGGGAGGGCGCCGACGCCTGGTACGCCGAGGGCGCCGCCGCGCACTTCCTCGGGCCCGACCACGATCCGCGCGAGTGGCAGAAGGTCGACGACATTCTCGACGTCTGGTTCGACTCCGGCTCGACCCACGCCTTCACGCTCGAGGTGCGCCCCGACCTCGAGGCGAGGCGCAGGAAGGACGGCGGCGACGACGTCGTCATGTATCTCGAGGGCTCGGACCAGCATCGCGGCTGGTTCCACTCCTCGCTGATCGAGAGCTGCGGCACCCGCGGCGTCGCGCCCTTCGACGTCGTGCTCACCCACGGCTTCGTGCTCGACGAGCAGGGCCGCAAGATGTCGAAGTCGCTCGGCAACGTGGTCGTGCCGCAGGACGTGATGAAGCAGTCGGGCGCCGACATCCTCAGGATGTGGGCCTGCGCCTCGGACTATGCGGACGACATCCGCATGGGCCCCGAGATCCTCAAGACCACGGTCGACACCTATCGCAAGCTGCGCAACACGCTGCGCTGGATGCTCGGCAACCTCGCCCACGACCGCGCCGAGGACCGCGTCGCCTTCGCCGCGATGCCGGAGCTCGAGCGGCTGATGCTGCACCGCCTGGTGGAGCTCGACGAGCTGGTGCGCCAGGCCTATGCGGATTTCGACTACAAGCGCATCTTTGCGGCGCTCAACGCCTTCATGACGGTCGACCTCTCCGCCTTCTATTTCGACGTCCGCAAGGACACGCTCTACTGCGATCCGATCTCCTCGCAGGCCCGCAAGGCCTGCCTCACGGTGCTCGACCAGCTGTTCCGCTGCACCGTGACCTGGCTCGCGCCGATGCTGTGCTTCACGGCCGAGGAGGCCTGGCTCGCGCGCTATCCGTCCGCCGAGGGCTCGGTGCATCTCGAGCTGTTCCCCGAGGTGCCGCGGAGCTGGCGCGACGACGCGCTCGCCGAGAAGTGGCGCAAGATCCGCCTGGTGCGCCGCGTGGTCACCGGCGCGCTCGAGGTGGAGCGCGCCGGAAAGCGCATCGGCGCCTCGCTCGAGGCCGCGCCCGTGATCTACGTGGCGAACGCCGATCTCCTCGGCGCGCTCGAGGGCGTGGACATGGCCGAGGTCTCGATCACCTCCGCGGCGCGCGTGGTCGCGGGCGAAGGGCCCACCGAGGCCTTCCGGCTCGACGAGGTGGCGGGCGTCGCGGTCGAGTTCCGCCCGGCCGAGGGCCGCAAATGCGCGCGCTCCTGGAAGATCCTCGAATCGGTCGGCCAGGATCCGGACTACCCCGACGTCACGCCGCGCGACGCCCAGGCGCTGCGCGAGTGGGACGCGCTGCGCAAGGCGGCCGAGTGACGGCGGACCCGGCTCCCCGCGCCGCCGCCCGCCTCGGGCTGGTGACGGCGCTGCTGATTGTCGCAGCCGACCAGGCGAGCAAGCTCTGGCTGCTGTACGTCTACGAGCTCGGGCGCCGCGGCGTGGTGACGATCCTGCCCGTCCTCGACCTCGTGCTGACCTGGAACTACGGCATCAGCTACGGCCTGTTCCAGCAGGAGGGGGCGGGCCGCTGGGTGCTGATCGGTATCGCGGTGGTGGCCGTGGTCCTGCTCGGGCTCTGGCTGCGGCGCGCCGAGACGCGGCTGACCGCGCTCGCGCTCGGCCTGATCATCGGCGGCGCCGTTGGCAACGCCATCGACCGCCTCGCCTACGGCGCGGTGGCCGATTTCGTGCTGTTCCACGTGACCACCGAGAGCTTCCGCTTCAGCTGGTACGTGTTTAACCTTGCGGACGCCGCCATCGTTGCCGGGGTCGTGGGACTCCTGTATGAATCCTTCTTTGTGACGGGCGCCCCAAAAGCGCCCTGATCGAGGTCAGAATGGCCGCCGAGAGTGGCACCTAAGTGCCGCCGCGCATTGATGAATTCACCGCGTAACCGGATCGCTGCCATGTCCCGCCGACCGAACCCAGGCTTCCGCCGCTCGCTCCTCGCCCTCGTGGGCGGTGCCGCGCTCGCCTGCGCGCTCGCCGCAGCGCCTGCCGTCGCCGACGACGAGGAGGACACCTTCGAGGAACGGATGATCAAGTACCTGCTCGGCAGCATGGGCGTCGACGTCGGCAATCGTCCCGACATCGACTACCGCGAGCGCTCGCCGCTGGTGCTGCCGCCCTCGATGGATCTCCCGCCGCCCGACTCGGGTCTCGGCGCCGCCGCCAACCCGGCCTGGCCCCGCGACCCCGACCTCAAGCGCGCCCGGCAGGCCGCCGCCAAGTCGAGCGTCTTCGACCCGCTCTGGTCCGAGGAGCCGCCCTCGCATCGCCGCATGTCGCCCGACGAGTTGCGCCGCGGCGCCAAGGCGGGCGCCGGGCGGGTGACGCGGACGAGCCGCGGCAGCCCGAGCTGGGACGAGGAGCAGGGCAGGCCGCTGTCGCCCGACCAGCTCAACTACAAGGGCGATATCTTCAACTCGTTGCTCGGCCACAAGCCGGAGCAGCAGGAGTTCACCGGCGAGCCGCCGCGCACCAGCCTGACGCAGCCGCCGGCCGGCTATCAGACGCCTTCGCCGAGCCACCCGTACGGCATCGCGGAGAAGAAGGGCCCGGGCTACAAGATTCCGAACCCCCTCGACCGCGCGGTGGGTCAGGAACAGTGATGGCGCTTCGGCGCGGCCCGCTCGATCCGACTCCGGTGTGATGTCCGGCTCGGTCGCGCTGCCCAGCTGCAATTCTTCCTCGTTCATCGCCCGCCGCCCGTCGCGGCGCGGCCCGTGAGGCTTATGTGACTCCATCCTCCCGTTACGTTCTGGGTCTCGTCGCCGGCGCATGCGCGCTGGCTGCCCTGCCGGTGAGCGCGGTGACCGCCGCCCCGCCGGTCGCCCACTTCACGCTGACGAACGGCCTCGAGGTCGTGGTCGTGCCGGACCGCCGCACGCCGGTCGTCACGCACATGATCTGGTACAAGGTCGGCTCCGCCGACGAGCCGGCCGGCACGTCCGGCATCGCGCACTTCCTCGAGCACCTGATGTTCAAGGGCACCGCGAAGAATCCCGCCGGCCGCTTCTCGCAGACGCTCGCCGCCATCGGCGGCCAGGAGAACGCCTTCACCTCCGTCGACTACACGGGCTATTTCCAGCGCGTCGCGCGCGAACATCTGCCCATGCTGATGGAGTTCGAGGCCGACCGCATGACCGGGCTCGTGCTCACCGAGGAGAACGTGCGGCCCGAGCTCGACGTGGTGCTCGAGGAGCACAACCAGCGCGTCGCCAACAATCCGAGCGCCCGCCTCGGCGAGCAGGTGCAGGCCGCGCTCTTCCTCAACCATCCCTATGGCCGGCCGATCATCGGCTGGCGCCACGAGATCGAGCAGCTCACCCGCGACGATGCGCTCGCCTTCTATCGCCGCTTCTACACGCCGGAGAACGCGGTCGTGGTGGTGGCGGGTGACGTGAGCGTCGACGAGGTGAAGGCGCTCGCCGAGCGCACCTACGGCGCCATCGCGCGCCGCGGCGAGGGGCAGGCGCGGCAGCGGCCGCAGGAGCCGCCGCCGAGCGCGGTGCGCCGCGTCATCCTCGCGGATCCGCGCGTCGCGCAGCCGAGCCTGCAGCGCAGCTACCTGGTCCCGCCGGGCCACGGCCGGCATCTGCCGGAAGCGGACGCCCTCGACGTGCTGGCGCACATCCTCGGCAACGGCTCGACCAGCCGCCTCTATCGCGTGCTCGTGGTCGAGAAGGAAATGGCGACCAGCGCCGGCGCCTGGTACATGGAGACCGCGCTCGATCCGACCCGTCTCGGCGTCTACGCCACGCCGCGGCCGGAGGTCTCCCTCGAGAAGCTCGAGGAGGCGCTCGACCAGGCGATCGCCGAGGTCGCCGCCAACGGCGTCACCGCCGAGGAGCTCACCCGCGCCAAGAACCGCATGGTCGCGGACTACGTCTACGCCCAGGACAATCAGTCGACCCTGGCACGGCTCTACGGCGCCGCGCTCGCCACCGGCTCGACCGTCGCCGAGATCCAGGCGAAGCCCGGCCGGATCCGCGCGGTCACGGCCGAGGCGGTGCGCGCCGCCGCCCGGCGCTACCTCGACAAGAGGCGCTCGGTCACGGGCTATCTCGTGAAGGACGGCCGCGAGGAGAAGCGCTCATGAAGCTCGTTCCCGGCCGGCGCCTTCCGGCGCTGGCGCTCGCCTGCGCGCTGGTCGCGGCCGCCGCGTCGCCGGCCGGCGCCGCCGCCAAGATCCAGCGCATCGTCAGCCCGGGCGGCATCGAGGCCTGGCTCGTGCACGAGCCCTCGGTGCCGGTGATCGCCATGGATTTCGCCTTCCGCGGCGGCGCCAGCGCCGACCCGGCCGACAAGCCGGGCGTCGCCAACATGGTGACGGCCCTGCTCGACGAAGGCGCCGGCGACATGAACGCCAAGGCGTTCCAGGAGCGCCTGCAGGAGCAGGCGATCGAGCTGAGCTTCGCGAGCGGGCGCGATCGCTTCCGCGGCACCCTGCGCACGCTCGCCGAGAATCGCGAGGAGGCCTTCGCGCTGCTGCGCGCGGCGCTCGCCGCGCCGCGCTTCGATGCCGACGCGGTGCTGCGCATCCGCGGCCAGATCGTGGCCAACCTGACCCGCGAGAGCACCAGCCCGAACCACATCGCGAGCAAGCGCTGGTGGGCCACCGCCTTTCCCGACCATCCCTATGGCCGCCCCGCCGACGGCACGCTCGAGTCGTTGCCGCGCATCGCGGCCGACGACCTGCGCGGCTATGTGCGTCGCGTCTTCACGCGCGAGGGCCTGAAGATCGGCATCGTCGGCGCGGTCGATGCCGAGACCGCGGGACGGCTCGTCGACCAGGCCTTCGGCTCCCTTCCGGCGAAGTCCGGGCTCGCGCCGGTCGCCGAGACGAAGCCGCAAGGGATCGGGCAGCGCATTTCCGTCGACCTCGCGGTGCCGCAGACCGTGATCACGTTCGGCGGCGCGGGCATCGCGCGCAGCGACCCCGACTTCTTCGCGGCCTACGTGGTCAACCACATCCTCGGCGGCGGCTCCTTCTCCTCGCGCCTCCATCGCGAGGTGCGCGAGACCCGCGGGCTCGCCTACTCGATCTATTCGACCCTGGTCTGGCTCGAGCGCACCGCGATCCTGAGCGGCAGCACCGCGACGCGTGCCGACCGCGCTGCCGAGACCGTGGCGCTGATCGAGCAGGAATTCCGCCGCATGGCCGAGAGCGGCCCCACCGCCGCGGAGCTCGAGCGGGCGAAGACCTACCTGAAGGACTCCTATGCGCTCGGCTTCGACACGTCGAGCAAGATCGCGGGCCAGCTGGTGCAGATCCAGATCGACGACCTCGGCATCGACTATGTCGACCGCCGCAAGGCGCTGATCGAGGCGATCACCCTCGAGGATGCGAAACGGGTGGCCAAGCGCCTGCTCGACGGCCTGCTGTTCGTCACGGTCGGGCCCGCCAAGGAGGCTGCCGTCAAGAAGGAAGGCGGCTGACCCGAATGCCCCTGCGCCAGTCCATCGACAATGCCCGCGAGGAGACGATCGGTCGCGACGGGATTTCGGCCGCGGAGCTGGACGCGGCGCTGACGCGCGCCGAGCCTGCGCTCGACTGGCTGCGGGACCGTCACGCCGATGATGGCCTGCCCCTGCTGCGGCTGCCCGCTTCGAGCGACGACCTTGCGGTTATCGCCGAGGCCGCCAAGCGGCTCACCGCGGAGGCGACGGACATCGTGCTGCTCGGCACCGGCGGGTCGAGCCTCGGCGGCCAGACCCTGGTGCAACTCGCGGGCCACGCGGTGCCCGGGGTCGGCGCCTTCCGCCCCGGCCCGCGCCTGCATTTCCTCGACAATCTCGATGCCGGAAGCTTCGCGGGGCTGCTCGCCGCCCTGCCGCTCGCGACCGCCCGCTTCGTCGCGATCTCCAAGTCCGGCGGCACCGCCGAGACCCTGATGCAGACGATCGCGGCGCTCGGCGCCGTGCAGGCGGCCGGGCTCGCCGACCGGATCCCGCGCCTGTTCCTCGGCCTCACCGAGCCCGCCAAGGCGGGCAAGCGCAATGGGCTGCGCGACCTCCTCGGCGAATACGGGGTCGCGATGCTCGAGCATCACACCGGCATCGGCGGGCGCTTCTCGGTCCTGAGCAATGTCGGCCTGCTGCC
>PQAH01000211.1 GCA_003105195.1 Bradyrhizobiaceae bacterium
GTCCGCAATCATCGGAATCCGCAGCTTGCCTGACACCAAGTTCGAAGTCCGGTGTTCTATTTGCTAGTATTGCCGCGTTTTCCCAATTAGCTCACTCTCTACCTCCTTGAATACGCGCTGCTTTTTTCGGCTCGGCTGCCTTGACCATGTCTGGTAGTATTTCGACGGGATGCCCGTAAGGAGCCAGGGGGATATGGCTAACTATACAAACCGCGAACTGGAGCGCGGCCAGCGCATTCTCAACGCTCTTTTCAAGGGCGAGCGCCGGACCGATGAAATTGAGGAGGGAGCCTCAATCGTCGACATTGAGGCCAGCTCACGACAATTTGTGACCGAGCTCGACGCGCTCTCGGCGCTTGGCCGAGACGACTTCCCGGCGGTGACGCTCGGCGACGGAGAGCTTGTGCCGATGTCGTTCCTGGATTCCCTCTTCCAGCTCTGGCGGCCAACGAGCGGCGTCTTGCCGCTACACGGACTCGGGCGCCCGCTCCCATTTTTGACGGCGTACGTCCACGACATGATGCGAGACTGGGACATGTTCATGGGCGACAGGCCGAGACTGCCGCGTAACGCGGCTCGTGAGACGTTCCTGACGCGCGCCAGCAGGTTTCTCGCGACGCGCTTTGCAGGTGTCCGCGCGCGACGTAGGGAAGGCTTTTCTGGTGCGCCCGGCGCCGTTCTCAACATGGCTCAGTATGCCGGCGGCCCCCCCACCTCGGTGGTCGGTTGCCATTTCCACGTCCACACCAACTCACCCGGTCTCACAGCCCACTGGTCTGGCGCCTACTATGTTACTCCGAACTATCTTGGCGCACCGACAACGCCCGCAATCGGGGTTTTGCAGGCGGGAACGTATGTTTTCGGCGTTACCGGCGGAGCCTATGGCGGCACTGTGCAGTGGGATACCAATTCTGTCTGCACGCTTCCCGGCGCACCGAGCGTTCATCTGTATTATTAGGGAGCCTCAGGTGTTCGGCGAAAAATATGGCCCGCTCACGCAAACCGTGGCTCTCGCGTCCATTCTGGTGACTGCCTTCAGCGCGTTGCTGCTGCAGGCCGTCGGCAAAATCTCACAATGGACGTTTCTCGTGCATGACTCTCCGCCCTTCATGGTGACCGCAGGTGTCCGAGCTCTTGGAATTGCGCTCATCGCGTTCACGTTCATCGTTATCGACAGAAGCAACTATCGCTGGTTCGCGGGCGGCGCTGTGCTACTCGGCGTTCTGATGTTGGCTCTTGTTGCCCGGCTCGACCGCTTGCGAAAGCAATATCTCTGCAAAGTCCCGGACCTCAACAGGGACGGAAGCCAGGCGCGAACCTGGTGGGGCAAGGAGAAATTCAAGATGGTCGTCATCGGCGATTCGGCCGATATGAATTCCACAGCCGCGGCAGCCTACCGACAGCTCACGGTCTCGCCGTGCAAGTTCATGAGCGGTTACGGTGGGAACGGCGTGAACGACCCGGCCGCAATCTGGCCGATGGAGATTCTTGCGCGGAACAGCAGACGCATGACGACGCTGCTTATGGGCATCTTCCTAAGCGCAGTACTCGCGCTCTATATCGCGGCCTCTGCAATTGAAGTCCATCTCTTGGCACCTGATACGGCGGAAGCGCTCGCAAAATAGGCCCCAACAAGCTCCACTTGGCGCTCCACCCCAACATTGGGCCGGAGTCGCGCCATTTGACTCAATTGTGTCTGCCGGTGCCCATTTGGACTGCAGATTCCCCCAACCTCGGTCGACAGTCATTGCTGCTATGATCGAAGATAGGCATAGGTGAGAGCTTGACGGCGCACCATCGCCGTGCCTGCTTGCTGGAGTATGTTAAATGGCGGTGCATTTCTCGGTTGATACGAAGCTCACGAAGCTCCTAGGGGAGACCTATAGGTCGAGCGAAGTCGCGCTAAAGGAATTGGTCGACAACGCCTGGGACGCCGACGCACGCACTGTGAAAATCAGCTTACCCGATCCGCTGTCGGGCGACAGCGTGGTCGTGCAGGATGATGGAACGGGCATGACGGCAGCCGAGCTTCGGGATGAGTATCTGAATATTGCGAGCGACAAGGTATCGCGGATTGGCAAGGAGACGCCCGGCCTCAGGCGGAGGGTGAAGGGTCGCAAGGGTATTGGCAAGTTTGCTGGGCTGACGATCGCAGGCATGATGAGGATCGACACTGTCAAGCGCGACCATCGCTGCACACTGGTGATTGACAAGAAGCAACTCGTCGACAATCCCGATGATCTTGAATCAATACCCCTCTCCTTCGAGGAGCGTGACGCAAAGGGCGGCGAGACCGGAACGACAGTCACTCTATCGCACCTGGACGACGGCTTGAATTTCCCCACCCCTGATAGGCTGCGCGAGATACTCATCTACGAGTATGGCCGCGAAGACAGCTTCCGAGTATTCGTTAATGGCGTCGCGCTCTCGGTTGACGATGTTCCTGGGGAAACCACCGCGGTTGTGTCGACGCTACCGTCGGCCGGAAACCTCGATCTGAAGTTCACAGTCGCCGAGGGAAAGAAGCTTCCGCGCTCTCCGGGCATAATCGTTAAGGTGGGGGGCAAGGCAGTCGGCAAGCCTCAGCTTTTCGGCCTGGACGAGGATGACGAGGTCCCTGCCAAGCTCGCACGCCGCATCTACGGCGAGGCCGAAGTTCCCGGGATCGAGAAGGACGTGACTGCCGACTGGGGCGGCGTCATCGAGAACAGCAAAGCCTTCCTGGAAGCGCAGGCCGCAATTAGAGCTTCATTAAAGAAGGCTTTGAGGGAGACATATCAGCAGGAGATGAGCCAGCAAAAGGCTCGTTTACAGCGCCAGATCGAAGCACGCCTTCGGAAACTTCCGGAGAATCGACGCCGGTTCGCCAATGATGCGATCCAGAGGATTCTGGTCCGCTTCTATGGAGACTCCACCGAGAAGATCGAAACCATCGTCGAGGTCGCGCTCGACGCGATGGAGCAGGACGCCTACTGGGAAGTCCTCGACCGCATCAACAAGGCGAAGGACAGCGACGTCGAATCTTTCGCTGAGGCTCTCGAACAATTCGGTATCCTTGAACTCTCGATGATCGGCGTCCACGCTAGGCACCGCAGGACGTTTCTCGACGGCGTGGACCGCCTAATTCAGAATCCGGCCACTCTGGAAAAGGACGCGCACAAGGCATTCCAGGGCGCGCTCTGGATGTTAGGACGCAATTATTCGATGATGTCATCCAACTTGACCCTCAAGACGATGATCGAATCCTATTGCGACCAGAAGTTTAAGGGCAATCGAGCGGCCAAGCGACCCGATCTCCTGCTGTCCCAGGATTACGGCGACAGCTACCTGCTGATCGAGTTCAAGCGGCCATCGCACTCCATCACTCGCGACGACATCGCTCAAGCTGAGAAGTATCGTGACGACTTAGCGCCACGCCTCGCGTCGGCGGCCAAGTTCGACATCATGCTGATCGGTAAGGGACGTGTGGAATCGATCGACGCAAATCAACTACCAGCGGGCGTGCTCATTCATTCCTATGTCAGCATTCTCTCGGCCGCACGATTCGAGATGGATTGGCTCATTGCGTCGCTCGCGCCAGCACCACAGGCGGGGGGTCGCCCATTGGTTGAAGGGCGAACGCCGGTGTGGAACTAGGCACAGAGACGCCGGTCAGAGACTCGTGACCTGCACGTTGCAGGGGATCACCAGACAGCCGCGGACCGTCTCAAATGGCAAGGCTATTAACTTTCGGGGCATCTTGATCGAATAGGCGATGTCTTTGGCGGTCCCGGCAGGACTCGAACCTGCGACCTTCGGTTTAGGAAACCGCTGCTCTATCCGGCTGAGCTACGGGACCGTGGGCTCAAGACATAGTGCCTCGCACGGCTTCTCGAAACGGGAAATTTCGGCGGCGGGAAACCGCCCCGGCCTCACGAACCGGCCGCGCGGCGCGGGGTGGGGCGTGCCGCGCGGCCGCAGGGCGGGAGCGTCAGGCCGCCCGCACGAGCGCCAGGAAGCTGTCCACCTCGCGCTTGAGCTTGTCGCTTTCCGCGGCGAGCGAGCCCGAGGAGGCGAGCACCTGGGCGGCGGCCGAGCCGGTCTGGCTCGCGCCGCGGTTGACGTCGGCGATGCGCGCCGCGACCTCGGAGGTGCCCTGCGCGGCCTGCAGCACGTTGCCCGAGATCTCGCGCGTCGCCGCGCCCTGCTCCTCGACCGCGGCCGAGATCGCGCCCGCGATCTCCGCGATGCGGCCGATGGTGCCGCCGATCGCCTTGATGGCGGCGACCGAGTCCTGCGTCGCCACCTGCATGCCGGCGATCTGCTGGCCGATCTCGTCGGTCGCCTTGGCGGTCTGGGCGGCGAGCGCCTTCACCTCCTGGGCGACCACCGCGAAGCCCTTGCCGGCCTCGCCGGCGCGCGCCGCCTCGATCGTGGCGTTGAGCGCCAGCAGGTTGGTCTGCTCGGCCACGGCGGTGATCAGCTTGACGACGTCGCCGATGCGCCCGGCCGCGTGCGACAGGTCGAGGATGCGCGCATCGGTCTGGCCCGCCTGGGAGACCGCGTCGACCGCGATCTCGCTCGACTGGGCCACCTGGCGGCCGATCTCGCTCACCGAGCCGGCGAGCTGCTCGGCCGCGGAGGCGACCGACTGCACGTTGCTGGAGGCCTGCTGCGAGGCCGCCGCCACCGTCGAGGAGAGCTGCTGCGTCTCCTGCGCCGAGGCCGTGAGCGTGCCGGCCGCGGACTCGAGCTCTCTGGCGGCGGCCGAGACCGTGCCGACGATGCCGCCGATATTGGCGTCGAAGCTGGTGGCGAGCCGCTCGAGCGCCTCGCGCTTGTCGCGCCGTCCGGCCTCGAGATAGATCGAGATCGCGAAGTCGACGTCGATCAGCGCGGCCGCGGTCACGGCCGCGAGCAGGCGCGCCTTGGTGCCGCGCCCGCGCGCGCCGAGGCCGGACCTTGCCTGCGTCTCGATGGCCTCGAGGATGCCGGAAAGGATCAGGCTGTAGCCGCCGATGTACCAGCGCGGCTCGAGGCCGAGCCGGTTGTGCGCCTCGCCGATGCGGTTGACCGACGCCAGATAGGTCTCGCCGAACTCGCCGCCGACGATCAGCTCCCAGTGCTTGAGCTGCGCCTCCCGGGCGCGGCGCATGTGCTGGGTGTCGCCGAACAGGCGCGCGGTGTCGGGGCATTGCGCGACCCGGTCATAGAAGCGGTCGAGGATCCCCGGCAGTGCCGCCATGACCAGCGGCTTGAGCTCGCGCAGGAGCGCGCGGCTCGTCTCGTCGAGACCGACGAACTTCAGGCGCGCATCGACCGAGGTGGAGGTGGACATGTCTTGCCTTCCAGCGTTGTGAATGGGGGTGCGAACGCGGAGATCGACTCGACGCCGCGCGGCCCGGCGCCGCGCACATTTCGCAACTCTGGCGGGTCGACGCGACTCGACCGAACCCGCCCGGCCCGCATCATGCCGACGTGACGGCAACGCATCGCTAACGCCCTTGAATGCAGGTCGATAACCTGGGTTATCGCGCACGTGATGATCGTGGATTCGTCGACCCGATCGGGGGATATCCACTTGCGCGGGACCCTGCAGGCTTGCGACGATTCCGCGTCTCGAAACCGCCGCACCCCCGTGATCAGCGATCCTCAGACACCGACCGCCTGCGCGACCTGTCCGCTGCGCCCGAACGGGATCTGCGGCGTGCTGCAGGCGGCGCGGGGCGAGCCGCGGCGGATGCGCCAGAGCTTCGGCGGGGCGCGCGCCGACGAGACGATCTACCGGCGCGGCGAGAAGACCGACGACGTGTTCATCCTCTGCTACGGCTGGACGCTCGCCGTCGCGATCCTCCCCGACGGGCGGCGCCAGATCCTCTCGATCCTCATGTCCGGCGACCTGCTGTCCACCGAGCTGATCTTCCGCGACACGCTGGGGATCTCGTTCCAGGCGCTGACCCAGGTGCGCTACAGCCGCATCCGGCGCGCCGACATCCAGGCGCGGCTCGCGAGCGACCCCGGCACGCTGCAGGCGCTCGCCCAGGTCTTTCTCGCCGAGACCAAGGCCGCGCAGGACATGATCATCGACCTCGGACGGCGCACCGCCGACGAGCGGATCGCGCGCCTGCTGGTGTCGCTGGCGCGCAGGGTGCGCGAGCGCAGCGTGATCCGCGAGGAGCGCTATCCGTTCCCGTTGCGCCAGCGCGACATCGCCGACCTGGTGGGCCTGACGCCGGTCCATGTCAGCCGGGTGATCGGCAAGTTTCGCCGCGCCGGACTGATCGCGCATGCGGGGGGCGTGCTGACGATCCTGGACGCGGCCGGCCTGGAGCGGGTGGCCCTCGGCTGACGGCCGCCTTCGCCTCGCCCTGTGAACGGACCGGCCGGCGCCGCACTGTCGCCCCAATGGCCGGCTTCCGTGACGGTATGGAGGGGTGGACGCGCGTCCGGGGCGCCGGCCGTGGAACCGGCCTGGCGCTCATGATCCTGGCGGCGGCGGGCCTGGTGCCGGCCGCGGCGCAGACGCGCGGCGCCGCCGGCGCCGCCAAGTGCCGCTTCGCGGCCCCCGAGACCGCCACGGTCCGCGCCGTCGCGGACGCCCGCACGTTGGTGCTGGAGGACGGCCGCGAGGTGCGCCTCGCCGGGCTCGACAATATGCCGCACGGTGCGCAGGGCGCGGCGGTCCGCGACCTCGCGGCGCGGCTCGCGGGCCGGACCGTGGTCCTGAGACGCCTCGGCGAGGGCCGCGACCGCTACGGCCGCCTCCTCGCGCACGTGTTCCTGGAGGAGAATGGCCGGCAGGACTGGCTCCAGGAGGAGATCGTCGCGGCCGGTCATGGCAGGGTCGCCCGAATCGGGGACCCGGCCTGCGCGGCCGCGCTCTATCATCGGGAGCTCGCGGCCCGCGCCGCGAAGCTTGGCCTGTGGGCCGATCCGTATTATCTCATTGCGCAGGCGGAAGACGTGAGCGGCATTCTGGAGCGGCGCGGCCGCTTCGCGATCGTCGAAGGCAAGGTGGTCTCGGTGCGCGAGAGCGGCGGGACCATCTACGTGAATTTCGGCCGGCGCTGGTCGGAGGATTTCACGGTCACCATCGCGAAACGTCATGAGCGCGCCTTCGCGGCCGCCGGAACCGCGCCGAACGGCTTGTCGGGACGAAGGGTGCGCGTCCGCGGCTGGGTGGAGGAGCGCGGCGGGCCGTGGATCGACGCCACCCGGCCCGAGCAGATCGAGCCGATGGAGCGGCGGTGAGGAGGGAAAGCGCGTGAGCGCAGCGGCGAGGCATTCTCGGATCTGGCTCGCGGCCGGCCTCGCCGGCGCGCTGCTCGCCGGCTGCTCGGACACGACCCGGCTCGGCATGGCGACCGTACCGGTGAGCCTGCCGGATCCGCCGAAGCCGGGCGCCACCGAGCCGACCCAGCGCGAGCACCAGCGCATCATCGCGACCTATGGCGGCGCCTACGACGCGCCGAAGCTCGAGGCCGTCATCAGCCAGACGGTCGACCGCCTGGTCGCGGCCTCGGAGCGGCCGAACCTGCGCTACCGGGTCACCGTGCTCAACTCGCAGGCCGTCAACGCCTTCGCGCTTCCCGACGGCCAGCTCTACGTCACGCGCGGGCTGCTCTCGCTCGCCAACGACACCTCCGAGCTCGCCTCGGTGCTCTCCCACGAGATGGCGCACGTGATCGCGCGCCACGCCGCGATCCGCGAGGCGCAGGCGCGCCAGGCCGCGCTGGTGACCCGCGTCGCCAACGAGGTGTTCGACGACGCGCAGATGGGCGCGCTCGCGCTCGCCCGCTCCAAGATCACCCTCGCGACCTTCTCGCGCGGCCAGGAGCTCGAGGCCGACGGCATCGGCGTCGGCATCTCCTCGCGCGCCGGCTTCGACCCCTACGGCGCGGTGCGCTTCCTCACCGCCATGGGCCGCAATGCCGAGCTCAAGGTGCAGCAGAGCGGCGCCGATCCGCGGTTCATGGATTATCTCTCCTCGCATCCGAGCACGCCGGCCCGCATCGGCGTGGCGCTCGCCAATGCGCGCCAGCACCGCGCGCCCGGCGACGTCGCGCGCGACCGCGACACCTATCTCGAGAGCCTGGAAGGTCTGGTCTACGGCGAGGATCCGAGCGAGGGCTTCGTGCGCGGCCGCCGCTTCCTGCATCCCCGTCTCGGCTTCACCTTCACGGCCCCCGAGGGCTTCACGCTGGAGAACACCGCCCAGGCCGTGCTCGGCGTGCGCGCGGGCGGCGGCCAGGCGCTGCGCCTCGACGTCGTGCAGGTCGCGGCCGAGCAGCCGCTGACCGACTACCTGACCTCGGGCTGGATCGAGAACGTCGATCCCGGCTCCGTGGAGGCGCTGACCCTCAACGGCTTCCCGGCCGCGACCGCGACCGCCAAGGGCGACACCTGGTCGTTCCGCCTCTACGCGATCCGCTTCGGCAGCGACGTCTACCGCTTCATCTTCGCGGCCAAGCAGAAGACGCCCGTGATGGACCTCGCCTTCCGCCATTCGGTGAACACCTTCCGGCGCATGTCGCTCGCCGAGATCCAGGGCGCCAAGCCGCTCCGCCTGCGCATCGTCACGGCGCGGCCCGGCGACACCTCCGAGATCCTCGCCCGCCGCATGGACGTCGCCGATCGCCCGCTCGACCGTTTCCTGATCATCAACGGCCTCGCCAAGGGCGACGCCCTCAGGCCCGGCACCAAGGTGAAGATCGTCGTCGAGTGACGGGCGTTGCACGCAGTTTCTCGTCACGACCGCGAGTGTGACACAGGAGGAACAGGCGCGAATGCGCGCAGCGAAAAGGCCCGGTCTTGCGGCCGGGCCTTTCGGTATCTCGCGAATGAAAGGGTCGCTTACGCGGCCTCTTCCTCGACGACGGGCTCGGCGTCCTCGGCCGGCTTCGGACCGCGGCGCGGGCCTTTGGCGAGCGCGCCCTCGATCTCCTTGATCGCCTCGGTCTCGGTGATGCGCTGCACAGCCGAGATCTCGCGGGCGAGCCGATCGAGCGCCGCCTCGTAGAGCTGACGCTCCGAGTAGGACTGCTCGGGCTGCGTGTCCGAGCGATAGAGGTCACGGACCACCTCGGAGATCGCGACGATGTCCCCCGAATTGATCTTGGCCTCGTATTCCTGCGCGCGGCGCGACCACATGGTGCGCTTGATGCGGGCACGGCCCTTGAGTGTCTCGAGCGAGCGCTTGACCAGCGCGCCCTCGGAGAGCTTGCGCATGCCGACCGCGGCGATCTTCGAGGTCGGAACCCGCAGCGTCATCTTGTCCTTGGCGAAGTTGATGACGAACAGCTCGAGCTTGTAGCCGGCGACCTCCTGCTCCTCGATGGCGACGATCTGGCCGACGCCGTGAGCCGGGTAGACGACGTACTCGTTGGTCTTGAAACCCTGCCGCTGGGTGGCCTTCGGCGCCTGCTTCTCGACCGGGGCCGGGACGGGACGCTCGACGGGACGCTGCGCCGTGCGAACCGGCGCCTTCTTATTGCTCATACCGCGCGTTGCTCCTTGACGGCCCGCCTTCTGAGCCGCCGGCTTCGATTTCGTGACCGCGCGATTGCCCGCACGGGGTGAGGTGGACGACCCCCTCCGGCGCGGGCCGGCCGAGGTCTTCTTGGCTGCGCTCTTCTTCAAGCGATGACGCGTTTTTCCGGCCACTGCTCTCGCGTGGGACTGCACGCCCTTCTAAGACCGTTCCCCAGGAAAACCCGAAAAAATAAGCTCCCCAGGGGGAGCGGATTCGGGCTGTTTGTTCATTGTGGGGTTTATATAGCACGTTTTTGGCGGTTTTCAAACCCTTCCCGCACTGCAAAATGCAGCTTTTTGCCGCTTCTTAGGTAATTTTCCCGACTTCGTTAACGAGAGGACGTGAGGCGCAGCCGCGCCTGCCCCCTCCGCCGCTCAATCGCCGGTTCCCGGGCCGGGCGAGAAATGCTCCTCGAGCTTGTTCGCCACCCCTTCCCAGGACTTGGCGTCGGCCGGGGGGTCGCGCTTGACCGTGATGTTCGGCCAGGTCTTGGCGTAGTCCGCGTTCAGCTTCAGCCAGTTCTCGAGCCCCGGCTCGGTATCGGGCTTGATCGCCTCGACCGGGCATTCGGGCTCGCAGACGCCGCAGTCGATGCACTCGTCCGGATGGATGACGAGCATGTTCTCGCCCTCGTAGAAGCAGTCGACCGGACAGACCTCGACGCAGTCCATATACTTGCACTTGATGCATTGCTCGGTGACGACATAGGTCATCGTCTGCTCCGGTCCCGCGGGCCGCTGTCTGATGGCTGCGGCTGCGTTACCCCATGCCCCGGAGGCGTGCAAGGGCCGGGGTCAAGGTGGATTTTCATTCCAGATCCGCGCCTTTGAGCCGATCGAGGGCGCGCCGCTCCTGCTTGGTGGGCCGCCCGGTGCCGGGCTCCCGCGCGGCCGGGGCGAGAGCCACCGCCGCGGGCGCCTCCGGCGGGGGCGTCAGGTCCTCGTAGAGGGCGCGCCCGGCCTCCGCCGGTCCGCGCCGCTCGGCAAAGCCCGCGACCTTCAGGATCCGCACGCTGCGGTCGAGGGCGACCGTGATCACGTCGCCGGAGCGCACCGGCCGGCTGGCCGCCTGCGCCCGCTCGCCGTTCACCCGCACATGGCCGGCCGTCACCAGACCGGCCGCCGCCGAGCGTGTGCGCACCACCCGCGCGTGCCACAGCCACTTGTCGATGCGCTGGCGCTGGTCGCTCATGGTTCGGCCGCCGGGATCAGCGTCCGTCCTTGTTGCCCTCGAGCTGCTCCTTCAGGGCCGCGAGCTTGGCGAAGGGCGAGTTGGGATCGGGCTCGCGCCCGCGCCGCTCCTTGGGATCGCGCCACTCGCGCGGCTCGCCGCGGTCGCGGTCCTTGCC